>JAQBOU010000254.1 GCA_028287865.1 Mucilaginibacter sp. | reverse complement strand
TCCGCCGCCGCCAAAGTCGCCGCCGCCAAATCCTCCGAAACCACCGCCACCGCCACTGTCTCCGCCGTCACCACCGGAGAAACCTCCCCAGCCGCCACTGCCCCTGCCCAGCAACGCGCCGCCCAGGAACCACCAGAACGGACTTGCACCGCCCCGGCCGCCATAAATCTGGCCGCCACCGCCGCCACGGCCACGGAAGATCAGGATCAATATAAAAATAACTATAAATAGCACTATGAAAATGCTGCCGCCAAACGATTGTTGTGGCTGTTGTGGCTTTTTAGACGATTTATATTCGCCTTTCATGTACTTCATCAAATCATCGGTAGCGGTATTTAAGCCGCCATAATAATCGTTTTGTTTAAAACGCGGGGTGATATCGTTCTGGATAATCTCGTGTGTGATGGCATCCGGCACCGCGCCCTCGGCACCATAACCGGTTTGAATGGTCACTTTGCGGTCGCCAATGGCAACTAATACCACTATGCCATTGTTTTTACCCTGCTGACCAATACCCCAGGCGCGGCCAA
This sequence comes from Mucilaginibacter sp., assembly GCA_028287865.1. Lineage (GTDB taxonomy): Bacteria > Bacteroidota > Bacteroidia > Sphingobacteriales > Sphingobacteriaceae > Mucilaginibacter. Next base: position 12,918 of record JAQBOU010000254.1, on the reverse strand, counting down.
GTTTCAGGCCATAATCGTTAATGTCATAATCGCCAACCGATTTAATCAGCACTACCGCTATCTGTGTTGAAGTGGAATCGTCAAAGGCAACCAGCTTGCTTTCCAGCTGCTGCTTATCCCCTTCTGAAAGCGTGTTGGTATAATCTGTTACCAGGGTGCTTGATTTGGGAGGCAATTGCTGTGCAAAGGCCATAAAGCCGATCAGCAGCAGCGAAAATAGTATCGTGAGTTTTTTGAGCATCGTTTTAGGTTTATTCGCCATCCATAAAGGCGATATCATCAGATAGTTCGTTAGTATCGCCAGACTGATGCGGAAAGTATTTTTGCAGGTGATCGCCCGAGATCTTCAGCCCGGTAACAATGCCTTCAACCAGGTTGCCGTATTTAAAATGCTGCAGCATATCCTCTTTGGTATCATCCCAAAAATTGGCGGGTACTGCTTTGTTGATGCCAGCATCGCCGATAATGGCAAACTTACGGTCCACAGTGGCCAGATAAATGAGCACCCCGTTGCGCAACTTTGTTTTGTGCATATCCAGCTGGTGAAAATACTTTGCAGCGCGGTCGAGCACGCTTTCACTGCAGGTTTTTTCGATACAAACCCGTATCTGCCCCGAAGTGTGCTTTTCGGCCTCTTCTATTGCTGTGCGGATACGTTGTTGCTCCTCGTCGTTAAATACGGCCATATGATAATTAGTTAATAGTGAGTGGTTGAGTAGTGGGTAGTGAGGCGATATATTATCCGGTTATTCACTACTCACTTACAACGCTCACCAAATTAAAATGATACTTTCGGTGCGTTTTGAGCCCCGGCTTCTGCTGCAAAGCTGCCTTTTTCGGTAAACCCGAAAATCCTGGCGGTTATAACGGCAGGGAACGAGCGTACGGTAGTATTATAATCTTGTACGGCAGCATTAAAATCCATACGGGCCACGTTGATACGGTTTTCGGTGCCTTCCAGCTGCGACTGTAAAGTGGTGAAATTGTCGTTAGCCCTTAACGCAGGATAGTTTTCTGATGCCACCAGCAAACGGCCCAGCGCAGTACTTAACTGCCCTTGCGCAGCCTGGTATTTCTGGATGGTCTCAGGAGTAAGCTTGGTTGGGTCAACTTGTATAGAGGTAGCCCTTGCACGTGCATTGGTAACCTCAACCAGTGTGCTTTTCTCAAAATTGGCGGCGCCTTTTACGGTAGCTACGAGGTTAGGAATCAGGTCGCTGCGGCGTTGATATTGCGATTGTACGGAACCCCATTTGGCTTTAACATTTTCCTCTTTGGATACCATGCCATTATAGCTGCATCCGCCTATCAGGCAAATGAATATAATAACACCTAATACTATTAGTAGATTTTTCATGATGATATTTTCTTAGCTTAATTGTTGTGATTTACAATTGGACTGCAAAACACATACCGTTGTTACAATTGGCTGGATATTATGCCATTATGGCAATAGCTGTTTTTTGTAAATGTAGCTAAAAGGATTGGGGTTTGATATAAAAGTAAGTTTTCAGATTCTCCGGACGTCATTGCGAAGAATGAAGCAATCTCAAAGGCTTATAAGTCAAACTGATAAATGCATTTTCGGAGATAACAGCCAGCTTTAGTTTACTGATTAATTTACGGTTCGTTGATTTGCCTATTTAGAGATTGCTTCATTCTTCGCAATGACGGAGGTGGATTTTTTTGGTTTATTAGTGCTGATTAGCTATTATCTTTACTGTTAATAATTGCACATCACTATGAAAACAGTAAGCGTACAATACACCACTACGCCGCAATTTGCGCCAATAAACCAGGCAAACATTGCCGCCATTGTGCAGGAATTAAAAGAGTTGAATAATCCGGGGATAAAATACGGCTGCTGGCTGCTGCCCGACGGAAAAACGTTTATGCACTTTGACCAGTTTGAAAATGAGGAGGCTCACCAGGTTTTGACGACATTGGAATCATTCAAAAAATTCGATGCCCAGCTTTGGGCAAGCGGGCTTGAAGTTGAACCTATATTAGAACTGCTTACCTTAGTAGCATCCACTGAAGTTTATTTTTAATGCGTCGCTTTATATGGCAAGTGTAGAGCTGTAAGATGTTACATGAATATAAGACTGCAGAATATTATTCTTCTTTTGTCTGAATCGGAATTTACAGAATTAAAGAATGTATTGAATTCGCTTCAATAACGCTTATTATCCTTATAAATTCCGGTAATTCGTAAATTCTGTAAATTCCGATTCAGACAATATGGCCCAAAGTAATGCCTGATTGTGCCAGGATATCCATACACCATTAATTTACCCGCTTTCATCCTTAAATCTCTAAATCAAATAAATCCTGGTTCAGACAAAAGGAAGCATACATAGTCGCTCTGTGTAGCATGCGATTGCTTCGTGCCTAGCAATGACAAGGTGATATAATGGTCAATGACCAAATTGTCAAACCGCCGTTACAGCATTCAAATAATCCCGTAATCCTGCTATATTTGGCTTTTGATCGTAACTGGCATAATGAAGAAACTACTGACCGTCCTCCTTGGCTGCTCAACGCTTATCGCGGCAGCACAAACAAAATCTACCCAAAACCTGGTTCAATATGTACACCCTATCATCGGTACGCAGCGCATGGGCCATACTTACCCTGGCGCTACAGTTCCGTTTGGCATGGTGCAGCTGAGTCCCGAAACGGATACCCCAAGCTATGAGTTGAATGGTAAATATAACCCGGATGTGTATAAGTACTGTGCCGGTTACCAGTACGACGATAAAACGATCGTAGGCTTTAGTCATACCCATTTCAGCGGTACAGGCCATTCGGATCTGGGAGATTTTTTGGTGATGCCTACCGTTGGTCCGTTGAAGTTAAACCCCGGCACGGCTGATAAACCGGGTAGCGGCTACCGGTCGGCCTTTTCGCATCAAAATGAAGTGAGCGAGGCCAACTATTACAAAGTTAAGCTGGATGCGGACAATATTATTGCTGAGCTAACTACCAGTACACGCGTAGGCTTCCATCAATATACCTTCCCTAAATCAGACAATGCCCATATCATCCTCGACCTGATGGCAGGCATTTATAATTATCCCGATAAAAATGTGTGGACCTATTTAAGGCGGATAAACGACAGTACTGTAGTAGGTTACCGGCAAACCAATGGCTGGGCACGCACCCGCACATTGTATTTTGCAATGACCTTTTCAAAACCGTTTATACAGATGGGTTATAAAAACTTTTCGAAAAGGGAGGTTTATGGAGGATTTTGGGGCAAGTTTAACCGGGAAAAGAATTTCCCGGAGATGGCGGGCCGTCAGCTTAAAACATGGTTTGATTTTAAAACTACAGAAGGCGAAAAGATAAAGATAAAAATGGCGCTGTCGCCGGTGAGCATGGATGGCGCTTTAAACAATATGCAGGCCGAAGTACCGGGCTGGGATTTTGATAAAGTGAAGAACGATGGCCAGGCACAATGGGAAACCGAATTGCATAAAATTGTGATAGATGCCGGCAATGATGATAAGATGAATTTTTATACTTCGATGTACCATGCCATGATAAACCCCACCGTTTACATGGATGTGGATGGGCGGTACAAGGGCCTCGACCAGGATATACATAAAGCCGAGGGTTTCACCAATTATACCACCTTTAGCTTATGGGATACGCACAGGGCGCTGCATCCGCTGTTCAATATCATTGAGCCAAAAAGAAATGCCGACATTGTGCAAAGTATGATGGCGCATTTTGACCAGAGCCCAGAGCACATGCTGCCAATATGGAGCAACTCGGCCAATGAAAACTGGTGTATGAGCGGTTATCACAGCGTATCGGTACTGGCTGATGCGGTTGTTAAAGGCAATGCGCCGTTTGATGCCAATAAAGCGCTGGACGCTTGCGTTACCACTGCAAACCACCGCAGTTATGAAGGTGTTGGCGATTACATAGACCGGGGTTATATCCCGGACGAAAAAAATGGAAATTCTGTTTCTTCCACCCTCGAATATGCTTATGACGACTGGTGTATAGCCCAGATGGCTAAAAAACTAAACCGCATGGATGTTTATAACGAGTTTATAAAACGCTCTCAAAACTGGAAAAATGTGTACGACCCTAAAAGCGGTTTTATGCACCCCCGGTTAACGGACGGCACTTTCCGTAAAGCTTTTGATCCGTTTACCACCATAAACCAGGGCTTTATTGAAGGCAACGCCTGGAACTACACGCTGTATGTACCGCATGACCCGGAAGGATTGATAAAAGCGATGGGTGGCAATAAACGTTTTGTTACTTACATCGACAGCCTGTTTAGCTATAACCTGCCGGATAAATATTTTGCCGAAACCGAAGACATTACCCGTGATGGCATCATCGGTAACTATGTGCATGGCAACGAGCCATCGCACCACGATGCTTATTTGTACGACTGGACCGATAAGCCCTGGAAAACCCAGGAAAAGATCCGCCTGATATTAAAACTTCAATACAAGCCAACGCCAGACGGCCTGGGTGGTAATGATGATACAGGGCAAATGAGCGCCTGGTTTATTTTTAGTACCTTAGGTTTTTACCCGGTTGCGCCAGGGTCAGATCAGTACGCAATTGGCAGCCCGGCAATTAACCATGCGGTGATACAGGTTGGGGACGGCAAAACTTTCACCATCAACGTTAAAAATCAAAGCAACAAGAATATTTATATTCAAAAAATAACATTGAATGGCAAGCCGCTGAACGGGTATGCGATTAGCCATGCCGATATTATGAACGGCGGGGAGATCACGTTCGTGATGGGAGCAAGGCACAGGTAATATTAATTAAGGGCTCAAAGCGGCGCTATCCTGTCATACAATGCTGCTCACTACCTGTAAGCGTATTAACCATGTTCTTTAAAATGGCACGTGCGCGGCACAAGTTGGTACGTGATAATAGTTCCGTGATCCCTAGTTTATTACCAATCTCCTGGTGCGAGTAGCCTTCAATGGCGTACATATTAAACACGGAGCGGTAAGCCTGAGGTAACTTTTGTATCATCTTTAACAGATCCTTCACCTCCAGCCCATGCGCGTTATAACCGTTATTGAGCGAGTTGCTGGTTTCCGGCAATTCTTCTACTAAAACCAATTGTTTTTGCTTGCGGTAACGCGAGATAGCACAATGCACCATAATGCGGCGAATCCAGCCTTCCAGGTTGCCCTCGCCGCGGTACTTATGGGCGTTATTAAACATTTTTATAAAGCCTTCCTGTAAAATATCCTGGGCTTCGTCTTTGTCATTTGCATAACGCATGCAAACGGCCAGCATTTTAGGGGCTAAATTTTTATATAACAATTCCTGTTGTTTACGGTCATTTTTTAAGCAGCCATCCCACATGGCTATTAAACGAACATCGGTGGTCATCATCTTTATTGTTTTTATACCACTATGCCAATATGATACCCTTTTTATAAATATTTGATTTTTAGTTAGATGTGTAAATTTTAGTACTACGAAACTGTTCGTTTTCGTACGGTAGTGATACGCAGGCGGACGAAAATGGATGCGGCTTCTATCGTTATTGCCCGATGCGAAACGCCGGGATCCATTTCATAATGGATGTATCAAACATTGAGCTAAAGCTGCTTGGTACATTTTTGCTTTGTTTATGTGTTTTGATGTCTTCCTGATAAAAGAAATAGTCGACGCCAAGCGTTTTTAACAAGCTATCCGTTTTTTCGTTTGGAACACTTTTATAACAGCATATCTTCAGCTTAGTATAAAACTTATTCACTTTAATCCGTCGTACAACTTTTTCCATTTCACTGCCCATAAAATCATAATCAAAAATAACCAGGTCGGGATTAAACTCGTAAATTGATGGGAAAATATTATTTATGGCAGTAATATGCTTTATGTGGGTATAGCCGGTTATCAGTTGTTCGGGAAAGATAGCTGAAGCAACTAAAAGTATCTTCTTAAAACGTGTACGGATCATGCTATAGCAAAATTTAGGGTCAATAAATATAAAACGTAAATTTCATATAATCAAGCCTTTATAAATAAATATTAAAATCTAATGTTTATTTAAAATACGTCGTACAAATAAAGCATAACATGGTTCTATAATTAATATAGGGTCACTTTAGCATTCAGCTTGCCAAGTTGCTTTTTAAATAAAAGCCATTCTTTGGGTCAGCATTTTGAGCTTTACAGCAGATATTTGGGAAGTAAAAATGGCTTTAATGAGCGACGTGATACGGTTGAGTAAACCGGGGCGGACTATTGTTTGTACATTAATTTCATCTTTTTTGTGGAGAGTATCAGAAGGATCAGTGAACTCATCTGTATTTTCCACGAGCATGTTTTCCAGGATTATTTTTTTCATGATAGCAGGATCGGAATTTACGATCTCGTCCAATTCTGTTAATTCATTAAAAGAGGCCTTTCCGCTTCGCTGGAGTTTTATTAAAATATCTAAGCGGTCCTGTAAAAAGGTACGGCGTTCAGGTTGTTTGCGATGGCTCATTATTACCTCCTTGTTTCTTTTCAAGAATGCGGCAAAGAATGTGCCGCTTCTTTAAAATACATATTGTCAAGTAGTTGCATAGTATTCTCTTGGCTTACTGCATCATTTTGGTACAGTGGCTGTCCGTTTTTGGCCGGATCTGATTGCTTACAACGTAGCTGCAGAAGAGAACTAACTTGGTGTAATTAGCCCCTTTGCGCAATTAAGTCGTTACACAAAAACTACAGCTTTTGCAGGTATGGCTTTTTCATTACATTTGAGATTAACAACGAACTTATGAAGCCATATAATACGAGTATATTATTTGTAACTGCAGTGATTTTATTTGCGGGATGTAAGCACAAGGAAACTAACCCGGTAACAGCTGGCGAAATTAAAAGTCATATTGCCGTGCTGGCTGCTGATTCATTAATGGGACGCAAGCCGTTCACTGCCGGCGAAACAAAAGCCATAACTTATATATCTTCCCAATTTAAAAGTATAGGGCTTGAACCGGGGAATAACGGCAGTTATTTTCAGGATGTGCCAATGGTTGAAATTACGAGTACCCCATCTGCAACAATGCAGATAACAGGTGAAAAAACAAACATCAGCTTAAATTATTTAACAGATTTCGTTGCTTCTACCCGCAGGGAAGTGGATACATTACAGCTAAAAAAATCGCCGCTGGTATTTGCAGGATATGGCATAGTAGCGCCCGAATATAAATGGAATGATTATGCCGGGCTGGATGTAAAAGGTAAAACGGTGATTGTACTGGTTAACGACCCGGGCTTTAAATCGGGCGACCATACTTTATTTAAAGGAGATACTATGACCTATTATGGGCGATGGACCTATAAGTATGAAGAAGCTGCCCGGCAGGGTGCAGCAGGAATAATTATCGTTCATCAAGCTGCTCCGGCAAGCTATGGATGGAGCGTGGTTACAAATAGTTTTGCGGGTGCCAAACTTTACCTGCAGCAAAAAGATAAACATATGTCGAGGTGTAAGGTTGAAGGCTGGATTACAGAAGATGCTGCGAAAAAGTTATTTTCGGCTGCCGGAATAACAGGTAATATACGCGCTATTGCCCGCAAGCGGGATTTTAAAGCGATACCATTAAATTTAAATGCTACGTTAACTGTACACACTAAACTAAAATATTCTACGTCGCATAATGTAATAGCGGTTTTAAAAGGTAGCGACCGTCCCGATGAATGTATCCTTTATACGGCTCACTGGGACCACCTTGGCATTGGTAAACCCGACGCCAAAGGAGATAGTATTTATAATGGCGCAGTTGACAACGCCAGCGGCGTTGCTGCTGTTTTAAGTGTGGCAAAAGCGTTTACACTGCAAAAAGATAAACCTAAACGCACCATCGTATTTTTAACCGTAACTGCTGAGGAACAAGGTCTGCTTGGCTCTGAATATTATGCCACGCATCCTATCTATCCGCTAAATAAAACCGTAGCCGATTTAAATATGGATGCACTTGGCGACTATGGCGAAACAAATGACTTTGCTATAACCGGAAAAGGTCAGAACGACCTGGAAGATTATGTAGCGGATTACGCTAAAGCTCATAACAAAGAAATAACAGGGGATAAAAACCCTGGAGCCGGAGGCTATTACAGGTCGGATCATTTTAATTTTGCCAAGGTTGGCGTTCCTGCGCTTGATTTGAATAATGGTGCCGAAAGCACTGCACATGGTGCGGCGTGGGGAAAACAAAAGCAAAAAGAATACGGTGAACAGCACTATCACCAGGCATCAGATAATTATTCGCCTGCTATGGATGCAAACGGAATGGCCCAGGTAGCTAACATGCTTTTTAATATTGGTAATAAACTGGCCAATGAAACTACTTTCCCCGGCTGGAAAAATGGATCGGAGTTTAAGGCTGTAAGAGATAAATCAATTGGGAAGTAAGATAAAGGTGAAGTTTGCGCGCTTTGGTAAAGTTTTTACCTTTTGCCTTTAACCTTCACCTTTTTTTCTGAATGGATATATGATAGAGCAGGGAGTTTTTCAGTTAATATATATTGATCTCCCTGTTTAATTAGTTTGCTACTTTAGCTATCTGGTAACAATCATAAGCCAGGTGCCTGTTATAATCATTAGCAATGCTTTTGTAAGTAAACAAGTCAACTATGGTTCCAATTCCAAACAATCCCCCGGTAAATAAATAAAGTAACCCTAAAATAATATTATTGGTCATTAACCTTTGTATCCCGGCAAGGCCTAAAAAGCCTAACAAAGTGGCTAGTAAAATATCGATTGGGTTTTTTCTGCGGCTGTTATAAACAGCCATAAATGTCTGCGTTTGATTTTGGGTAAGTCCGGCAGAAGCGTGGTGCAGAAAACTATATTCTTCCGTAGTCATGTCTGCAAATGCGGCGTATGAGTTTTGATAAGCATCCATTTCTTTAATTATTATTGTGTTGATTTAAATTCTGATGTAAAATTAATCTGCTAATAAAAAATTACAACCTGAATTAGGTTAGTTGTTTAAAGAAGTCGGTGAGATTAGGTTTTTTGGCGGTGAAAAGTGGATGTGCAAATGAATGTAAATCTAAATGTTCAGATGTTAGTTTAATTTCCGGATGTACGCGGATTTAAATTGTGCGGAATAAATTTAGCTATTTAAACGAGTTATCAAAACTCATAATCACGCTCAACCTTGCAGATTCTTACTTTATAGTGCTCATACCATTTATCCCTACCGGTTTTTTGGGCAACCAGGTGCCGGGAGTTCGCCTTCCAGTTTTTAATGTCGTCTAACGAGCGCCAAAAGGAAACAGTGATGCCAATTTCATTTCTTGCAGATTCTATACCCAGGTACCCCGGTTGTTGTATTGCAAGCTCGGCCATTTCTTCTGACATGGAACCATAGCCGTCGTCACCTTCTGTGCGAAGGGAGGTAAAGATAACAGCATAATAGGGCGGAGGTGGGGTGTTTGCGATCATAAAAAAAGGCTCCTTAAAGGAGCCTCAAATTACAAATATTTTCCAAATTCACTGCTGTTTTCACGTTCCGAATTCGGGAGTGGTTACTTCACTTTCTTCAAATTCATAATCTGTTAACGGCGGGCACGAGCAAATTAATGTCCTGTCGCCATATGTATCATTCACACGTCCTACAGACGGCCAGAATTTATAGGCAGCGACATAGGGTAGCGGGAAGGCTGCTTTTTGACGGGTGTACGGATGTTCCCATTCATTAGCGGTAATTACCGAAGCAGTGTGCGGGGCGTTCTTTAAAGGATTATCAACCTTATCTGATATGCCTTTTTCTACATTATCAATTTCATGACGGATGGAGATCATGGCATCGCAAAAACGATCCAGCTCATGTTTAGGTTCTGATTCGGTAGGTTCCACCATAACTGTCCCGGCTACCGGGAAAGATACCGTTGGCGCGTGGAAACCATAATCCATTAAACGTTTGGCAATATCTGTTACTTCTACGCCAAATTGTTTAAACGAACGGCAATCTAATATCATTTCGTGCGCGCAGCGGCCATTTACACCTGTATATAAAACCGGGTAATGATGCTGTAACCGTGTTTTAATATAGTTAGCATTTAATATGGCATAACGGGTTGCATCGGTAAGCCCGTCGCTGCCCATCATGGCTATGTAAGCGTGCGAAATAATAAGTATTGAAGCGGATCCCCATGGCGCCGATGATACCGCGTGGATTGATTTTCCTTTATCGATATTAACCACTGCATGTCCAGGTAAATAAGGCACCAGGTGTTTTGCCGCCCCAATTGGTCCCATACCGGGGCCACCGCCGCCATGAGGAATACAGAATGTTTTATGCAAGTTTAAGTGGCAAACATCTGCACCTATATTAGCAGGACTGGTTAAACCAACCTGTGCATTCATGTTAGCACCATCCATATAAACCTGTCCGCCATTTTGGTGAATGATCTCACAGATCTCAATGATCGATTCTTCAAATACACCATGGGTAGATGGATAAGTAACCATCAGGCATGATAGCTCATTTTTATATTGTTCTGCTTTTGCTTTCAGGTCAGCAACATCGATGTTTCCGTTATCATCGCATCTTACCACAATGATCTTCATGCCAGCCATAGCCGCCGAAGCAGGGTTAGTGCCATGTGCAGATGATGGAATAAGCGCAATATTACGGTGGCTATCTCCCCTGTCGTTGTGATAAGCGCGAATCACCATAAGGCCGGCATATTCACCTTGTGCACCTGCATTTGGCTGCAGGCTCATAGCTGCGAAACCGGTGATCTCGCTGAGCCAGTTATTCAATTCATCGAAAAGCTGCATGTAGCCGCCTACCTGGTCGGTTGGTGCGAAGGGGTGCATTTTGCTGAATTCGGCCCAGGTAACCGGAACCATTTCTGTAGTTGCATTCAGTTTCATGGTACATGAACCCAGTGCGATCATAGAATGGCAGAGCGACAGGTCTTTTGCTTCCAATGATTTAATATACCGCAGCATCTCGTGCTCTGAATGGTGCGAATTAAATAGCGGATGTGTTAAATATACTGATTGGCGTTGCAGGTCAGTTGGGATGGCTGTCTGAACATTTTCTTTGAGCTCGTCGAAACTAACATCATTCAATGATTTGCCTTTTACCCTTGCGAAAAAGCGTACGATGGTTTTGATATCTTCTGCAGAAGTAGTTTCATCCACTGAAATAGTTACCGTTGAACCCTTATAATGAAAATTCATTTCATTGTTAATAGCTTCAGCATGTACTGGCCCGGCTAAAGTACCCAAATCGAATTTCAAGGTATCGAAAAAGGATTCGTTCAATTGTTCGTATCCAAGTTCTTTTAACGATTCAGCTAGTAAAACGGTTAATCCATGGATTCTTTCGGCTATCAGTTTTATACCGGCAGGGCCATGATAAACTGCATACATACCGGCCATAATAGCCAGTAATGCCTGTGCAGTACAAATATTTGAGGTGGCTTTATCCCTACGGATGTGCTGCTCGCGGGTTTGGAGCGCCATGCGTAACGCATAATCACCGGCGCTATCGATAGTAACCCCAATAATACGGCCGGGAATAGAACGCTTATATTCTTCTTTCGTAGCAAAAAATGCGGCATGCGGCCCTCCAAAGCCCATAGGTACACCCAAGCGCTGGGTTGATCCTACTACAATGTCTGCACCCCACTCGCCCGGCGGCGTTAAAAGCACCAGGCTCATAATGTCGGCTACAACAGTTAGTTTGATGCCTTTTTCATGTGCTTTGGCAGCGTAGTCCGTATAGTTATAAACAGCGCCATCACCGGCAGGATATTGAACAATGGCACCAAACATATTATCATTAAGTTCAACTGTGCGGTGATCGCCGATCAATAATTCAATTCCGTAAGGCTGTGCTCGTGTTTTTAAAATATCAATGGTTTGCGGAAACAATTCTTCAGATACAAAAAACACATTTGCGTTTTGATTTTTACGCAGGCTGTATTGCATAAACATAGCCTCCGCAGCGGCTGTTCCTTCATCAAGTAAAGATGCATTTGCTATTTCCATACCGGTAAGGTCAATTACCATAGTCTGGAAATTCAGCAAAGCTTGTAAACGGCCTTGTGCTATCTCGGCCTGGTAAGGAGTATATTGTGTGTACCAGCCGGGGTTTTCTAATATATTGCGTTGTATTACACCCGGCACTATTACATCATAATAGCCCTGGCCAATAAAAGATTTAAATACTTTGTTTTTTGAAGCTGTTTGCTTTAGTGTGTTCAGATAATCGAACTCGCTTTTTGCGGGAGGCAGGTTTAATGGGGCTTTCAACCTGATCTTTTCGGGAATGGTTTGTCCGATTAATTCATCAAGCGAGTTTACGCCAATGGCTTTTAACATTTGGGCGGTATCTGCTTGATTTGGAGCTATATGCCGCGACTGGAATTTTTCCTGGTAATCAATATTCAACTTCATCAACTGGGTGTCCCTTAAATTTAGCGCAAAGGTACAATTTTTGGTTTTGAGTATCAATTGTTAAGTAATTGTGACGGTGATTTTACTGTAAATTAATGAGCGGTGCTTATTAAGGTAATAAGGCAGAGGCAAACGCATTAAAATAATCTGGAATGTTGAATTAAATTAGTTTAAGGAGGCTCCTATGGAGCCATAATAGGGTACAATTGTATCATTTCTATAGACAGGCGACTCCTACGGAGTCAAATTGATCTTACAAATGAGTTATTGGGCTCCGGCGAAGCCTCCTGTTTATAGAAAAGAAAACGGAAAAGTTTAGGGCTCCATTAGGAGCCTCCTCCATACAACTGTTTCTGGAGTGACAATGGATAGAATTATTTTAATGCGTTTGCCCTGGGTAATAACGGATATTTATGCTGCTTCATAAATAAAATTGTATTTTGTTATCCGGAATAATAAATCCGGCGTTAATTAATCTTACTGCAATTACCCCTGATCAGTTTAAG
>JAQBOU010000231.1 GCA_028287865.1 Mucilaginibacter sp. | reverse complement strand
TCTTCTTGTTTCATCTAAACTATGTTAAAGGTAATTATTTACTCTTTGACACAGTTTATTTTACACCCTCAATTTATGTTTGATGATTTTTACTGGCGTTGCGGCAATATACTATATACTTGAAGTACTTAGAATCCAATATCATTTAGGTTTGCCATATCACATATGTTTTTAATTTAATCTGGTTATTGTGTATAAGCACACGTCAATTTTTCACCCACATTACAGCATTATTAATTATATTACAATGTGATCAAACTCTTTTAAAAAAGATAAGCTGGGATATCTGCACTTCAAATTAGTTTTCAAACCAATATTTTTTTTCCGTCCCCGCAGGGTCTCTCTGCGCTGTTCAATTATATTATGTCCCAAAGTTCGCGATAATCTGTAATACCAATTAATTGATGCGGCTTTTCATCATGATAAAAGGCAGCACTGCTATGCAGATAATCGGTAAACTCTCCGCAAAGATTCCATTTCCCGCTAACCGGATTATGATGTATGTAATCAACCTTTTGATGCAGGAAACTTAATGTATATATTGGCTTAGCATCAAAGGACGGTTCAAATACTTTATGCTTTTGTCCATTTAATCTTTCTTTATCCGAACAATCTTCTGAAAGGCGTTGAAGCAAGCCCCTCTTGGTTTTTACCTTTTAATAAATTTATTAATTCATAAGCCATAAAACGTTTGCCATTACTGTTATGGTGTTAAGATTAGTAACAGATTCCGGAAATTGAATAATTATGTGAAGATGATTCGGCATGATAACAAACGCAAGCGTTTTTATTCGGCATTTATGATCAATAAGTTTAAGCCAGCTATATACCAGGTGGTAGGAATCTGTAATTTCAAATAATTGCAACCATTGATGACAGGTAAAAGGTATAAACCAGGTTTTATCGGTTAAATCATGTCTGGTTCTGATCACAAATAAATATAACTACTTTTTCCCCTCAGAGGCTGCGGGGACATAAGTTTCCAGAAATGATTATTGTTTCCATATCCTTACGCCGTCGTCCTGATCTTCAACTCATTCATTTGCGCATCAGAGATGGTGGAAGGCGTGTCGATCATTACATCGCGACCTGAATTATTTTTAGGGAATGCGATCACATCCCGGATAGAATCCAGTCCAGCAAAAATAGAGCACAGCCTGTCGAAGCCGAAGGCAATACCACCATGCGGAGGAGCGCCATATTCAAAGGCATCCATTAAAAAGCCAAATTGTTTTTGCGCTTCTTCCGGGGAAAAGCCTAAATGCTTAAACATCAGCGACTGCAGGGCGCGGTCGTGAATACGGATAGAACCGCCACCTATTTCGGTACCGTTGATCACCATGTCATATGCATTGGCCCTTACATCGCCGGGTGCAGTATCTAATAAAGCAATATCTTCAGGCTTTGGAGAGGTGAACGGATGGTGCATGGCATGATAACGGCCTGTTTCCTCGTCCCACTCCAATAGAGGGAAATCAAGCACCCATAACGGTGCAAATGTGTTTTTATCGCGCAGGCCTAAGCGTGTGCCCATTTCCAGGCGGAGTTCGTTAAGCTGTTTGCGAACTTTATCAGCTTGTCCGGCCAGTACAAACATGATATCACCGCGTTCAGCTTCAAAAGCGGCTGCCCAGTTGGTAAGGTCATCCTCAGTATAAAATTTATCAACCGATGATTTTAAGGTGCCATCGGTATTATAACGGCAATAGATCATGCCGGTAACGCCAATTTGCGGGCGTTTTAACCACTCGGTCAGTTCATCTATTTGCTTACGGGTATAGTCGGCACAGCCCTTTGCATTGATGCCGACAACCAGTTCGGCATTGTCAAAAATGCTGAAGCCTTTACCTTTTACAATGTCATTCAGTTCAACGAATTGCATCCCGAAACGGATATCCGGTTTATCGGAACCATATAAACGCATGGCATCGGCGTATTGCATCCGGGGGAAACTATGCAGATCAATTCCCTTCACTGTTTTAAACAGGTGGCGGGTCATCCCTTCAAAAATATTTAAAATATCTTCCTGGGTAATGAAAGCCATTTCACAGTCTATCTGTGTAAACTCCGGCTGACGATCAGCCCGCAGGTCTTCATCCCTGAAACATTTTACGATCTGGAAATAGCGGTCGAAACCGCTCACCATCAGTAATTGTTTAAATGTTTGAGGCGATTGTGGCAAGGCGTAAAATTCGCCAGGATTCATGCGGCTTGGTACTACAAAATCGCGGGCTCCTTCGGGCGTTGATTTGATCAGTACCGGGGTTTCTACTTCTATAAAATCGCGGCCATCCAGATATTTGCGGACTTCCTGCGCCATTTTGTGTCGCAGCATCAGGTTGTTGCGGATTGGATTACGGCGCAGATCCAGGTAACGGTATTTTGCGCGCAACTCTTCGCCGCCATCTGTTTCGTCCTCAATCATAAACGGAGGGATTTTGGACGAATTTAATATCTCTAGTTCAGCTACCGCGATCTCGATTTCGCCGGTCGCCATTTTTGCGTTTTTACTTGAGCGCTCTAATACTTTACCGGTTACTTTTATTACAAACTCCCGGCCCAATTCGCGGCTTTTTTCGCGAATGGCAGCATCAGTATCAGAATTTAAAACCAATTGGATTAAACCATAACGGTCGCGCATGTCAATAAATGTAGTGCCGCCCAGGTCGCGTGATTTTTGCACCCAGCCGCATAAGGTAACCGTTTCGCCTAAATTACTGATAGTTAATTCGCCGCAAGTATGTGTTCTTAACATGGTACTGATTTATAAAGTTTGCAAAAGTACGTTTTTGAGGTGAAAGCGAAAAGGATAAAGGCGAAAGGTAGATAAAAGATGTTTTCTATAATTTGATTTTTTTGGGATTTCTGCGGCTGTCCCGGATAGCTAAAATATCAATATATTCAGATTGAATGCGATAATACACTAAATAATCTCGAAGTATTTTTATTCTCACAATTAGAGATTCGTCTGTAGGTTTACAAGCTCGGGTAATTTGGCAATTTGATCAAAACCTTCTTTAAATAACCGATCAAGTTTTAAACCATAAGAGTTGGATTTATTTCTGGTTTTCCAGTATTCTAAAATTTCAACCCATTCATAAACGGCTCTTGGAGACCATTTTATCTCCCTAAGCATTTATCAATTATCTTGTTCGCCTCTTCATTGGTAAAAAATAGCCCATTATCAATTTGGTCCATACCTTATTTTACAGCAGCTTTTTCTTCCGGGCTCAATTTATAAACCTCATTTAATTCAAAATCAATTATTTCGGATAATTGTTGTAATAATTCCACATCATGGGTATTGTTGATTTTTTCTATCAACTTTTCCTTGAGTTCGATTTCTTTTATCATAATGATCTCGTCTTTTATCAAATTTACAAATTACCTTAACAAATCCGAAATTGAACATCCAAATTCCGAAATGAAAACATACCTTTGCTCCATAATTCTCAAGGGGTGCCTTGCTTTGGTCGCAAATATGCTGCAGCGTATTTACCAAACTGAAAGACAGGCTGAGATCAAACCCGTTGTTGTTATAGTTGAAAGTTAGGAGTTGAAAGTTGTAAGTACATTCTTACAACCCGCAACATACAACCCACAACAAAGCAACATACACCTGATCCGGGTAATGCCGGCGTAGGGAGAGGTAACAAGTTAAGTGTACTGCGTATTCGCCCTGATGCGGCAGATGGTTTAACTAATTTAATTTTTTAATTATTGTGAAAAATTTACTTACGGCGTTATTCGCCTTGCTGCTGCCTGTGCTGGCATCGGCCCAATTCTCTGTTTCTGGAAAAATTACGGACCAGCAAACCGGCGAAGCACTGCCAGGCGCAACCATCAGCATTTTAAATTCTCCTGTAAAGGTAATTGCTGATAATTATGGAAAGTACCGGTTGGAAAACCTTACCGGTGGCTCGTACACATTAACGGTATCTTATATCGGTTACGAAACCATTAAAAAATCATTAACGCTGACTGCAAATTCAGTAAACGACTTTGCGCTTGTTAACAGTACTGTTTTAACAGAGGAAGTTACCGTTAGCGGTACCCGGGCGGCAAAAAACTCGCCTACTACGTTTACTAATTTAAACAAGCACGACATCGCCAAAAATAACCTGGGGCAGGACCTTCCCTTTTTGCTGAGCCAAACGCCATCGGTAGTAACCACCTCGGATGCAGGCGCGGGGATAGGATATACGGGCATTCATATCCGCGGATCGGATGCTACGCGTATCAATGTAACTATTAATGGTATCCCGTATAATGATTCGGAAGAACAGGGGACGTATTTTGTAGATATTCCCGATTTTGCATCTTCTGTTGATAATATACAGATACAGCGTGGGGTCGGCACCTCGACCAATGGTGCCGGTGCTTTTGGTGCGAGTATTAACATCCAAACTGCTACCCGGCAAGACACTGCTTATACCGAGCTAAATAATTCAGTGGGTTCCTACGGAACTGTGAAAAATACCATAAACATGGGTACGGGCTTACTTGACGGCAAGTTTAGCTTTGACGGAAGATTGTCAAGGATCTACTCCAACGGCTATATTGACCGTGCATCGTCAAACCTGCAATCGTATTTTTTAACAGGGGCCTATTATGGTAAAAATACTGTGATCAGGTTTGTAACATTCGGCGGAACCGAGCACACCTACCAGGCATGGAACGGCATACCCGAAGATACTTTAAAGGCAGGCAACCGCACTTATAACGGGCTGGGCCTTGAACCTAACGGCACCTATTATAAAAATCAGACAGATAATTATACGCAGGATCATTATCAGCTGCTGGTTGATCAAAAAATTTCAGACAAACTTTCATTTAGCGGAGGGTTGCATTATACGCATGGCTTTGGCTATTACGAGGAGTATCAACCGGCACAAAACCTGGCAAACTATGGTATAAGCCCGGTAATTATTGGCAGTGATACCATTAAAACAACAGACCTTACCCGGCGCTTATGGCTCAATAATAAATTTTACGGTGTTACTTATAATTTAAAATATAAGGCACAGAAAAATCTGAATTTTGACCTTGGCGGCGCATATAATGAATATAAAGGTGCGCACTATGATAATATTGAATGGACACAGCAAAGCACCAATATTCCGCCTGATTATCAGTACGCGCGAAATGACGCTGATAAAAAAGACTTCAACGTTTTTGGCAAAGCCGATTACCGCATAGGGAAAGTTACCCTATATGCCGATATGCAATACCGCCATGTTTATTATTCGTTTTTAGGTTATAATGATAATTTACAGAACGTTCAGCAACAGGTACATCTCGACTTTTTTAATCCAAAAGCCGGAATAACTTACCAATTTAACGACCAGAATAATGTATATGCTTCATTTGCTGTGGGCAATCATGAACCAGACCGGGATGATTATACCCAGTCAACTCCAAATAGCCGCCCGAGCCCGGAAAATTTAAAAGACTGGGAGCTTGGCTACCGCACAAGCCAAGGGGTATTTACTGGCGGTATAAATGCTTTTTATATGCTGTATAATAACCAATTGGTACTAACAGGCGCTTTAAATGACGTGGGCGACCAGATACGCAGCAATGTAAAAAACAGTTACCGCGAAGGGCTTGAGTTTGACGGAAGTTTAAAAATAAGCAAGCAGCTAACCTGGTCGGCTACTGCTTCATTAAGCAGCAATAAGGTGAAAAACTTCCAGCAATATTTATTTAACTATGATAGCAATACCATGGTTGAATATACCTATAACAAAACAGATATAGCCTTTTCGCCGGATTTTGTGGGTTCAAGTACCATCAGTTTCCGTCCGTTAGCGGGGGGGGAGATCGCCTTTATCAGCAAATATGTGAGCAAGCAATATTTGGATAATACATCAAATATTAACCCGCCGGGTTATGCACCGTCGGATCCGGCATCTAACCGTTACCTGAACAGCTATTTTGTGAATGCGGTTCGTTTGAGTTATAATTTCAGTATTAAGGATGTTAAAAATATTGGCGTTACCTTGCTGATCAACAATATATTTAATGAAAAATATGAAGCAAACGGCGCCACTTACCCGGATATTGAAAGCGGTAAAGTGGTCAATTACAATTACTTTTTCCCGCAGGCGCCGGCAAATTTTTTGCTGGGTTTGAATCTTAAATTCTAAGAAATGATGATACCTCAGTGGTGCACTATTCCGGTGCACCACTGATTATTTTTTCCAGCCCTTCCTCCAAAGGACTCCGGACTTCTTCTGAGGGAGATTAGAGGGGGGCGAATTATTGAGGCCCCTTAACTTAAATGACATTGCCCATCCGAGGCTATCCTTCCGGCATAAAAACGGGCATCCCCATATATTAAACCATATGTAAGTTTTCAATGCGTTTGCCTTTAGCAATTCCGCTCATCTTCTTTAAATCCCAATTTATAGTATATTTATGCCGTAATCCGCGTCGTCGGATCTGCCATAAATAACCAATTATGAAATACTTTAACTATATATCTGCCATTGTACTTATAAATATGCTTACGGCTTTCAGTCCGCTTCAAAAAGCGATACCATTTGACGGTTATCCGGTGTATACCGGGAACGATCTCGGAGTTAATTATGCGCCGTCACAAACAGCGTTTAAGGTTTGGGCGCCAAAAGCAAGTGAAGTAAAATTACGTTTATATAATGCCGGTGACGGCGGAGAGCCAATTAACACGGCAAGCATGGTTAAAAGCATTCAGGGTACATGGGTGTTAACCATAAAACGTGATCTTAAAAATAAATACTATACCTTCCAGGTGATGCAGGATGGCAAATGGCTGCAGGAACGCCCTGATATTTATGCAAAAGCGGTTGGCGTTAATGGAAAACGCGGCATGGTGGCCCACATGGCTTCGACCAATCCAGAGAACTGGCAAAACGACAAAAAGCCTGCGCTTAAAAACTTTACAGATATTATAATTTATGAAACGCATATCCGTGATATTTCTATCAGTCCAAATTCAGGGATTGAACATAAAGGCAAATTTTTAGGTTTGGCCGAAACCGGCACCAAAAGCCCTGACGGTGAAGCTACCGGGCTCGATCATATCAAAGCACTTGGTGTAACCCACGTGCATTTGCTGCCTTCGTTCGACTTTAACTCTATAGATGAAACAAAGCCAGAAGCCAATCAATATAACTGGGGTTATGATCCGCTAAATTATAACGTACCCGAGGGCAGTTATTCGACTAACCCTTATGATGGGAATGTGCGGATAAAGGAATTTAAAAAAATGGTGCAAACGCTGCATAAAAATGGACTGCGTGTTGTCCTTGATGTGGTTTATAACCATACCAGCGATACCAACTCCAATTTTAACCAGTTTGCGCCCGGCTATTTTTACCGGCATAATGCCAATGGCAGCTATTCAAATGGCACCGGCTGCGGTAATGAAGTAGCTTCTGAGCAGGCTATGGTCAGAAAATTCATGATTGAGTCTGTAGTATATTGGGCAAAGGAATATCATTTAGATGGATTCAGATTTGATTTAATGGGGGTGCATGATATTGAAACCATGAACCTGATCAGTGATGCGCTGCATAAAATTGACCCGACCATTTTTATTTATGGCGAAGGGTGGACAGCAGGCAACAGTCCGCTGGCGGAAGATCTACGGGCAGTGAAAAAGAATATAGCGATGGTACACGAAGTGGCCGTATTTAGCGACGATATACGCGATGGTATAAAAGGAGGCTGGGGAGACCTGAAAGAAAAAGGTTTTGTAAGCGGCGGGACAGGGAAAGCCGGCAGTGTGAAATTTGGCATAGTTGCCTCAACTCCCAATAAGCAGGTTGATTACGGTAAAGTTAATTATTCTAAAGCACCCTGGGCGGCGCAACCCTATCAAACAATAAGCTATGTGTCCTGCCATGATGATAATACCTTATGGGACAGGCTTAAAATCTCCAATCCTACAGCTAGTGAAGATGACCGGATAAAAATGGACAAACTTGCCAATGCTATAGTACTTACTTCTCAGGGAGTTTCTTTTTTACACTCAGGTGTCGAAATGCTAAGGACCAAACAAGGGATAGCTAATTCTTACAATGCGCCGGATTCTATCAACCAGATTGACTGGAGCCGAAAAACCAAATACAAGGCCGTATTTGAATACTATAAAGCATTAGTTGCCTTGCGTAAACACCATCCGGCTTTCAGGATGCCATCCACAGAAATGATCAGCAATAATTTGAGGTTTATTGAAACGGGCGACCAATGTTTGATAGCTTATACAATAAGCAATAATGCCAATGGTGATAGCTGGAAAAATATTTTAGTTGTTTTAAATGGAAACACAAATGAACGGGCGGTCAAAATACCTGCCGGTAACTGGACTTTAGCTGCGAATGAAAATGGTATTAATGAAAAGGGAATAAGAAAAATAACAGGGGAAGTTATGGCTGTTTCTGCCACAAGCGCCTACATATTATTTAGCGAATAGGTATCGGGTTATTAGGAGCAATAGCTGCCAATTTGTTTATAAGCTGAGGAATCTGAGGTAGTCAGGCTGCCAGCTGGTATTCTACCTTTTCGATGAGTTTATTAATATCAAAGGGTTTTTGTAAAATATCGTCCGGCGCACCTTTTTGTTTTAAGGACTGATGAGTCGGTTCATCATCTCCGGAGCACATTATTACTGGTAGATTCCGGGTGGTTTTGTTCATTTTAATTAACTGGCATATTTCTTCTCCGTTAATGCCTGGTAAGCGGGCATCAAGTATCACCAGGTCGGGATGGTTGATTTTAATATTATCAAAAATTTCGGCTCCGTTGGATGCGGCAATTACTTCATAACCGTTGTTAATTAATATATAGCTCATCACTTCAATCATTAACATATTATCATCCACAATTAATATTTTCTTTGACATCGCATTGTGTTTTAACAAGTTGTACTGTACAAAGCACATGCCAATAATAATTAATAGTTAAATTTAACTAATTATAATTAAGCACTTTGAATTTAATCCAGCGAAATTTTCAGAATAATACTTTAGATTTAAAGTACAATAAACGACTTTTATTACATTTGATTGATTAAAAACCTACTATCATAGCTTATGGATAATATTAATATTAAGAAACTGGCCAAGGAATTAAAGATATCCACTTCCACCATTTCCCGGGCATTTAACGGAAGCCCTGATATTAATAAGGACACCAAAGAGAAAATTTTAGCATTTGCGCGCGAACATAATTTTTTACCCAACCATTACGCAAGTAACCTGAGAGATAAAAAAAGCCGTACGATAGCAGTAATTGTTCCGGAAATTGCCAATGATTTTTTTTCGCAGGCTATTAATGGCATTGAAGAGATCGCACGAAAAAAAGGCTTTTATATATTATTATACCGTACTGATGATATTTTTGAAAAAGAAGTATCATTTGTAAATTACTTAAACAATGGCAAAGTCGACGGTATTATCATGTCGGTATCCGGCGAGGCGAATGATCATAACTATTTAAAAAAACTGGAACAAAAAAATGTACCGGTTGTGTTTTTCGACCGTGTTTACGAAGATATTGAAGCGGCAAAAGTTACTACCAATGACTATGACAGCAGTTTTTCTGCCACAGAACACTTAGTAGAAACAGGCTGCCGCAAGGTGGCTTACCTGGTTGTTAATAAAAGTATTTCTATAGGGAAAGTTCGAATGCAGGGATATGTTGATGCACTGGCAAAGCATAATATTCCTTTTGATGACGACCTGGTTATTGACTGCAGTAACGACGAGAAGGAAAATTATGGCATATTAAAGAAAGTGCTGCAAGAAATTAAACCCGACGGAATTTTTAGCTCGGTTGAGCGCCTGGCTTTTGCAACTTATTACGTATGTAACGACATTGATATAAATATCCCCGGTGATTTAAAGGTGATTAGTTTCTCCAGCTTAGGCATTGCACCATTATTGTGTCCTGCATTGTCAACAATTACGCAGCCTGCTTTTGAAATGGGAATTAAGGCTGCCACTTTATTATTTGACGAACTCGAAAATAAAGACATTCCTGTTCAAAAAAAGGAACATATTTTAAAATCAAAAATATTTATAAGGAAATCATCAGGGGGGTAAAAATAAAAAGGGATATAAAAGCTGACCATCAGCAATATATCCCTTTAACGTTTTAAATTATCCTGGTATTAAACGTGGATAAATAATTCTTCTTTTACGCGGCGTACTTTTATCAATTTGCTGAATTCATCATCGGCAGCCCTGAAACCAACGGTAGCCATTACCGTAGCGGTTAAGCCTTTTTCCTTTAATCCTAATATTTCATCAAACTTGCCGGCTGCAAAGCCTTCCATCGGACAAGCATCAACACCCATTTCGGCTGCTGCTGTTAATAAAACACCCAGCGCAATATAGGCTTGCTTATGCGACCAGGTAATTTTTTGGTCCTCGGCTAACCTATCCACAAAGCCGGTTATGGATTGCCTGTAAGCTTCCAGGTGTTCAATGCCAACTTCGCGTATTTTAGCTACATTGCCAATAAAATCGTTTACAAATTCACCATCGATGGTAGTATAGGATGCGAAAATCAACACATGTGAAGCTTGTGTTAGCTGGGGTTGGCCGTAAGCAGCTTCTCTTAATTGTTCCCTTATTTCAGGATCTTCAATCACCAGTACTTTATATGATTGAAGGCCGTGTGCTGATGGTGCCAGCTGGATAGCAGTAAGCAGGTTGTCCAATTGTTCGGCACTCAACTTTTTTTTAGGATCGAATTTTTTGGTGGCATAACGCCATTCTAATTTATCTATAAGTGACATAATTTTAATATTTGCACAAAAATATATGTTTAAACACTTAAATTAGTCATGGAGCTGTAAATTGTAAAAACTATTGGTTGGCTGCATCCTTCAATGCTTTTTCCTGATCTTTTTCATCGTTTCTTAGCTGGCGCCTTTCCTGCCGTAATTCTTTTTTGGTTTTGCCGGCTGTATCAATCAACAGTTCCTTCTTTTTTTCCAGATCCCTTAATTTTTCAATATCAGCTTTCAGTTTCTCCTTCGGATCCAGTGTTTTTAGTGCTTTTGGCGCTTCTTTTTTGGCTACAGTGTCTTTTTTACCAAACAGGCGCTGGAAAAAACCAGGTTTCTTTTCAGGTTCAGTAACCATCTTTACGGCAACGTCATCATCATTTTGATTCAGCAGGCTATCGGCAACAGCAGGGGTAACCGGGGCTATCTGACGCCGTAGCGATTCTTTTAAGTGAACGGTGTAAAAGCCGTAGTTACTGCTGTCGCGCTGCGCCTGGCCGTGCCCTGCCATTAAATTGCCGATCAGGTTAAAGTAGCCTACCAGCCCGGGCCTTAAAGAACCATCCGGCATAAAGGAGTAAAGCCCCGTTTTAGGATGAGGAACAATACTGGCGAGATAAATACTTTCCCCTATAGTTAGTTCGGATGGTGCTTTGCCAAAATAATAATGCGATGCTTCGCCGATGCCATAAATATTGCGCCCCCATTCGATGATATTAAAATACACCTCCAGCATCCGGTCTTTGGTCATGATATTGTTGTTCTCTATCATCCAAACTATCAGAATCTCTTCAATCTTACGGGTAAGTGTTTTTTCACGGCTTAAAAAGGCGTTTTTAACCAGCTGCATGGAGATAGTACTTCCGCCACGCTTAAACTTTTTTTCTTTAAAATCGGTAGCCAGTGATTTACGGATCGATTCTTCAACAAAGCCATGGTTCCTGTAAAACGAAGGGTCTTCAGCCGTCATCACTGCATTGCGAAGATTGGGTGATATTTCGTCAAGCGGGGTAAAATCAGGGTTAGCCGGGCCAATCAGGCGCGATTGCATGGGTTTGCCTTTTTCGTACGGGATATACGTAAAAACACCATTTAGCCGGGTCAAATTCAATTTACCGTAACTAATTATACGGAAATCATTTTTACTGAGCCGCGAATCGAATACCACATCATCGGGATGGGCTGCGTTTAAAAATATATTCAGGTTATAATTCAGTTTTCCGGCAACCTGTATCCCTTCAAGTGAGTCAAACATCCCTGAAGGAAATGAATTAAAAAGATCTTGCGCGTCCAGCCAGCCCGTATTTACCTTTAGCTCGTAGATCTTAACCGGGTTAAGCGTGTACTTTATATAAGGATGCGCGGTTATTTTTTTGAGATGGATAACAGACGAGCTATCCACTGATACATAGTTTTCACCAACAAATACATTTGCATCAATGCCAGCTGTGGGTATCACAATATTACTGGAAGACAATCCCGGCTGATTAATAAGTAAATTTTTAACGCCCCAATAGCCATATATCCGGGTTTCCCCGCTGCTATGTTCTACTTTACTAAGGCGGGTGCTTAAAGTATCAAAGTTTATTTTTAAATGATACCTTCTTTCAATATAAGGCAGTTCAACTTTCTTGCCATCTGCATAAAGCTTAATGTCTATATTTTTATCGGATGGGTGCATTCTGCCTGCAACGTGCCAGATAGCTGCTCCATTATTTACATTGATAGTTGAAGTAAGCTGCCCGTTTTTTATTAAAGCAGCTTGTGTAAGCAATTTGAAATTGCTGCTGTCATTGGTGAACGAAATCAGGAAATTATTTAAGGTCAGGTCATCCGGAATTTTATACAATACCTGGTTGATCAGGTTGTTTGATAGCTGGGATAAATCCACCTTTGTTTTGTCGGTGGTATCTTTTTTCTTTTTAAATAGAAAATCAAAGTTTTTGATGTGGTTAACGTCGGTTAGGTTTAAGTGCCCGTTTTGCAGATTTACGTCAGCCAGTTTAACATTGCCAAACAAAAGCGGCCATATTTTTACACTAACAACAAATTGTTTTATGCTGAGCAAGCTATCACGCTGATAAGGAACAATACTTATGTCAGTAAACGCAACTGTGCTGAGCCCGGTAAAGTGCGCCGAACCTATTTTCAGGTCAAGGTTATAATCCTTTTTTGCTTTGGTTTTTGCATTTTCTATTGCATGCTGCAACAACGCCCCGCGTTTACTATAAGCAATATAACCACCAATTAACAAAACAATGAAAAGAGAAACAATAACGATCCCGGCGATGCGGATATATTTGGGGTTGAGTCGATGCATTTATGAATATTTATCCAAAACTAAACTAAATCCTATGCGATACAAA
The DNA here is from genome assembly GCA_028287865.1 of Mucilaginibacter sp. Lineage (GTDB taxonomy): Bacteria > Bacteroidota > Bacteroidia > Sphingobacteriales > Sphingobacteriaceae > Mucilaginibacter. Next base: position 235 of record JAQBOU010000231.1, on the reverse strand, counting down.
CGCCCCGAATGGTAAAATGTTTCTTTGGCGGATAGGGGACCTTGTAATAAATTTATAACAAAACAGCCTCCCCGGAGAACCGGAAAGGCTGAATATTTTTAATCCTTCTGCTAACTAAAGCAGATGAGCAATTAAACTCTTTTTGATTTGATACGGGCAGCTTTGCCGGTAAGTTCGCGCAGGTAATATAATTTAGCGCGGCGTACTTTACCGTGGCTGTTTACTTCAATTTTAT
>JAQBOU010000177.1 GCA_028287865.1 Mucilaginibacter sp. | reverse complement strand
TTTCCATATTCATTTAGTTAATTTAATTATTGGATTGTGTTTGAAAACCATTTTTGCTGGATACCCACCTTATGGCCTGGCCAAGGTGATCCAGCGGGAATTTTTTAAATTTCCCGGGAATAATATATTTAAACAGATCACTATACCCTAGTACACGCCTTTGATCGGTGACCACAGCCACCCTTTTCCATTTAAAAAAGTATTTAAATCCAAGTTTCACGTTTCCGCACCAGGCACCAGATACGAAATTTGCAATATCAGTTTCAAGCACTAATACTAAATTTATTTTTCCGCTTCTTTTAAGCAGGTCGTCAATTAGCGGGCACAGTATTGCTGTGTATTCTTCTTCGGTTACATCGGCAAACGCATGTATTCCGGCAACATGGGGCGGCAAATCACTAATAAGCTGAAGCATCTTCTAATATTTCGCTCAATACAACAACAATTACACCATAATTGTAAATGCTTCAACTTATTGTTAAAATGATATAATAAAGGTTAATTGTTTATAGCATAGCAATCGCTTTTAAAGATTTTATCGCTGGTTTTGGCTGAAGCCCCATTTGAATTGTTATTTCTCCGCCCCATAAATGGGACGGCAATAAATTTAGATATTGATTGCTTACATTCATTGCCGTTTGGCTTCAGCCAACGGTTAAAATCGAAGCCGCTAAACGGCTTTAGCCTAATTTATACACTTAGTATCTTAAACGCAATTTCCTTGCTGTTTATAGAAATCTATTTATTGAGTGCTGTTTTTGTGGTTATATTTGTACTAATGCTACAAAATAGGTCGGTTTATAGTTCTATCATTAAACAGGAAGCAATAAAACTTGGCTTTATATTTTGTGGTATCTCACGTGCAGAATTTTTAGAAGAAGAGGCCCCAAGGCTGGAAACATGGTTAAAAAATGGAATGCATGGTGAAATGCAGTACATGGAAAATCATTTTGATAAACGCCTTGACCCCCGCTTATTGGTTGATGGCGCAAAATCAGTTATATCCCTGGGCATTAACTATTTTACAGATAAAGTGCAGACAGACCCTTTAAGTCCTAAGATATCTAAATATGCTTATGGAATTGATTATCACCAGGTTATAAAGGACAAACTAAAGCAATTATTGACAACCATAAGTGAAAGAATTGGTGAAGTAAACGGCCGCGTTTTTGTTGATTCGGCACCTGTTTTAGATAAGGCCTGGGCCAAAAAATCAGGAGTTGGCTGGATAGGTAAAAATACAAACCTGATCAATAAAAAAAAAGGCTCTTTCTTTTTCCTGGCCGAACTGATCATTGATCTTGAACTGGAATATGATATTGAGCCTTCAGCTGATCATTGCGGTACCTGCACCAGGTGCATTGATGCCTGCCCTACAGAAGCTATAGTTGCACCTTATATTGTGGATGGCAGCCGCTGTATCAGCTATTTAACCATTGAACTTAAAAACGAAATACCACAGGAATTTCATGGCAAAATGGACAATTGGATGTTTGGATGTGATATTTGCCAGGATGTTTGCCCCTGGAACAAATTTTCGGTGCTACATCAGCAACCAGCCTTTGACCCACACCCGGAACTTCTCAAACTAAATAAAGGCGATTGGGAAGATATAACAGAAGAAGTTTTTCAAAAGGTTTTTAAAAACTCAGCTGTAAAACGAACAAAATATAGCGGGCTTAAAAGAAATATCTCATTTTTAAAAAAGGATATTTAGGAGCCGGTTAAAAAGACTTTATAAAGACTTACGCAGTTTTTGAAACTTCGTAAGTCTACTAGCTACTAACCTCACCCCTTTTTAAACTTATCAGCCAGCATTTTCAGCATATCCTCATTTACAGGCTTTGCTGGTCCATCGTCCTTCTTTTTAAAGGGTTTATGCTCTTCCCTGTTATGTGCCTGAGGGGGATGCTGGATAAATTCTTTTTTAACTGCATTTTCAGCAGGTTTAGCGTCTGTAATTACTGTTTCGTACGGTTTTGGTTGTGCGGGTTTTGGTTGCCGCTCGGCTATTCTTTTAGCATTCCAACGGTTATAAATTTCTTCTAACTTCCGCTTGGTATATAATGGAAAGTCGCCCTGCATCATCCACGAATAATAGCTGGGCTCAATTTTAAGCACATCCTCAACCGGTTTGCCTTTGTGCTTTCCGAAATTAAACGTTTCCTGTCCCTGTTCGTTGTAAACCATTCTGCCGGCAAAATCAACCGGCTTGTTCAGATTGGTAAATTTATGCAATGCTTCAATGTCATTTACAACAGGAACCAAACGATTCCCTTTTTTATCTTCCCATTCCATGTTTTCATACCTGGCTATCTGGGCAATCAAAACCTCCATGGTGGCACGTGTATCAGCTTCAGCCGAATGCGCATTTATAATCTGCTTGTCACAATAAAACTGGTAAGCTGCTTTTAATGTACGCTGCTCCATCTGATGAAAAATATTCTGAACATCCACAAAATGGCGGTTATCGAGGTCAAATAAAACATTGGCACGTAAAAACTCCTCCATTAGCATTGGGATGTCAAATTTATTTGAATTGTAGCCTGCAAGGTCGCTGTTATCAATAAACGCGGCAATTGACGCTGCTAATTCTTTAAAAGCAGGTTCATCTTTTATATGCTCATCATAAATACCATGTACCAATGACGATTCAAGCGGAATAGGCATACCGGGATTTATCCGCCAGGTTCCAACCTCTTCGCTCCCATCAGGGTGCAATTTAATAACGGATATTTCAACAATGCGGTCAATACCTATGTTGGTTCCTGTAGTTTCGAGATCGAAAAATGCCAAAGGCCGTTTTAAATTTAATTTCATCTGTACGGATGTTTTGTTTTAATTGCCGGTTGTAAAATACAGCCGTTTTACCTGACTTATTTTATTAGTTCTTTTCAAATCAACAGAAAAGTCAGCAAAGGTCATAAAAAGAATCAGTACTATAAATTTAAAATCTATTTAAATATATCCAATTTTAATATTAATTTAAGGCCACCTAATTAACCCTGATTAATATGAACAAAGCCTTACTTATCATTATTACTGTGTCCTTTCTGTGTAAATTCGTTACTGCGCAAGATTTCCCCTACGGCAAAGTTACGGAGGAAGAAATGAGCATGAAAAAATATGCCAAAGATACTTCAGCTCATGCGGTGGTAATTGACGAATCTGGGACATCCAGGATCAATTTTGATAACGATTATCGTGTAATGGTCAGCTTTGACTATCATACCAAAATTAAGTTTTTTGATAATAAAGAGTTCGATCGGGAAGGGTCCTTTGAAATACCTATTTACAACACTGATAATAGCAATTATGAAGATGTGCAGAATCTTAAGGGCATAACTTTTTATAAGGACGATAACGGTGTAGTTCAGCAAGTTGAGCTTGATCCAAAAAAGGTTTTCCGGGTAGTGCAAAGTAAACATTGGAATGTGTTAAAGTTCGCCATGCCGGGTTTACGTAATGGCTGCGTCATAGAGGTAAGTTACAAGGTTGTGTCTCCTTACTTATTTAATTTACATTCCTGGAGTTTTCAAAGCTATATTCCAAAAATAAACTCGGTTTATGAGGTGCATATTCCTGGTTTCTGGAACTATAATGCTTCACTAAAAGGTTATTTAAAGCTGACTAAAAATGAGGCGAAAATTGAAAGAAGTTGTTTTACATTTGGCGACCGGGGCTATGCCGCCGGTTCATCTGCCGACTGTTCAGACTTAGTTTATGGAATGAGCGATATTCCCGCATTTGTTGCGGAGGACTTTATGACTTCGGAAAAAAACTACAGATCATCAGTAAATTTTGAACTAACTGATGAGATGAATATTCTTAACGGTGCTAAAATAAAATTCACCAAGGACTGGAAGGATATTGATTATTTACTTAAAACTGACGGAACTTTTGGCTCCCAGCTTAAGCGAATTGATTTGATGAAAGAGAGGATTAAACCTATAATCAATTCAAAAACTGACCCGCTTGAAAAAGCACAGGCAATTTATAATTATATGAAGAATACCATAAAATGGAACAACATCAATGATTTTTCAAGCGATGACGGTATCAAAAAAGGTCTTGAAAATCATATCGGTAATTCAGCTGACATTAACCTCGCGCTGGTAACAGCTTTAAATGCAGGTGGAATACCTACAGAAGCTGTCCTGTTATCAACCCGTGAACATGGTAGCCTTAACAAACTTTATCCTAATATAAGCGAATTTGATTATGTAGTAGCCAAAGCAAACATCGGAGATAAAAGCTATTTGCTGGATGCTACCGACCCACTGTTGCCCTTTGGTATGCTCCCGCTAAGATGTCTTAATGATCAGGGGAGGGTCTTCAGTTTAGATAAACCTTCTTATTGGATGGATTT
>JAQBOU010000166.1 GCA_028287865.1 Mucilaginibacter sp. | reverse complement strand
CATTATGCCATTTAAACCAATCAGCGGCGGATAACTGATCAAATAAAATATTCAATTCGCCATGTACTTCTGCCCAATATGCTTTAAGCTCTTCAATCGGTGGTAATTTTGTTGATTGATTATCAGGGTTCTGCAAAAAGATCACAGCTAAATCAGGCCTGTTCTGCTTTCCTATTCCTAAAGTTTCTTTCAGCATGTCATGATAAGCCGCAAGATGCCCGTATAAATAAACGATCCGGTTTTTTCCGGGAGCTACAGGTAAATAAAATTCGTCTTTACTATACGAATTAAACACCTTCTCAGCCCTTTTTAGCTGGGTGTTCCAGCTTAAAAGTGCCATTTGAACAAATAATTGTTGCTGATCCATTTATAATTTTTCAGTAAAGATGGGACTTTGACAGACTTTAATAGGACTAGCATCATAAATTGACGGGCATCTGACGTTTAAACCCTGTAAGCGGAAGTTAAGTCTCCTACCAGGAAAATTAAAGAGGGGGGCTAAATTATGTGGTTTCCTTACTTAATGATATAGACCGGGGTTATACAAATATAAAGCACCGGTTATTGGTGCTTTATATAAGAATTACTACTTTCCCGAAAATTGTATGAAACCGTTTACAATTTAACCCAATCTTCTATTGTAATCACGTCTGCATGGCGCGGGAAAATTTTGGTGGTCAGCACACGATGTACTTCCTCGTCTCCATCAGCACAACAATCCGCTAATACTGTCATACGGAAATCTTTATCAGCAGCTTCCCGCAAAGTTGACAGCACCACGCCGCTGGTAGCTATGCCGGTAAGAACCAGGTGCCTAATGCCTAATGCTCTCAAAACAACTTCAAAGTCGCTGCCCGCAAATGCGCTTATACGGCGTTTTATAATCGTTACTTCACTGGGTAACGGCTCCAGGTCCTGGTGTACTTTCATAAACTCGTTCATGTTTACATCTGCGAGTCTTTCTTTAAAGGCGCTGAAGCTTTTATTGTCCATACTTATTTCCGGTGTTCCCTGCCTAAATCCTACTACTACATAAATAACGGGTATTTTCTTCTCACGGGCATTTGCTATTGCTTTAGCAACATTGCCGATAAGCTCCCCGGCAGACGGAAGCATGGCAAGTGTTCCCATTTGCATATCCATTACAAGTAGTGCAGTTTCTGTGTTTTGTTTCATTCCTTTTGTTTTAAGATTAATATTAGCTAATTCACTTCAATTAACTGGTATACGAAAAAGTAATCAGACAGCGTTATGCCTTAATTGTATTATGATCCATTAGCAGATGTAAACGCTGCAAATATCTTTATTTTCAATCAGCATCGGCAAAACATGCCAAATTAGAACATAAATTTTTTGAGGATATAATAGGGATCTACAGTTTAATTAGTTGCAAAGGAGATCAAATTATTTTACAAGCCATATTTGCAGCTCCTTTGGCGCTTAACTTCTGTATTCCGCATTAGATAAATTCCTTACTTTTGAACTATGACAAATGTTCAATCCTTTGTAAATAACCCTTACCAGGAAAATACGTATATCTTATATGATGAAAGCGGCCAATGCGCCATCATTGATCCCGGAATGGAGACAGCTGCTGAACAAAATACAGTAGTAAACTTTATAACGGAAAATAAGTTAACACCCGTTTTATTGCTCAATACCCATTGTCATATCGATCATGTGCTTGGTAATAAATTTATTTTTGACCAATACGGATTAAAGCCGCAGTTTAATATAGGCGAGTTACCCTTGCTGGAAGCGGTGATAGCCTATGCCCCTGCAATGGGCATCCGTTACGAACCATCGCCCATACCTGATACTTATTTACCTGAAACCGGCAATGTTCATTTTGGCAATACCGAACTTGCTTTGATCTTTGCGCCCGGTCATTCGCCTGCACATTTATGCTTTTATGCAAAAAAAGCCAACATATTAATAGGCGGGGATGTATTATTCAGAAACAGTATAGGGCGCACCGATTTGCCCGGAGGCAGTTTAATGCAATTGATTAATAACATTGAACAAAAACTATTTACCCTGCCGGATGATTGCGTGGTATATCCCGGTCATGGGACTGAAACAACTATCGGTTTTGAAAAACAAACCAATCCTTTTTTAACTTAGCCGTAGCAATTCACCACTAACTATTCACCGCTCACCATTTGAATACATCTGTTTACATAGCCAAAAGGTATTTGTTTTCGCGCAAGAAAATACATGCCATCAATGTTATCTCGGGCATCTCCATGCTTGGGGTTTTGATTGGCAGTGCGGCATTGGTCATTATTTTATCCGTATTTAATGGATTTGAAGAGGTGATCCTCTCGTTATACAGTAATTTTACACCCGAAATAAAAATTGAGCCGCGGCTGGGTAAAACCTTCAATCCAAATACAGCTTATTTTAATTCGCTTCACCAGGATGCCAAAGTATTTTCCTACACTGAAGTTTTACAGGAAAAAGTACTGATTAAATATGACAATAAGCCCTTTATAGGCACGATAAAAGGAGTAAGCAGGGAGTTTTTAAAAAACCGGCAGCTGGATAGTACTATTCAAAGCGGATCTTTTACCTTAAAAACAGCCGATCAGAATTATGCTGTTATTGGATCTTCTATTCAAGGCAGCCTGGGCGTAAACGTACACGACCAGTTTGCACAACTGGAAATATACGCACCCCGCAGGGAGGCAGGTGCTGCAACAAACCCATTAAATGAATTTGTTGTACGATCCATTACGCCATCGGGTGTATTTGCCATTGAGGAAGAATTTGATGATATAATTATTACCCCGATTGATTTTGTACGAGACTTGCTCGGTCAATCCCAAAACGTATCATCACTGGAAATCAACTTTAAAAAAGGCACTGAACTACCCGAAGTTCAATCGGCCATCAAAAAAAAAATAGGGAATAACTTTACTGTAAAAAACCGCAAGGAGCAAAATTCGGAGCTTTATAAGACGTTAAACTTTGAGCGGTGGTTTATTTTTATGATTTTAACCTTTGTTTTAATTATTGCAATATTTAATATTATCGGCTCTTTGACAATGCTGGTTATTGATAAAAGAAAAGATATTGCTATTTTAAGTAGTTTAGGAGCGAATAAACAACTTATTCAGGGCATCTTTTTTTTTGAAGGCATGATGATCTCGGTAACAGGATGTATAGCCGGTATGTTTTTAGGCTTTGTATTTTGTATATTGCAGCAACATTTTGGTTTGATAAAAATGGGCTCAAAAATGTCAGTATTAGATGCATACCCGGTTGCCCTCCGGTTTTCTGATTTTGGCCTGGTGTTTTTAACAGTAATTGCTATTGCCATTATAGCATCCGGTATAAGCGCCCGCCTGAGTATTAAAGGGTTAAACGATATAAAGCAGGACTTATAATACTAACATGAATTTAAAGCTGATAAAATATTTACTGTTTATAATAATGGTTGGTGTATATTCATGTAAAAGCAATTCAGGAAAAGACAATAAGCATGTTATTTATAAGGGGATATATAGTTTTGGTCCCGAAGTAAAATCTTTTAAAGATTGCGACAACGGAGGGGAATTTTGGGTGACCGATAGTGCAAAAGAACTGGAATTAAAATATTCGCAGTTGAATTTTGAAAAACCATATTTGCCCGTATATGTTGAAGTAGAGGGTGTAAAAATACATTCAGGTAAAGAGGGGCTGGGAGCAGAATACGATAGCACACTAGTGGTAAATAAATTGATTAAAATAACCAAGGAGATCCCGCAGGATATGTGTAAATAGAAGTGAAAGCTAAAAGCTTTCCTATTGAAGTAAAACTACAAACTTACCAGGCTTTAGCTTATGCTTGGGTCTAAATAAAAATGGCTTTTAGCTTATGCTTTTAGCCTTTAGCTTATAAATCATGGAATCAAAACGTCAGCAAAAATTTGCAGGAGTAATACAAGAGGACCTAGCGGCTATATTTCAGCGTGAAGGCATTAATTATTTACCAAATACGCTAATAACCATTACCAAGGTTAGGGTAACCCCTGATCTGGCTATTGCAAGGGTGTTTTTGAGTTTTTTTAATAATACCAATTCGCAACTGGCTCTGCAAACTGTTAAATTGCATGCATCAGAGATCAGGTATAAGTTGGGTGCACGTATAAAAGATCAGGTAAGGGTAATTCCCCAGCTTGAGTTCTTTGTGGATGACACCAGCGAATACGTGGAAAGAATGGATAAGATCTTCGAGAAAATAAGCAAAGAAGACAGGCAGCCTGAAACAGAATAATAAAATTCATGGATGCTACTGCCCGGTTAACCGCTTACCTTGAGGCCAATCCGGCTGCGATTGGTAAAGTGGTTGATTTTAATATCGCCACTGATCGCCTTTATCACTTTGACTTTACAACAAATAACACCCACTTAAGTGACGATATTTTTGGCGAAACCGAGAAGTTTAGCCAGTGGATAACACAAACACTTCAACGCTGCGCTTGTAAATATGGCATTGGCGGTTATATGGAACACCGCACCATTTATGCGCGCAGTGAACATTTTGATACGGAAAGCGAACCCCGTAGGCTGCATTTGGGTGTTGATATCTGGGGCGATGCCGGTACAGCTGTTTATGCTCCTTTGCAGGGAAAAGTACACAGCTTTAATGACAATAATAATTTTGGAGATTACGGCCCCACTATCATCCTGTCGCATCAGCTTGAAGGATTAATGCTTTACTCCCTTTATGGCCATCTGAGCCGCGGTAACCTTGACGGGCTAAGCATTGGACTGCCAATAAATAAAGATCGGCAAATCGGCACCTTTGGCAACATAACTGAAAATGGCAACTGGCCACCGCACCTGCATTTTCAGCTGATGTTTGATATGGAAGGGAAATTTGGCGACTACCCCGGTGTGTGCCGGTATTCCGAAAAAGATAAGTACCTAAAAAACATTCCTGACCCGCAGCTAATTCTTCAATTTCCAAAGGTGGTTAACCTTTTTTGAACTGCCGAATTCATACTCCTTAAGGGTTGCCATTTATAGAAATGAAGGATCTGTTTTTGTCATTTTGTTCGTTAAATCCTATCAAAATGATAATCACACTATCAAAATGATAGGATTTTGTTTTGGTGTATTTTTTACACTATCTACCTAAAAAACTGTAACCCAATTAATTACTCATTATAAAGAGGCGTTTGCTTTTTATGGCATGGGTATTGGATTGCGCTATCTAATAATTAATAAAAAATTTGATTTCACTTCTAATGAGTTATCATTCTTCGGCATCATTAACTGCCTTATCCGCGCGGTTAAAATCTTCTTTTCCCAATATTTTAGCTTCCATTTTATCCTGATCTGATGAACCCACATATTAAAAAACTTTCTGTTGCGGGTGCTTTGATCACTCTTGGAATTATTTTCGGCGACATTGGTACTTCACCATTATATGTTTTCCAAACTTTATTGGTTGAAGGGCGAACCATCAATCAGTCGTTGGTTTTAGGGTCAATATCCTGCATTTTTTGGACTTTAACGCTGCAAACCACTTTCAAATACATTGTGATTACCCTGCAGGCTGATAACCACGGTGAGGGAGGCATATTTTCATTGTATGCCCTGGTGCGCCGTTATGGCAAATGGCTGGCTATCCCGGCTATCATAGGCGCCGGTACCCTGCTTGCCGATGGTATCATTACACCGCCAATTTCGGTTACATCAGCCATTGAGGGCTTAAGTAATGTGCCTTCGCTGGCTGCTATGTTTGTTCCGGGTAACAGCCTTATTTTAGGGATCGTTATTGGTATCATGATCCTGCTGTTTTTCTTTCAGCAGTTTGGTACCAAAGTAGTCGGTTCTGCATTCGGACCGGTAATGCTGCTTTGGTTTTTAATGATCGGTATTTTAGGCGCTTATCAATTTGTGCAAAATCCGGGTATTATTAAAGCGTTTAACCCCTATTATGGTATCATGTTGTTAATAAAACATCCAAGGGCAATCTATTTGCTTGGGGCGGTGTTTTTATGTACTACCGGTGCCGAGGCATTATAATCAGAGTTAGGGCACTTCTGCCGTAAAAATATCCAGGTAAGCTGGATATTTGTAAAAATAACCCTTTTGCTAAGCTACCTGGGGCAGGGCGCCTGGGTATTAATGCAACCGGTAGGAAAAGATTTTACCAATGTTAATCCATTTTACCAGATTGTGCCCAATCCGCATTTGTTAATGATCCCTTGTGTGGCCCTGGCTACGCTGGCAACCATTATTGCCAGCCAGGCACTCATCAGTGGTTCGTTTACATTGATAAGCGAGGCGGTAAGCATGAATTTCTGGCCGAGGATCACCATTAAATATCCGTCTAACATCCGCGGACAAATTTATATTCCCAGCATTAACTGGATCCTTTGTTTTGGTTGTATAGCGGTATCGCTTTACTTCCGCACTTCCGAAGCGATGACTGCGGCCTATGGGTTTTCTATCACCATTGCCATGCTGATGACCACCATTTTAATGTACTATTTTATGCGGTATGTTAAACACTGGCCGGTATGGCTGGTTACTATTATCCTATGCATATTTTTAACGGTTGAGTTTTCATTCTTTGTAGCTAATGCTATAAAACTATTAAAAAGGTTATTCTTCCTTGTGTTCGAGTTCGGATTGATATTCACCATGTACATTTGGTTTAAAGCTCGTAAGATCAATAACCGTTTCCTGCATTTTATCGATCTGAAAGACCAGATCCCATTGTTAACTGCATTAAGCGCGGATCAATCTGTAAGCAAATATTCAACGCACCTAATCTATCTTACCAAGGCTAACAATGCCAAGCAGATAGAAGAGAAGATCATGTATTCTATCATGAGCCGTAAGCCCAAGCGGGCTGACACCTACTGGTTTATCCATATCGAAACTACCAATGAACCCTATACCATGGAGTACAGTGTTGACCAGGTAGAGCCTGGTAAAGTGATACGGGTTGAATTCAGGTTAGGTTTCAGGATCCAGCCGAGGGTTAATGTATTATACCGGAAAGTTATTGAAGATATGGTTGCCCGCAACGAAATTGATATTACCAGCCATTATGATTCGCTGAATAAATTTAAAATCGCAGCTGATTTCAGGTTTGTTATCATGGAAAAATTCTTATCGTACAATAACCTGTTCAGCATTAAAGAAGGTTTTATATTGAACAGCTACTTTGCTATCAAGAAACTGGCCCAGTCGGAAGCAAAAGCTTTTGGTTTGGACACCAGCGAAACCTATGTTGAGAAAATACCATTGGTAGTAAAACCGGTAGGCAATATTGTATTAAAAAGGATTGATGCCGTTTAGTTGAAATGTTAAAATTTAAATATTTCGTGCTGAATGGCGTATAAAACAATGCCGGTCCTTGATTTTAGGTTTAATTTAAGGAAGAGAGCTTCCCGATAATTATCTACTGTGCGGGGACTGACAAACATTTGGTCGGCGATTTCTTTATAAGTTAATTCGGAGCAGCAGAGCTTAAAAAATTCAAGTTCTCTTTTTGAAAATTCGGGGATTTCCTCCTTTTCGGCAACAGAGCGGATCAATTTCCCGGAAACCATTTCGTTAATGTAAACGCCTTTTTCATTGATGGTTTTTATAGCTTCCAAAAGTTCCCTGGGCTTTGATTCCTTTAAAACATAACCGCTTGCCCCGCACCTTATCATGCGGATCACCGCCTGGTCATCCTCAAACATACTAAGGGCTAGAACTTTAATCTGCGGACGATTTTCCTTGAGCCATTTGGTTGCTGCATAACCATCCATTAACGGCATATTAATATCCATTAATATCACCTTTGGATGAGGGCTTTTAGCGAGCAATTGTTTCATTTGCTCGCCATTCTCTGCCTCAAAAACAACCTTTAACTCCTTAAACTCGCTCATCAATGCAGCAACCCCGTTCCTGAACAAGGTGTGGTCGTCAACAATCGCTATATGGATCTGATCTGTTTCCATGTTTATGGATATTGAATAGAAATTGTAACATTGGTACCTGCTCCAGGGTTTGAGACGATAATAGCTTCCCCGCCAATGATCGCCGCCCTTTTTTGAATATTCTGTAAACCCATTCCCCTTTGTTCTACCGGGAGGTTATCCATATCAAAACCAACCCCATTATCGTTGATGCTGAGCTGAAGGATACCTTCCGAATAACCTAATTTTATCCCTATCTGCGTACCGCCGGCGTGTTTAATGATATTATTCAGCACCTCCTGCACTATCCTGAACAAGATAAGGTCCTTATCCGGGTTACCGGCAGCAGGCAGCTCATCATCTTGCAGGTAACTGATCACAAACTTCCCGGATCGTTCCAGCCAGCTAATTTCGTAACGAATAGCTTCCGCTAAGCCCAAAACGATCAGCTGATCCCCCTGCAACAACTTACCCAGCAGCCGCATTTCTTTAATGGAGCGAAGCGTAAGATCAATAGCAGTATCAATTTTTTGCTCCGCTTTTGCGATATCTTCCAATTCGATAGAATTTAAGGTTAACGAGGTGAGACTCAGCAACTGCCCGATATTATCATGCAGATCAGCTCCGATGGTTTGCATGGTTTGCTCCTGGACTTCGAGCTGGGTTTTGGCAATTTCGGCTTCAAAGGTTAGCTTCATCTGGGCTTTTTCTTCAATGTGGCTTTTTTTACGGCGGTTATAAATAAAAACATAGGCCAACAGAAACCCAGGAGCTATCAAAAAGACAACTGTGATGATTATTATTAAATTTCTGATTTCGTTATTGGCCATTTTCTACAGATAAATGAATAGCTCCAGCAACTATATAAAATGATGTTAAGTCCTTTAAAAATAAAATAAGATAAATGATGTTTAGGAGTAATCATTACCGAATATAATTTATCATCAAAGAAATTGCATGCTGTACTTGAAAAATAGAAGAATAAAATTCCGGCAACCCACCAAAAGTCCGATGATTGCTTTAAGTTGACGTATCCATGATCTTGGATCAATAAATAATAATAATATAAACTATAAAGTACAAACTGAGCCGATAATATGGCATACGTTAGATGATTATACCTGAAAAAGCCATGGCTTTCAATTTCATACACGTAAAATAGACAGAATAGAGCAAGCCCACAGATAATAATGGGCTTGCTATTGATGTATTTATTGAATAAATGGGCGAACATTAAATGAGTAAAGCCGGCTTCAAACAAAATAAATATGTTATAAACCCAGTGATTGTTATGGGCTTGCCTGGACACATAAATTCCGCCGATTTCCGTTAAACAAGTTATTAAAAGATATAATATCATGCTCCGCCAAACCCAGGAAGAATCTTTTAATAAAGAAATTACCGCTATTGTCAAGCAGATAACTTCAATTATAGTATTAGGAGTAAAGTAGTTGTACATTTTTTCTTTTTTAAGGTTGTGGTAATGTTAATCCATCACAATGATCAGGACATAATTCGCCGTTGTCCGAAGTACTAATCAAAGTAGTTTTACTTAATAAAAGAGGATGCGCACAGTCGAAATAATCTTTATGAAGAATATCAGTTGCATTAATCTGAAATTGCCGTGTTGTTACGATTACAAACTTTGTTTTTCGATTAGTAGAACCAGTATCCACTCCTCTCGCAAAATATATACGAACGCCATCTATATGTTTAGATGTATCCTCGCTCATTCTATCAACTATGGTTTTGATCATAGTTTTGTCAAACCATTCGGCCCTTGAATTAATTGAGCCATTACGAAAAATAATAATTCGATGAAAATGCTGCGCCATTTTTTCAGCTATACTTCGTGGGATATCATGATCGGAGGAAATAACGCAAGGATTGGCGATATCACAGTGGCAAGTATTATATAATAATGCTCCACCAGTTGAATCATTGTCATGGCTAACTACGCCATTTATTGATTTTAATTTATATAAATCAGCTGTTTTTTGATGGTTAAAATAATCTTTATGTATTTTGACTTTTTTTCCGTTTTCAATCGTATCTCCTGCATATAGAGTGGAAACTATAACAATTCCATTATTAAAATGTGTAGGAGTACTATTGGAGGCCAATCTTCTTGTAATATAAATTCGAATGCCATCGGTTTTCATCCCTCTAGTACTATCTTCCTGTAATAACTTATTCCAATTTTCTATAATCTCTTTTCTGAACCAAACTTGGGTGTTTTCTGGGTTATTATCAGCAGTGCCAACACAATATGTTACCCAGGCATTTGCCTGGGATTCACTAAAGCCATTTAATGTAGAAATGGTGTCTAAACTGTCCTTAGTCAGTGTGTTTTTTACATTTTTTTTATCCTTAAAGGAAAGAATGACTAACGATCCTAAAATTCCAATTAATACTAATTTTTTCATGATGTGTTAAGGTTTAAGTTTGATAATTAATAATGTTTAGATTACTCAAATTTCCGTATTAACTTCCACATAACCAACGCATTTACACCTTTTTTAATACCGTAAAAACACCCGGTGAGAAAGGGGCTTTTTGCGGTATCGTCTTTTTGTTTCCCTGCGGAGATTTGGATTATTAATCACTGATCTAAATCTTAAAATCATGAAAAGAAAAATCTTATTAATTATTGTATTCTCAATCAGCACATCCTATTTGTTTGCCGACACTTCGGGCGATAAGGATATATCAACAGCTCAAACCTGGATTTCATTTTTACCGGTTATCTTTTTTTTGCTCATTTTAATGATAACCACTTTTAAATTGAAGAACGACCACATAAAATTATCCGACCTGCTCACAGAAAAAGATCCGGTAATTCCAGCCGCGGTCGGCGCTCCCGCAGTTGCTCCGGTTCCTGGTGTACCTGTAGCTACATCACCGTCATCACAAAGCGTAAGCAGGTTTATCGCGTTCCTAACCGGGTTGGTTGCTCTGTCAATTGGTATTTGCATAACTACATTTTATATGTATAGTTATTTCAGCAATCCGACTGCAAAAATCGACTTTTCGAATCTGACCAATGTTATTTGGGGTTTGGGAATTGGGGTTTTGCCGTACGGATTTAACAAAGCATCTGCTGCCTTGAAGCCAACTTCGTAAAGTAATTATATCCCTATGACTATGCTTGTCTCGCTGTCGATTACTATTTAGTCGCCGAATATTTCTAAATCTTAGTTAATATCTCTTTTAAACTGTACAAACAGCTTTAACGATATCAAAGTGATTTAATTAGGCGCTAGGCTAATACAGAATTAAAAAATAAATAAACCGGGAAAGCCGAAAACGGATCTAGAGTAGGCAACAATAACAAAAATTATGGAAAAGATGACATTAAGCTCAACAGAAAACGAAATAGCGAATTTCGATTTCGCCCAATTAAACGCTCAAGCTCAAACGGCAAAGGCAAATATTGCTAACGCTAAAAGTGTTGCAGATATTAAAACCGAAATCTGCAATGTATGGAGCAAGGTTAGCAAGTATGTTAAGCCGTTGGAAATCATTCCTATTGTAGGAAAATTCATAACCATTTTAGCGGATTTGCTCGATTCAATTTGCCCGGCAGGTTAATCAATAAGCAAAAACTTGCGAAGTTTTTGAAACTTCGCAAGTTTTTCATCCCAAATCTTTTCCAATATTAACGTCTCCGGTTTGATCTTTCTACCCGCTGCTTAAGCTCTGCTATCGGCATCGTTATCATCCTTCCAATCGGTTCCTTGCCACGGTAAGTGATCACTCTCAGCTGCGTAGCATCTTTGGGCACTATCAATGGTTCGGTATATTTCGGGTAAAACCTGTCGGGGTACGAGTTGTCAAAGCTGTAATAAGTATCCAGATCGGGTATTTCGTTGGTTAGTGTGACGTTCATTACGCTGTCGGCACCCATGCTTGCTTCAAAACTGGGATCATATACGCTGGGCGCATACTTGATATTGGCTTCGTTTAAACGGGCGAATTGTTTTTCAACGCGGGGATAAAAGTTATTCCAGCTTTTCTTCTCCTTCGGCGACCATACCGATTCGGCAATTGCAAATCCCCTTGGCCAGGTCATATATTCCACCTGCCTGAAATTAAATACCTGTTCGGCCCATAGGTTTGCTTGTCCGCCTAAAATCAATTTAGCATTGGCGCTGTCTGGCACCGGCTCAAATTCATAGGTTTTGTTTAAACGCAGCGTAGCATACACATGCGGTTCCATAACCCGGTCGCTTTGCATATAATCCAGGTAGGCAAAAGTGGTCGGGCTCATAACTACTTCGTGCCCCTGTTGTGAAGCAGTAATGCCACCTTTTATACCCCGCCAGCTCATTACCGCTGCGTTAGGGCCAAGGCCGCCTTCGATGATCTCATCCCAGCCCATAAATTTTTTACCCTTCGATTCTACTATTTTCTCCAGGCGCTTTTCAAAATAGCTCTGTACTTGTTCGTAGGTGGTCAAATTTTCTCTTTTCATTAAAGCGGTAACAGAGTCGCTTTTGGCCCACCATGCTTTATTGCACTCATCACCGCCCATATGGACATAAGCAAAAGGAAATAATTGTGCCACCTCAGTCATTACCTTGTCAAGA
>JAQBOU010000149.1 GCA_028287865.1 Mucilaginibacter sp. | reverse complement strand
TTTAACAACCCCTTTACCTTGCATTGTGAATTAAAATATGTAATTAATTAGTTTATAAGCATTTTAAATAAGACGGCAAATCTAATAAAATTTCCTAAGCATGAAATTTTTAATTTAAAACAAGTGGGGTAGGAGAGATTTGAGGTTAAAGATTAGAAATTAGTTTATTTAATGGATGATAATGAAGGTGTTAAATTTAGCTTGAGTGCCAAAACTAAAGTTTTATAAAATGATGACTCTCAAAAATTAAAAAAAATCAGTATCTTATTCAACTAATCTTTATCCTCCAATCACTGACCTCTAGCCTCGTAAGTTATGAAAGAATAAGACAATAAGTTTTTTTGATCTGGCTCATGATCTTCATGATAAACTTCTTTCCATTCACTTTTGTCAATTTCCGGAAAAAAACTGTCTCCTTCAAATTCTTTGTGTACAATAGTCAGATAGATGCGGTTAGTCAGTTTCATCGCTTGCTTATATATTTCAGCGCCACCTACTATAAAAACTTCCAGCTCACCGGCGCATAGCAACAAAGCATCTTCAATAGAATGCACCACTTCACAGCCCTCAATAGCGATAGTCTGCCGGGTAACTATAACATTACGCCGGTTTGGAAGCGGCCTGCCAACCGACTCGTAGGTTTTTCTACCCATTATGATAGTATGACCCGTGGTGATTTCCTTAAAATGCTTTAAATCGCCAGGGAGGTGCCAAAGCAGTTTATTGTCTTTGCCTATGGCGTGATTTTCTGAAATTGCTACTACGATGGTTATTGTCATTAGTCATTAGTCATTAGTCATTAGTCATTAGTCATACGTTGTTGGATGTTTTTGTGACATTGCCAATAAATTTTATGTAGGTATTTAGTTTTATGTGGATGGTTTCTAATAGCTGAAGTGACAATAGAAAAGTATCATCATCAATAAGACCTCTTGTTTTCGCCTTTTTTAACCAACCTTTGGTTTCAATAATTGAACCTCTGCTAAAGTAACAGAAATTTTTGTTCTCTTTATAATGATACCTGCCAAACCCTTCCGCGATATTTGCACCAATCGAATCTGAAGAACGCACTAATTGTTTACCTATAGTATCTTTTGCGAAAAAATCCCATTGCATTACTAAAAACCAAATTTTATCAGCAAAAACCTCCGATAAATTATATATCTCTAAGTCTTCTATTCGATTACTCATGCTAAATTAATAGGTTTCTAAGTGTAAAATGACTAATGCTCCCATAACGCTAACAATTGAATGATTAGCAACTAATGACCAATGACACTTTGACAAATGACTACACAGCCACCGCGCCTTTAATGTGTGGCCATGGATCATAATTTTCTAAAGTAAAATCTTCAAACTTAAATTGAAAGATGTCTTTTACATCCGGATTGATCTTCATGGTTGGTAACGGACGCGGTTCCCGACTCAACTGAAGGGTGGCTTGTTCCAAATGGTTATTATACAAATGGGCATCGCCGAAGGTATGTACAAAGTCGCCGTAATCAAGGTCGCATACCTGGGCCATCATCATAGTAAGCAATGCATATGAGGCAATGTTGAACGGTACTCCTAAAAATATATCCGCGCTTCGCTGATAGAGCTGGCACGATAGCTTGCCTTTAAATTCTCCCTTTAGTGCGTTAGCGGGTTCAACATAAAACTGGAACAAGCTGTGGCAGGGAGGTAAAGCCATTTGGTTAACATCTGCTACGTTCCATGCAGAAACCATCATACGGCGCGAATCAGGGTTGTTTTTTATCTGGTTTATTACCTGACTGATCTGATCGATGTGGCCGCCATCTGGCTTAGGCCACGACCGCCACTGATAACCATAAACGGGCCCGAGGTTGCCTTCGGCATCCGCCCATTCATCCCAGATGCGCACACCGTTTTCTTTTAAATATTTGATATTGGTATCTCCGCTCAAAAACCAAATCAGTTCATGAATAATAGATTTAAGATGCAGCTTTTTTGTCGTGATTAACGGGAAGCCATCCTGCAGGTTAAAACGCATCTGGTAACCAAATACGCTTAGGGTGCCTGTTCCGGTACGATCATGTTTTTGAACGCCGGTTTCCATCACATGGCTCATCAGATCGAGGTACTGTTTCATTCAGTTAGTTGATAAGTTGATTGAGGTGATTTGGTTAATGATGTTAACCGCTTACAAGCTATACACTCACTTAATCCAACTCAACCACAAAATATAAATACAAATAAAAATAATCTATTTTGCCAAACCTACGGATGTGCAAAAATAGCTGTTTGTTAATCATTCCAAATCATGTGCAACATTATAACTTTGTCGGCGAAAGCGTGACGATAGGTTTCAAACTTAACCAACCACTCACCTAATAAACTCAATCAACTATTTCGCCAATGATCATATTTCCGAATGCAAAAATAAATATCGGCCTTAACATTATTAACCGTCGCCCTGATGGCTATCATAACCTGGAAACCATTTTCTATCCTGTTAACATAAAGGATGCATTGGAAATAGTTACAGCAGACGAATTTAGCTTTGAGTCTTCAGGTTTAGAAATACCGGGCAGGGTGGAGGACAACCTCTGCGTTAAGGGGTATCATCTGCTGAAAAAAGATTTTGACCTGCCGCCTGTAAAAATCCATTTGCATAAACATATCCCGATAGGAGCGGGCCTTGGCGGCGGCTCGGCGGATGCGGCTTTTTTTATCCGCCTGCTTAACCAAAATTTCGATCTTGGTTTGAACGATGAGCGCATGGAAAATTATGCCCGGCAATTAGGGGCAGATTGTGCTTTTTTTATCCGTAACCAGCCAATTTTTGCTTTTGACCGCGGAGATGAATTTGAACCCATTAAACTTGATCTGAGTAATTATAAAATAGTGTTGGTTATGCCACCAGTACATGTTTCCACAGCCGAAGCATACGGAGGTGTACAACCGGCGCCTGTTCAACAATCATTAATGGAATTGATTTACCGGCCGGTTGCAGAATGGAAACAGTTTATAAAAAACGATTTTGAAGTTTCTATATTTAAAAATCACCCATTGATAAGAGGTGTTAAAGCGGCACTTTATGAAGCCGGCGCATTATATGCCAGCATGAGTGGGAGCGGTGCTTCCGTTTTTGGCATTTTTGATAAAATACCTGATCTGGGCGAACTCGAAAAAACAAACCAGGTGTTTGCGGATTTATGAATTTAGATTTCAGAGTTACAATTTATGTTTAATCGTAACTCTGAAATTGTAAATCTAAAATAATTACAGGCCTGCATCTTCCGTAACACCACGGCCTACGCCTTCAACCCAATCTGTTTCGCCCCAGCCTTTGGCTACGGCAGACAATAAGCGGTTGTGTACGGCCGTTGCAAACGGCATGGGTGTTTGGCTTTGTTGCGCCAAATTAATTGCAAGACGCGCGTCCTTATAGCCTAATTTTGCCTTAAAGCCCACGGGTTGGTATTGCTTGTTTGCAATCAGCCTTCCGTAGTTCTGAAAAATGGGCGCATTGAAAATTGTAGAGCTGAAAAACTCAGCGACTTTTAACCTGTCCAGTCCATTTTTTTCGGCAAGTGTAAAAGCTTCTGCCATGATCTCGAGTGAGGACATGATCATAAAGTTGCCCGCTATTTTCACCACATTGGCGCCGCCGGCATCTTCACCAAAATCAACAATACCCTGGCCAATGTTTTCTAATATTGGTTTTGCTATTTCTTTTGCCTGCTGGCTTCCAGATGTACAGATAAATAACTTTTTTGCAGCCGCTGCTTCAGGTCTGCCAAATACTGGTGCCGCCAGGTAAAGGCTGCCCGCATCCTGGTGCTCCTTTGCAAGTTGTTTAGCCGTCTCTGGCAATACTGTACTCATCGAAATATGTACACTGTTTTTCGGCAGTTTTTTGAGGATGCCGTCCTCGCCCGAAACCGTTTGTTTCAGCACCTCATCTTCTGATAGCATAGTGATAATTGCGTGCACCCCATCTGCCGCTTCGGCAGGGGTTTTGCATCGGGTTATAGCAGCCGCGTCAAGTTCGCCAGCCTTTGAAATAGTACGGTTATAAACCTGCAGGTGGTACCCTGCGCTGATCAAATTTTTAGCCATGTTGATGCCCATGCTCCCTAACCCGATAAATCCGATTTTCTTTTCCATCGTTTAATTTATATAATCTTTGTCTTCGTCACTTAGTGTATTTGATTTTGTTTTGTCCGAATTAGCATCAGTCAAATCGCCTCCTAATAATTTAACTCGTTTCGGACGACCAACCATCACTCCCAAAACAAAAGCGATTAATGCTATTAAGGCGAACACGATCAATTTTGAAATGGTAAAAGTCGCCCACAGAAATTGAAAATTAATGCTGCCGGTATTTTGCATCAGCACAACTGTGAAGAGGATAGTGATAAGGATAATTACAATTGTTTTTATACGCATGATATTTAGTTTAACATTCGATACAATATCCGGTTTTTAAATGTGGAATAAAAATCCTAAGGTTAATGTCAGTTTTTTGATTCCCGGAAGAGGGGGGTGACCAGGAATTTTTCAAATACCACATTTCAATTTGATACTACAAAACCTCCGGCTTTACAAGCTCAAGCCGGCTTGAATTTTTTGCCATTGATGCGAATGGAATTACCGGGCTATTTTATCGACTTCTGGCGGCGGGTGATTTTTACCAGGTTTTAAGAACTGTCCTTTGAGACTCATTTTAACAAAAGGGACGCTTTAAATTCATCATAATTCATGAGCTGAGATTTCAAAAAGTTTATCGCTGAATTTGATTTGGTATACATAACCTTGAAAATTTTCGATTTGTCTATCAAGATAAATGATAGGATTAAATACACTTAGGTCTGATTGATAGCGGTATTCTCTATTTAAAACAAAAACTTTACTTATTTCGTGTTAATAATTTGATTTTTAGTATTATAAACCGTTAAAACTGCCTAATTTAATTTAAATGCCAAAAATATTAGTATTTTAATATTTTGAATGTTTTACTTGGGTGAATTTAAAGTTTATATATTCTTTGTAAATAATTGATTATTAAAGTAATAATTATTTATGATGTTTGGCTATATCAGCTCGTTATTGACGAAATAGATAGATTTTAACGACTAATTACGATAACTGTATTGATTTTTTATAGTCGAACATAAGTACACTTAGTCAAACTTGCAATTTCACTCCTAAGCGATCTAAATTAATTCAGACAGATGTAAGAGCCCGGAAAAGTGATCGTGTCCTACGGAGCTTTAAAATGCAAAAAACGGCAGTTGATTTCGTATCCCCTACCCGCAGTATTTTGAGGTGAATGTTTAATAAAACAAAGAATAGAGATGCAGGCGGGCGGCGGCGGTAATTGATTAAAGCCCGTTTTTTCTGCGGCTGATATGTTTGCGGGTAATAGGATAGAGCAGGATAGTAGATAGAATTATAACGGCTCCAACCCAAAATCCTGGCGTCATTTTGTTCAGGTCATTAAAAAATAAAAACGCTATAAGGATACCATAAACCGGTTCAAGGTTGGTGATCAGCGCCACCCTGAACGCCGATAATTCTTTCATTACGTATACACCGGCAACGTATGCAAGCGAGGTGCAAACGGTTCCTAATAAAAGCAAATACCAGATGTCGGCGGTGGTGGGGATCATTGATCCTGTAAAGCCTTTTGTGAAAAACAGGAAAAGTGAGATCCAGAAAAAAGCTCCCGATAATTCATAAAATGCAATTACAGGTGCCTGGTTTACTTTAACCAATTTTGAATTAAAGATAGCAAAGAGGCTTGCAAGAATTGCGCTTATAAGGCCGGCGATAATACCCTTAGTGTATTGCGTTTCAAATTTAAATATAACGATGATGCCGGCAATTATTAATAAACCAGCTAATATCTCCAGTTTGGAAATTCGTTTTTTATTAATTAAAGGCTCAAAAATTGCGGTAAATAAAGTAATAGATGACAGGCATACAAGGGTAACTGCAACAGTCGATAATTTGATAGAAGCAAAGAACAACACCCAATGTGCACCTACCAGGGCGCCATTAAAAACCAGTTTTAAAAAGGAACTTTTAGTTACCTTAAATGGGGTTTTGCTGATGATAAAATAAAGGAATAATGATGCCGAAGCGATGAGCACACGGTACCAGACAAGGCTTACCGCAGATATAGAAATGAGCTTGCCAAGGGTGCCTGTAAAGCCCCAGATAAAAACCGTGCAATGAAGCAATACCAGGTTTTTATTGAGCAGCGGCCGGTCCATTATTTAGGAGCTTTATATAATAAATAACTGCCAACTATACCAAATATTCCATTGGGTATACATACTGCTAACAAGGGCGGCATGCTGCCTTTTACAGCAAATACAAATGCAAATTTGTCTACCACAATGTAAGTGAAGCAGAGAAAAATACCGATCCCCAACGGTAGCCCTATCCCTCCTCTAACCTTTCGCGAGGATATGGAAACACCTATCAGTGTAAGTACATATGCTGATAAAGGGTATACAAAACGCCGGTATTTTTCATAAAGCATTTCTTTTAGCGCACCCGTCCCGCGTATTTGTTCCTTTTCTATATTACTGTTAAGAAGGCTTGTTGACATTGCAGTATAAACATTATCATAAACGATAAAATCGGTAGGGCGCATATCTAAAACAGTGTCTTTTGATTTGCCCTTGCTGTCGTACCATCCTTCTTTTAGACCATTTACATACTTCACCGTGTAATCTTTAAGGGTCCAAACTCGTTTTAAAGAATCATATGATATGGAGGTTGCCAGCAACTTTTCCCTTAACTGATCACCGTCAAATTTCTCTAAGATGAAATCATAGCCGGTATGTAAACTATTGTCAAATGATTGCATATACACAAAGGTGCGCTTATCCAGTTGTATGTGCACTTCGCTTTTTGTGGGGTCTTCACCATTAAACTGGTGCGAATTTTCGAAGGTTATTTTTAGCCGGTTGGTGAAAGGAATAAGATAAATATTTGCAAAAAATGAAACAATGAATATAAGCGTAGCGCAAATGAAATATGGCCTTAAAAAGCGGTTGAAACTGGCCTTTCCGCTTAGTATGGGAACAATTTCTGTTTGGTTTGCCATCTTGGCTGTAAAAAAGATCACCGCCAGGAAATTGATCAGCGGTGATAGCATATTCATATAAAAAGGTATAAAACCGGCGTAATATTTAAAGGCTATTTCCTTAATAGTTGAGTGGTTTTTCAAAAAGTTATCAAGGTGTTCAGATATATCAAACACCACGGTTACCACTATAAATATCCCAAGGGTAAACAAAAAGGTGCCCAGGTATTTTTTAATGATATACCGGTCAATAACTTTTAAATACTTTTTTAAAAAAGCCTTCATTTATAATCTTTGTCCTAATCGGTTAACCATCGCATTTTTCCAATTATAAAACTCGCCCGAAATGATTTTTTTCCGCGCCTCTTTAACCAGCCACAAATAAAAATGCAGGTTATGCAAGGTGGCAATTTGTGCGCCCAGCATCTCTCCTGAATGTATTAAATGGCGCAAATAGGCTTTTGTATAAGCTGTGTCAGCAAGTAATTCGCTGTCTGCCTCAATTGCCGAAAAGTCATTTTTCCATTTTTCATTCTTAATATTTATAATACCATTTTTTGTAAAAAGCATTCCGTTACGTGCGTTACGGGTTGGCATTACACAATCAAACATATCAATTCCTAAGGCAATATTCTCCAATATATTAATGGGCGTTCCAACGCCCATTAAGTAACGCGGTTTTTGCTCCGGTAATATATTGCAAACAACTTCTGTCATCGCATACATCTCGTCGGCGGGTTCGCCAACAGAAAGACCGCCGATGGCATTCCCTTCACGCTCATAGGAGGCAATGACCTCTGCTGATCTTATCCGCAGATCTTTATATACCGAGCCCTGTACAATGGGGAAAAGCGTTTGGCTATACCCATATTTAGGTTCTGTACTATCAAAACGTTCGCAGCAGCGTTTTAGCCAGCGATGCGTCATTTCGATGGATCTCTTTGCGTATTGGTATTCGCAGGGATAAGGTGTGCATTCGTCAAATGCCATGATAATATCGGCACCAATAATCCGCTGTATATCCATCACATTCTCGGGCGTAAACAAATGTTTTGACCCATCGATATGTGAGCGGAAGGTAACACCTTCTTCCTTTATTTTCCGTACTTCGGTTAGCGAATAAACCTGATAGCCGCCGCTATCTGTTAATATAGGTCCGTCCCATCCGTTAAATCGGTGAAGTCCGCCAGCGCTTTCCAGCGTATTTAAACCGGGTCTTAAATATAAATGATAGGTATTGCCGAGGATGATCTGCGCCTTAATATCGTTTTTTAGCTCATGCTGATGTACGGCCTTAACGGTGCCGGCTGTACCAACCGGCATAAATATAGGGGTTTGGATGGTTCCGTGGTCGGTGCTGATTTCTCCCGCCCTGGCTTTTGAAAGCGGATCCTGTGCTGTTAAGTTAAATTTCATTTGTAAGGGTGCAAAATTAGCAATTATATTGTTGTTTGAGTTTGTAATGTTAGGATATCCGGCGACCTTAAAAAAAGCATAAATTACGGTGGAAAAGGGGTGTTCCAATTTGTGAGAAGGAACGCCTGGAACGTTTGGAACGGGTGGAACACTTCCGGTGAAATTTATAAATTATTAATCTTCAGTATTTTATATGAAAATTGATTTAATCGCTGTGCTATTAATTACCTATTTGTTATTCCCAATGCGATAAGAATCTTCCGCATTTTCTAAGTATGCGTCGCGCCTTGCCACCGCAGATTCCTGACGAAGAAGATTCTTCACTGCGTTGGGGAATGACAATCTTGTTTAAGCATCTTCTAAAACATTGCATTGTAAAAACACTAACAGGGAAGAACCCTCCTAAGGATCAAAATCTTGCAACTTTTCAACATTACAATATTTAAGCCTTCAACCTTCCCACATCCCAACAATTTTTAACAAATTTGCACCATTATTTTAAGCAGGGTTTTGGAAACATATATACGAGAAGCGTTATTTATTTTATTTCAGTTATGTTTTATAATTCAATTATATTTTCTTGTAAGTAACCAGGTAAGGCTTTTTGAATATCAACCATTGGATGAGCTTCCTTCGGCAAATATTCCGGTGTCGGTAATTATCAGTGCGCGTAACGAAGCACAAAATTTAAAAGAAAATCTCCCTGCAATATTGGAGCAAAACTATCCGGATTTTGAAGTGGTAGTGATAAATGATTGTTCCTTTGATGCCTCAGATGATGTTTTATCTGCATTTAAGGATACCTACCCTCACTTAAAGGTTGTAACCATAACAGAGCACGACCGGTTTAAAACCGGGAAAAAATTCGCCTTAACTTTAGGTATAAAAGCGGCAAAAAACGAACACCTGTTGTTTACCGATGCCGATTGCAAGCCGGCTTCCGAAAACTGGATTACCTGGATGGCCAACAATTTTGTATCACCTGCGCAAATAGTGCTTGGCTATTCCCCTTACAACAAAGCCGGCGGTTTTTTAAACCTCTTAATACGTTTTGAAACCATAAAAACGGCCGTTAATTATTTATCTGCTGCTTTAAACGGGAAACCTTATATGGGTGTAGGCCGGAATATGGCGTATACTAAAAGCCTGTTTTTTAGTGCAAAAGGTTTTGCTGCGCACATGCATGTTTTATCGGGCGACGATGATCTTTTCGTGAATCAAAATGCCACACCCGATAATACTATCATTGAAATACATCCTGATTCATTTGTTTATACAGAGGCTAAAACCTCTTTTTCTGCATGGTTCCGTCAAAAAAGGCGGCACATGGGCGCGGGCAAACTTTATAAAAAGAGGGATAAAAATGAGCTTGGATTAGATGCCGTAAGCGGAGTTTTGTTTTATATTTTATTAACATTATGCTTAATTTTCAACTTCGAACCTTTATTAGCTTTGGGTTTGTTTATGTTTAGACTGATTTTTCAGGTTATTATATACAGTAAATTATTTAAGCGGTTAAATGGTAAGGATTTGTTATGGTACCTGCCATTTCTTGACATGATTTACTACCTTTACTTAAACACATTCGGGTTAATCGGAACCTTCATAAAAAATACCAGATGGAAATAAATTCTAATTTCACAGAAAACGCAAAGAACGATTTTCACCTTGTTGTAAAAGCCCGGCAGGGTGATCAAAAGTCTTATGCCGACCTGATGCACAGGTATAAGGATTCCATTTACTTTATGGTACTTAAAATGGTTAATAATAAGGAAGATGCAATGGATCTTACTGTTGAAACCTTTGCCAAGGCATTTGAAAAGTTAGATAAATACCAGCCCGATTTTGCTTTTAGTACCTGGTTATTCAGAGTAGCTACAAACAATTGTATCGATTTTATCAGGAAAAAAAAGCTGAACACCATGTCTATCCATGGGATGATGGATGAAGATGGCGAAGAAAAACAACTGCAGATAAAAGCAGATGTGCTGAATCCCGAAGAAACATCCATTAAAAAACAGCAAACCCAGGAATTAAAACTGCTGATTGAAAGTTTGCCGCCACGTTACCGTAACCTTATTACGCTCCGGTACTTTGACGAATTATCCTACGAAGAGATTGCCCAGCAATTGGATCTTCCTTTAGGGACAGTTAAGGCACAGTTATTCAGAGCCAGGTACCTGCTTGGAAATATCATCAACCGTTTTAATAGGGATGACATCTGATCTGCTAGTAAAATATTTCCCGTCTGTTACAACACAACAGCTTCAGCACTTTAATCTCCTGCCTGAATTATATAGTTTTTGGAATAACCAGATCAATGTTATATCCCGAAAGGATATTGATCTTTTATATGAGCGGCATGTTTTGCACTCATTGGGCATTGCCAAAGTTATATCGTTTTTACCGGGCGAAACGGTTTTAGACGTTGGCACCGGCGGCGGCTTTCCAGGTATTCCATTGGCTATATTATTCCCCGATACGCAATTTCACCTGGTTGATTCTATCGGTAAAAAAATTAAAGTCGTACAGGAAGTTGCTAAATCCCTCGGTTTAAAAAATGTTAAAGCTTCTCACAGTCGTGCCGAACAGGTAGATGAAAAATTTGATTTTGTTGTATCAAGAGCGGTAACGCAGCTTAAAGATTTTTATCCCTGGGTTCGCGCAAAATTTAATAAAACGTCAAAAAACGTGTTAGCTAATGGAATTCTCTATTTAAAGGGTGGAGACTTGTCACAGGAAATTAGTGAATCCGGCCTGAAAGTTCAGCAGTTTTACTTGAAAGACTTTTTTCAGGAAGAGTTTTTTGAAACCAAACAGGTGGTTTATATCAAAGTATAACATTTACTCAATCCTGCGCCGCTTGTAAATCTAACGGAAGTCCTCCGTGAGTTTAAGTTAAACCATAAATTCAACGTCTAAAACGCCAGCATGGGAGCAATTGCGGCGTTGCCAAAACGTTTCTATGGAACGTAAATAGTGGTAATAGATGTGGTTATTACCTACCACGCAACTTTACGAGATGCTTTTTCACTTCTTCGTCCAATCTGGACGGCTCATTGGTAGTAAAAAATGAATACATGCAAGCGCGTTCCTTGGGAACGCATCGTGAAACTACCCACGACAGGGTTGTTTTGGGTGTCATGCATACGCACTCGAAGCATGTGTGGTGGATTCCCCTGGAGCTTAGCAGCGGGCAAAGGCCTTTGCGTTCACCCTTCCATGACGTGTTTGTTTTATATAAAGACTTACGAAGTTTCAAAAACTTTGTAAGTCTGATGCTACTGGAAACAAGTCATTCTCCTTCGTAGTTACCCCCAATTTTAACCAGGCTGACAAAGCTTGTTTTGGAGTATGTGTACGCTCATAACATTGTCTTTGCAGTTATAGTTGTTAGGGCGCCGGATTAATCACCGCATCAATTTCCTGTGCCACCAGGCTTTCCTTTTTGCGCATCGTTAAAAATTGACGCTCAAATAATGTAAAGAAGAAATAAGAAAATAAGATAATTAGTGGCGTCCCAAACAGGATTAACAGCCAGCAACTGTAAAAGGCATCAATATGCAGCGGCATTAAAACGTACTGTGTTAAAACCTGTAATAACGGCGCATGAACCAAATATAAGCTATAAGAAAAAGTGCCTACGAAGACCAGCGGCTGCCAGTTTAATGTTTTTACCACCTGATAAGCCCATTTGTCTGACGGTTTGGCTATGGAACAAATAAATAAAATTGATGCAAACAAAATACCAAGAAACAGATCATTTATATCGCCTTGCAGGTGCCTGTGAACGTTTTTTTCCAGCAAAAAGGGCAAGGTAAATAACGATTTGAAAAGTACTAAAGCAATTAAATAAATGGCCACGATTATTGCCTTTTTCGTTAATGTGATGTTGGCATAATAGTTTCTTGCCCTAACTGCCGTAGCGGATGTTGAAAACGAAAGATCAGCTGCCATCATGCCAAGCGTAAATAGAATTAAATAGGGCGTTACTCCGGCACTGTTTAACATTATATCCGGGTAATAAGAATGCCATACCAGCAACACACCTAACCCGATAAGAGAAAGCACTACCGCTGTAAGCAAAGCAAACAAGGGGCCATATTTTCTCCATAACCAAATTAAAAATGGAAAAAATAAGTAGATCCTGAACTCAACGGAAATTGACCACAGAGAATGATTTATTCGTGGAAATGTTGAGGAAAGGAAATCGTGAACTAAAAAAAGATGTGTTACAATGCTATTAAATGTAACCGGGAGACTTAGGTCCCAATGGGTACCTGTTTTTTCCCCTATAAACAACCAAATTAATAAAAGGGACAGTGCCGTTGCAAAGTAATAAGTTGGCAATATCCTTATCGCCCTCCGCTTTAAAAAAAGCAAAGTGCCGCCTTTTAACCTGTGATTGTTTTTCGTAACAGACAACATCAAACTAAACCCGGAAAGAACGATAAACAAATCAACTGCTGAATGACCATATTCAAATAGCTTGATACTTAATTTCCGTGCCCCCTTAAGGTCATTATCGAAATTATAATATTGAAGGGAAGCATGATGAAGAACTACGTAAATGGCGGCTAATGCCCTCAGGCTATCAATAAATAGCAAGTGTTTTTTTGATTCTTGTAGTAAGGCCATTTGTGTTAAAGTTAATAGCTGTAAATTATGGGACAGGTTTTAAGCACGGCCCACTTTTATGCAAAAGCGTGTAAGTAATGATCTATCAAATAAAATTTCAGTGTGGCAATTAATATAATCGGCGGCAGCTAAGAATAACAACTGCACAATTATATTATTTATTCTGATCCTTAAGTCCTAAACACTTTTTTATCATATTGGTTTTAATAATTTCTTTAGTGGCAATATATTGAGTTGAAATAGGCTGGATATGGCGGCAAGTTCTTCAAAATGCCATCGATATGATGGTTTTTAACTTATTGAACTAAAAGTTTATTAATTACTATGATATATAGTTTCTGAATATTGGGTTTTTGAAAGATTTACAAGTTTTATTCTTTCTGTTATTTATTTCAACTCAATGAATTTTCTTTTGATTTAATTTTTTTATAAAAGGTCAAACTTTTATGTTTTATTCATGTTTACATTATTGAAAAATTAGAAATCTGTTAAAGATTGACGCTAGTTTAAATAGATATTGAAATTAACTGATAAAACACAATATGAGGTGCCGAAGCTTTATTTATTTCCATGTGAACTCATTTATGATTGAAGTAGCGGAAATTGGATGTGGAACTAAAACTTGCCGAACCTAAAATTAAATGAATAATTAAACGCCCACATCCAAAAAAAACCATGAAAAACTTTAAACTTAATTACTCTCTGTTCATTATTGCCCCTTTGCTGTTTCAATTGCTTGTTTCGTCTTGTGCGAATGTAAGAAAGACTGAATATTTTGCCGACATACCTGACTCGGTAATAAGGTCCAGTAACAATGCGCCTCAGTCGCTTATACAACCAAACGATATTCTTAGTATCAGTGTTAACAGCTTAAATCCTACTGCAACCGCAATTTTTAATACACCAAACTACTCAAATATTAGCTCAACCACCTTAACAGGGAGTAATTTGCAGGCCCCTGGTTACCTGGTTAGTGCCGACGGAATGATACAGTTTCCGGTTGTTGGGGATATAAAGGTTGTTGGTTTAACTACCAATCAGCTAAGGTTGGAAATTACAAAGGAATTGGTTGACAGGAAACTGTTAGTTGACCCGATTGTGGTAGTCAGGCAATTAACTTTTAAAGTCAGTGTATTAGGTGAGGTAGGACATCCTACGGTAATAAGTGTTCCGAGTGAAAAAATATCACTATTGGAAGCGTTAGGCATCGCCGGTGATATTACCATCTTTGGCCGTAAGGACAACGTGATGATAATCAGGGAGGAAAATGGTGTAAAGCGGGTTAAAAGAATGGACCTCAACTCCAGGCAACTTTTTGCCTCTAACTATTATTATTTAAAATCTAACGACATCGTTTATGTCGAGGCCAATAAGTCGAAAGTAACTAATTCATCCCGCGGGGCGCAGCTTGTTCCAATAATCCTGAGCGGTTTATCATTCCTTGCAATTATAGTGCAGGTTATTGTGTATAAAAGATAACAAATTATTAAATGTAACTAACCATCTGAAGTCATGAAGCTAATAAGAAAACCGGAGAAAGAGGAAAATAATTCATCCTCAATGCAAAGCTATCTTTTTAAATTAATTCCCTACTGGCCAATGTTCCTGCTTTTAATAATAGCCGGGATAATCGGTGCCTGGTTTTACCTGCAATACACAACCCCACTATATGAAACCGCCGGCAGGGTGTTGATCAGGGACGAAAAAAAGGGAGCTGAAGATTCCAAAGCGTTTGCGGCACTTGATATTATTTCGCCAAAAAGAACTATTGATAATGAAATAGAAGTATTTCAGTCGGTTGACCTGATGGAAAATGTTGTGAGTGATCTTAGCTTGTATGCGCCGGTTTACCAGGAGAAGAAATTTAGAGATGTTATTGCTTACGATAGTTCGCCAATAGTAGTATCAACCAATGACCTAAGGACATTGAAATTCGGGAAGAAAATATATTTTTCTTTGCAGGACTCCGGTGTAACTATAAACAATTCCAGGTATCGGTTAAATAAATTAGTTAGTACACCCTATGGAAATCTTATTTTTAGACGCAACCCGCGCCAAACAACGGTAGCGTCTGCTGGCGATAGTTTTTATTTTTCGTTGTTGTCTCCAAAAAAGGTTGCAGGCGATCTGTTGTCTAATCTAAAGGTAAGTTCTGCAAATAAGCTGTCAACAATTATTGACCTTGATTATAAAGACCCTAATCCGGTACGTGGCGAAGATGTTTTAAATGATTTGATAAAATCGTATAACTTATCTATTGCGGAAGAAAAACAAGGGTTAGCAGCAAATACTGAAAGATTTATCAATGAACGCCTAACCACTGTCGAAAATAATTTACTTGCAATTGAACATAAACAACAAAGCTATCAATCAAACAGAGGTGCTATTGATATCAGTACGCAAGGAAAGCTTTACCTGGAAAACGTAAGTAATAACGACCAAAAGGTAAGTCAGATTAATATGCAGTTATCAGTGTTAAAGCAGATTGAAAGCTACATCAAATCTTCGAATTTAGCAAGCGGGATAGTGCCTTCTACTATTGGTCTTGATGATCCGGGTTTAACGCAGATGGTTAAAAATATTTATGAGCTGCAGCTTGAGGTAGAAAGCCTTAAGAAAACAACCGGCGAAAACAACCCTATGGTGGTTTCCTACATGGATAAAATTGAAAAAATAAGGCCCCAGATACTCGAAAATCTGGAGAATGAAAGGCAGAGTTTACTGGCAGGCAAATCCAATTTGACTACAACTAACCAGGGCTATTCGACGCAATTACAAACCATGCCCGAAACTGAAAAGAACCTGGTTGATATTAACCGTGAGCTCAATATTGAAAGCGGGATATATACATTTTTACTTCAAAAGAAGGAAGAAACAGCGTTATCCTTTATTTCAAATGAAGATGGTTGCAAAACTATTGAAAAACCTCAATCCACCGAAACACCGGTGAGCCCTAAAAATAAGATCATATACCTGGCATCGAGTATTTTAATGTGCCTGATTGGATTTGGTTTGGTATCGGCAAGAGAGTCATTAAGAAATAAAATAATGTATCAAAAAGATATTGAAGACTTAACCCAATTACCGGTGATCAGCGAGATCAGTGCAGGAACATCCAAAGATCCTATTGTAATTGGAAATCGTCAGCGAACACTTATTGCCGAACAATTCCGAAGGCTTCGCACCACGCTTAATTATCTTGGAGTTGGGGTTGGGGGAGATAAAAAGAAGGTTTTGGTAACATCAGGTATTTCTGGCGAAGGAAAGAGCTTTGTGGCCCTTAACCTTGCTATTAGTTTATCATTAACAGGTAAAAGGGTTGTCATTTTGGATTTTGACCTCAACAAGCCTTCCCTGCATAATAAATTAAATGTTTCCAAAGGTATAGGGATCACTGATTACCTGGAAGGTAAAGTAAATCCCGAGTCAATTATTCAATCAACGGCAGTTAACGAGAATTTGTTCTTTGCCTCTGCAGGCAACTTGTCTGATAGTCCGCTGGAACTGATTACCAATAACAAACCACAGGAATTGCTGACTTATTTAGATGGTATGTTTGATTTTATAATTATTGATGCAGCTCCGGTAGGGCCTGTTTCAGATGCGTATATTTTATCGCCTTTATGCGATGCCACATTATACATTGTACGCCATGCTTACACGCCAAAAGTATTTGTTGAAAGGCTGGATAAAAACAATACCCTAAATAAGCTAACCAATGCAGCAATAGTATTTAACGATGTATCAAGCCGCAGCGTTGGTAGTTATGGATACGGCTATAGCTATGGTTATGTATATGATAGTAAAGGTGATAAAAAAAGCGATAAAAAAAGATTGAATTAGCAGGCCTTACCCTTTTTATTCAACCTGCAAATTAAAATGGAAAAAGCATATATCATCTTAGCGCATAAAAATCATAACCAGCTTAAGAGATTAATAGAACGCCTTGATGATGGAACTTCGCATTTTTTTGTTCATATAGATAAGGAATCTTCTATGCAACAACATAGATCGGTGTTTGAAGCCATGAAAAACACTCAACTGATATCATCTGTAAGAACAGAATGGGGCAATTTTGGGTTGGTAGAGGCCACCTTAAAAGCGATGGACGCAGTTAAAAATTGCGGTAAAAACGTTGAACGGATAATTTTATTAAGTGGCCAGGATTATCCGATAAAGAGCAATGATTATATAAACAATTTCTTGCAATCGTCAAAACACAGCGTTTTTATGGATCACTACCAGCTGCCCGATTATAAAAAATGGGCTTCGGGCGGTGGTAGTTACCGTATTAATAAATATTTCTTCGGCTTTTCTATTGCCGCAAAGTACCGGGCAAAAACAATCAATTTTTTGTCGACCTATATAAAAGTGCTGCAAAGGAAGCTCAGGAAAAAAATGACACATTATTATGGTTCGCAATGGTGGATCATAGACAAGTATACTTTAAATTATATTTTAGATTTTGTAGCCAACAATCCTGATTACAGTGCATTTCACCGAAACACCTTTGCGCCTGACGAATTGTTTTTTCAAACGATAGTAATAAATGCTAAGGACGAAAAGGTGTCTGCAAGTATCATAAATAACAATGTAAGGTTTATGAAATGGGCCGACAATTTAATTGCCCATCCTGAAATACTCAGACAAGATGATTTTGACGAAATAGTTAGCTCACCCGCTTTATTTGCCCGGAAGTTTGATGCCGAAGCTGATTTAAAAGTGTTGGAAATGATTGACGAGAAGTGCCTTTAATTGTATTTGAAGATAAAAGAAAATAATTGAGCTAAACAAATGGACAAAAAAGTATTAAGATGGAATTTTGTATTTCAATACGGTTATGTTATTACTAATATAATTAATTCATTAATCTTATTGCCCTTTTATTTAAAGAATATTGATACCGCTACGCTGGGGGTTTGGCTTGCAACAGGAAATATACTTGCCTGGATGACCCTGATAGATCCCGGAGTAGGAGAAGTATTGCAGCAAAAGATAGCAGAGCTGAAAGGCCGGAATGAGAAAGATGAAATTGGTAAGACTATAGGATCAGGACTTATTGCAGCGGGAATAATTTTACTTATATCAGTAATAGCCGGGTTTGTATTTTATTCCCTTATCGGGGCAATCATCAATAAGGATGTTACGATATATCCTAATTTACAGGTAGCCTTATTAATTTCTATAATCTCAACGGGGATGTCATTAACATCCTTCGCCATGTCTGGAATTAACCAGGGTTTGCACAATGCATCACAGGTGGCAATTAGTTCTATTCTTGCAAATATTCTATTCCTGGTAATTAATATTACTTTATTGTTGTTAGGTTTTGGCATCATCTCAATTGCTTTCGCTAATCTTTGCCGGGCATTTTTTATAAATATTTACAATTTTTCGGCCTTAAAAGTAGCGATGAATAAAGAAGGAATGAAGATTATTTTTCAGGGCGCACATTTTAAAAGATTTATTCGCATATTCTCTTTTACTTCATTAGCAAGTATCATTGGCGGTCTGTCTGCAAGTATGGATACTATTTTTCTTGCACGATTTATTCCCCCTTCAATGATCACCATATTCGAGATCAATAAAAGGCCGGTACAGATGACGCAATCACTTATTGGAAGGCACTCGGTGGCTTTAATGCCATCTATATCTTATGCCAGCGGCGAAAACAATAAAAAAGGAATTATCAGTTTAATAAATACCCAGTTTAAATATTACTCCTATGCGGCGCTGTTTATTGCAATAATTTTTTGCTTTAATTACCACGATCTGATAAGTGCATGGACCGGAAAGGGAAAATATGCCGGTAATACCATTGTTTATTTATTGGTTGCAAACTTTTTCTTTGGCGTGATAGGATATTTTATGGCAAATATGGGCTATGCATTGGGAGATATTAAAATGAATAGTTTGATCAATATTTTGAAAGGAGTTTTTATTGGTATTTTCTTTTATTTTTCTGCAAAGTACTATGGCATAACCGGCATTTTATCGGTAATGCTCGCAGGGAATATTATAATAGACTTCTCTTATTTTTCATATCGGCTTTTTAAGCTGGGATACCTTCAACCTGCTTTAATTAAACATATAGTGGGTTTGTGGTCAATTATAGTTCCGCTGGTAGTTATCAGTGCAATAGTGTGCTATTATGCAACGCATAATTTCATTTTATCTGACCTATATATTTTAAAACTTTTGCTTAACTGCGGTGCATTTTTCATTGCATTTATAATAATAGTTTTGGTGGTTGACAGGGCTTCCCGTAATGAGCTTTTAAAAGTTATAAAAGGGAATTTACCTTACGCTTTAATAAAAAAAAAAGTAATGTTTTGGTAAACAAAAAAAATTAAAATCCATTAATAATAAGAGAAAAGATTAATCGGCTATGGCAAAATTAGTTTTGATGCTTCGGGTTAAAGATGGAATATTCTTTGTTCATGAGTGGCTTGCATGTTTTGAAAAGCTTGTGGACGAGATCGTTGTTTTAGACAACGGTTCAACCGATGGCACTTACGAAGTATTAAAAGCACATCCAAAGGTAGTTGATATCGTGCGTACCTTCGATTATCATGAAGGGCGCGATAAAAATTTAATGTATGAGCATGCCCGTAAACGTAATCCGGATTGGTGTTTATGGCTTGATATTGACGAGATTTTTGAGCCCCATTTAACAAGGGCACATTTCGATAAGTTAATGAAGAGCAGGTTTGTAAACAAATATGCCTTCAGGCGGTTCCATTTTATTGACCGCGAACATTTTGCCGGATCATGGTTCAGATTGAATTATTCATCAGGGCACGACAGGTTAATGTGGCGGGAAAATGCAACCGGTTATTTTGAGCATGTAATTATTGATTCTCCCAATGTTAAAGGCATTAAAGGTTTAAAAGTCGGCACTAATTTCAGGATAAAACACCTCGGTTATATCAATAAGGAAATTGTTGATAAAAAGGCCGATCTGTACAGAACCATTATACCCGAGAAGGAAGAGATCTTTCAAACAATGTATTTAACCAACGAAAAGAAAATTCAGTGGGTGGATAACAGATCCAATATAAAAGTAATATTACTGAATGTTCTTTTGGACATGATTAAGTTTACACAGCTATTCCCCAAAGTAAAAAATAAGCTTTTTGGTTACCTCAATTTTAAAAAAGCATAATTAAACAGCACCAAAAGTATGAATCGCATAATTAAAATATTTGGCTACCAATTTTATGTGAAGGAGTTCCTTGTGATATTTTTCACGTATTTAATGATGGAAAATATTTTTTCATGGCTGGTTTTTCCAAGTTCAGTTGTACTGCTCAATTTTGAAAAAATATTGAGCCTGGTGATCTTTGCTTTTGTGCTTTATAATTTTACTAACCTGCAGCGGAATGAAAAGATCTACATCGGCCTGTTTTGTTTCCTCATCCTTAGGCTGGTATTTATCTCCCTTTTGCAATATAATATTGTGTTTGAACAGCTAACGATGTTCACCATATTATTCCCGGTAGTTTTTACAATCTATATCAAGTGCGTCAGCAGATCACTGGATCTTGACTTTTTGGAGTTCCTCGCTAAATTTTATATCGGCGTATACCTGGTAACGATGATTATATATGGCAGGGGCTTCAGCTTTAGCCTGAATAGCGTTGAGATGGATGATTATGGTCCATTCTCTGGTGATAGCCGTATTATCCACGCCCGGTCAATCTTTATGATGATCATACCGCTTTTATGGTACTTCAGCCAATTTTTAAAAACAACGAAGCTGAAGCATTTCCTCCTTTTTGCATTTTGCCTCGTAGTTATCCTGATACATCAGCACAGATCTGTATGGGCGAGTTCAATTTTCGCAATGCTGATATTCCTATTCGCCACTATGCGGAATAAGTTTATTGCGGTTCCTAAAATAGTTAACCTGGTAATCATCACTTTAACGGCGGTACTGCTGTTGGGGATAGTGGTTAATTATGTCAATCCTAAGTTTACCAACTTTATGTCTGATCGCTTTAGCGAGATCCTTGATCCTACACGGGAGGGTGGTACCGGCGAATTCAGGCAACAGCAACGTGAAGTGTACCTGGCCATGGCCACAAAACATCCCGTTTTTGGATGGGATTTTGAAGGTTTTGACATGCAAAACCCTTTGGTAGATTGGTGGCCCGAAAAATCAGGCCAGCATTTTCACGAAGGGTATGTAGAAATGTTGTTTTATTTAGGCATCACAGGCTTTTTATTAAAATATTGGTTTTTGTTTTATCTGTCTGTTAAAGCCTTTAGTAAAAAGTTAAGCCGGGAATCAATTGTCCTGATAGCATTCTCTGTGTCGGGGCTTATTTTTTCATTTAGCTATGTATTACCGCTTATATTTTGGGGCCATGTTGGGCTATGCCTGTATTACCTGGAAAGAGAGCCGGCTGAAGAAGCAGAGGAGGTGGATGAAGCCACTTATGAAGATCAGGAACTAGAAGAATTAGCACCTTATTAATCATCAAAAAAAGCAACAATGAATTATATATGTACATGGTTTTGTGCAGATGAAAAAGGCGAGGAAAGTATATTCCCTCAAACAGGGCAGAAGTCTTCCAGCCAAAAGCACCAGGACATCTATTGGAAATGTATCATCTTATTTTATGTTACCAGCAAGCGCTTTAATAAAAATCAGGGACACGTTTTATATACAAATGTAAAGCAGCTGCCCATTGTTGAGGGGAACAGCGTGCAGCAAATACTCTCCGATCTGGAGGTTAAAATTGTGTTCACCGATTTTAAGTTTAAAACACCTAAAGGCTATTTCCAGATGTTCCAGAACCAGTTTTATGAGTTTTCGATTCTAGAACATATTGTTAAAAACAATAAGAACCCGGATGATAACTACCTCATATTAGACTCCGACTGTATCTTCCTGAAATCTGCTCAGGAATTGTTCGATGAAGCTGCAAACAATAACGGATTCCTATCCTTTGAAGACGATTGTACTACAGAGTTGGTGATCCATGGGTTAAGCCGCCGTGACATGAAGTCTTTATATCAGGATTTATTAAGCAAAGAAGTGGAAGAAATTCCCGGGTATCATTTAGGGGAATTCTTCCTGGCAAGTGTTAAAAACATAAATATCATATTTTCAGACTTTTTGAATTTGTGGCCCGAAATGATGAGGCGCTTTGAGGCAGGGCTGCCCAAGTTTAATGAAGAGGCGCAAACCCTTAGTTATATTTATTATAAAAATGATTTCAAAGCCAGCCCCAGCAGATCAATGATGAAGCGGATATGGACTAACCCGGTATTTTATAGAAATACCGAGCCGTCTGACCTTGATTTATGCATCTGGCACCTGCCCTCAGAAAAAACCTTTGGTCTTGCTAATCTTTACCGGGTACTTATAAATACGGTGCCCCATCAGGGATCCGGGTTAAGTGATGAATTGTTCATCAACCTGGTGGTAAAAACACTGGGCGTTCCGCATTTGACCCTGGGAATGAAACTAAAATATTATTTGCTGAGTTATTACAGAGCAATGAAAAAAAGAGTAAAATCTGCGCCGCTGGTAGGTAGCCTGGTTTACAGTAATTAGTATAATAGAAGTATAATGGAGATTGCAGTTCTACTAGCCACATTTAACCGGAAAGAAAAAACGCTGGCATGCCTGAGGAGTTTATATGA
This sequence comes from Mucilaginibacter sp., assembly GCA_028287865.1. GTDB lineage: Bacteria > Bacteroidota > Bacteroidia > Sphingobacteriales > Sphingobacteriaceae > Mucilaginibacter. The sequence continues at coordinate 2,463 of JAQBOU010000149.1, read as the reverse complement.
TCAGAAATTTTCGTGGGCAATAAAACTGGATGTATTTCTTACTGACGATTGCTCTTCGGATGGGACTACGGATGCCGTAAAAAAAGAATTTCCGTCCGTTAAAATATTTAACGGAACAGGTTCTCTATTTTGGGCAGGGGGGATGCGTAATTCATGGAAGGAGGCAATAAAAACCCATCCGGATTTTTATTTGCTGCTCAATGATGATACGCTCCTGGAAAATTTTGCATTAGATAATTTGTTGGGTTATTATAATTCATCACAAAGCGAAGTTCCTGCTATATGCATTGGTAGTACGCTGGACAAGGATAACGGCAAAATTTCTTACGGCGGGCAAAAGTTGGTTAACAAGCACAGTGTTCAGTGTTTTAACATCTATAGCGATAACGAGTATGTAGAGTGCGATATGGCCAATGCAAATATTATGCTGGTGCCTGATAAAATTGTAAAAACCATAGGCATACTTTCTGAAGATTACACACATAGCATAGCTGATTTTGACTATACCCTGCGCGCCCGCAAGGCAGGCTTTAAAGTAATTGTAGCTCCCGGATTTATAGGAACCTGTGTAGATGATCATGGAAAGAACTGGAAATCCTCAAACAATCCGCTAAAAGAACGGATAAAATATTTAAAAAGCCCTAAAGGATTGGCATATAAAGAATATCTGCATTTTATTAAGCTGCATTTTCCGTTACACCTGCCGGCAGCATTTATAAAATTATGGATGAAAACCTTGTTCCCGGTGGTTTGGGACAAATTAAAAGGATAATTTAATTTATTAAAGTGGAAAAAATTATTATTGGAGTTTTTTGTTACAGCCGTGCGAATAAACTAAAAAGATGCATTACCGCGCTGTTGGAGAATCCCGAATGTGCAAATATGGATATTGTGTTTTTTAGTGATGGATATAAAGGCGAGCGTGACAAAGCCGGGGTTTTGGAAACGCGCGAATATATCAATTCAATAACCGGGTTTAAAAGCGTGATTAAGCACTTCAGGGAAAGAAATTACAGCACTGGTCCTAATTTTATTGAAGGGCTGACGTTTTTGAGCAACAACTATGAGCAGTTTATAATTGTTGAAGATGATTTGGTTGTTTCGCCAAATTATATAAAGTTTTTATTGGATGGCCTGGCTTTCTATAAAAATAATAAGTCGGTATTTTGTATCACTGCTTATGTTTTCCCCGTTCAGCCGGCTGATTACGCATATGACTCCATTATATATAAAAGGTTTTGTTCTTACGGCTGGGCTGGCTGGGCTGATCGGTTTAATAACGTGATCTGGGATCATCAGCAACTCCAAAATTTAATGGATACCTCACCCGGATTTTCAAAACGATTAAATGCAGAAGGATATGACCTTGGCCGGATGCTGAAAAAGCAAATTAACGGTAAAATTTCAACCTGGGATGTACAACTGCAGGTACACGTGGCCGAAAATAAGCTTAAGGTGGTATACCCGGTAATTTCAAAAGTTGATAATATTGGCTTTGATGAAGAATCTACCAATACATTTGGGATAGATTGGCTTAAAACACCCATTGATAACGGCACCAAAAGGGAATTTAAATTTTGTGATGAAAATTTGATAATTCCCGATCTTCAAAAACAAATTAAAAAGCCATTTTCTCTGAAATCATTAGTTATCCGCAAAATAATTAATACATATATTAAGGCAACCAATCAGGTAAAAAAAGCTAATTAGTTTATCTATCATATAGTTGAGCTGTTCATCAAAGGGATTGGAAAATGAGAGTATTAATTATTCATACCGTATATAAGCTTAAAGGAGGAGAAGACAGTGTAGTTTTAAACGAAATGGAGTTATTGAAGTCTGCTGGTGCAGATGTTGAACTTTTGCAGTTTTCAAATACCGGCAACACTTTATTAAAAGTACTACAATTGCCTTTTAACTACGGCTCTTTTATAAAGACAAAAAAAAAGATAACATCCTTTAAACCTGATGTTGTACATATCCATAATTTACATTTTGCCGGTTCTCCTTCCGTAATTTATGCTATAAAAAAATTTAACATTCCCATTGTACTAACCTTACACAATTACAGGCTTTTATGCCCTTCTGCTACATTGTTCTATAACGGGCAAATATATACACGTTCACTGGTGCAAAACTTCCCCATTGATGCCGTATTAAAGGGTGCATACCTTAATTCAAAGGTGTTAACACTTTGGGTGAGTTTTTCTCTTTGGTTGCATCAATGGCTTGGAACATGGACCCTTGTAAGCGGGTACATTATATTAGGACAGCATACCAAAGAAATTTTTTCAGATTCAAAGCTTGGTTCACTTACAGAAAAAATGTTCCTCAAACCTAATTTTTGTTTTGAAAGCGTAAAGCCGGATGATCAGCAAGGTACCTATTATTTGTATGTTGGGCGACTCAGCGAAGAAAAAGGCTTGAATTTATTATTGGAAGCATTTTCCGAAAACGGGCTAC
>JAQBOU010000141.1 GCA_028287865.1 Mucilaginibacter sp. | reverse complement strand
CAGCCAGGTAGCTATACAATCCGCCAGGGTGATCTTACTCAACACCGATCTGCATTCGGTTATCAAGTTTTTGCAGATCAGCAAACATACCCTGCTTACCATTAAACAAAATCTTTTTTGGGCGTTTGCCTATAATATAATTGCCATACCTATAGCGGCTTTCGGCTTTTTAAACCCGATGGTGGGTGCTTTTGCCATGGCTTTTTCTGATGTGGTGGTGATTGGAAATTCCTTACGGTTGAAGGTTAAGAAGGTTGATTAATTTGGACCATCGTCGATGGACCATAGACCATGGCTATAAATTTCTTATATCTTCTATGAAATCGCATCGTTTATCCTATTTTTGAACACTGGCTATGTACTATTAACCATGGACTATGGATTATCGACCATCGTCTATGGATTATCGACCATGGGCCATGGACTAAAAAAACATGATCGAAATATTTACAGACGGTGCATCAAGCGGTAACCCGGGGCCGGGTGGTTATGGAGTGATCCTGCGTTCGGGTAAGCATTATAAAGAAATTAGCGAAGGTTTCCGCAAAACTACCAATAACCGAATGGAGCTGCTTGCAGTAATTAAAGGGCTGGAGGCTATAAAAGTCCCAAATCAGGATGTAATGATCTACTCCGACTCCAAATATGTGATTGATGCCGTTGAAAAAAGGTGGGTACATGGCTGGCTGCAAAAAGGTTTTACCGGCAAAAAAAACAAGGACCTCTGGCTTCGTTATTTAGATATCAGCAAACTTCATAATATTAAATTTACCTGGGTACGCGGCCATGCAGGCCACCCCGAAAATGAGCGCTGTGATGAGCTTGCCGTAGCCGCCGGTAAACAAAAAAACTTACTGATCGATTCTGTTTTTGAAATGGAAAACGCGAAGGTGAATTTATTTTAGGATGTTGTTCATAAAACTACCACTGCCCACTGCAACTTTCTTACTTAGCCAACTCAATGATCTCTAAACCCTGAATTTTATCGTCCGATATATTAAAACGCATAAGGGTACGTACTTTTTGCCAGCCTTGCTTGCCGGCGGCACCGGGATTTATATGTAAGCAGTTTATTTTTTTGTCGAAGATCACTTTAAGAATGTGAGAGTGTCCGCATATAAACAGCTGCGGCGGATTGGTATATATTTCGGGCTTAACAAGCGGGCTGTATCTATCAGGGTATCCCCCGATATGCGTCATCCACACGTCCACATTTTCGCATTTAAACCGCAGATTTTCCGGGTACGACTGCCTTAGTTCATGACCGTCGATATTTCCGTACACACCTTTAAACGGTTTAAAGGCAGCCAGCTTATCAGCCACTTCAATATTGCCAAAATCACCGGCATGCCAAATCTCATCGCAATTTTCAAAGTGCTTAAACACGGCATCATCAAGGTAACTATGGGTGTCAGAAAGGAGGCCTATTTTAGTCATTTACCTGGCTTGGAAAGTTGTGAAAATATAAGAATAAAACAATGCTTCAATATCCACGTCATTTCGATCCGACGAAGGAGGAGAGAAAACTTATGCGATTTGCGGATCGACGCCGCCATGGCGTATAAGATTTCTCCTCGTTCCTTGTCGAATTGACAACCGGTTATTTTAAAACGCTAAAAAATAAGGTTGTAATAAACGCGCATATTCCTTTGAATAAATACCTGCAGCTTCGTAAATCGTGAAATTACTTATCTGTACCGGAACTTCACTAAATCCAAAGCTTATTATAGACCGATGTGCAGCTGAATGCGGATATGATTGTACCTGAACCATCTTTTGCGGAAAAATAGATTGATTTATCGCAAGATCAATAAGCTTATCAGTAAGTGTTTCGGGAATAATTAACCAAAAGCATCCTTTAGTGGTTAAATGTTTTGAGACGGATTTTATGAGCCGTTCAAAAAAATCCACATCTGTATGTTTAGCCAATGTCTTTTTCGCACCCGGCGATTTTAATGAATCGATATAAAACGGTGGATTAGACAAAATAAGGTCGTATTTACAATCAGGACATTGATCAAAATAACTTTCAAAACCTGAAGCGTAGAGCTTCAATCTTTCTGCAAAGGGTGAGCCCTTAAAATTCCTTTCTGCTGTTTGTGCGGCATCTGCATCAATTTCAACTGCATCAATTTTAGCGTTCACATACTTTTGCGCCAGCATTAAGGCTATTACGCCGGTTCCGGTACCGATATCCAAAACACGCTCTGATCCATTAGCTTCAATTATAGCACCCAGCAATACGCCATCTGTATTGATCTTCATGGCGCAACCGCTTTGGTCAATAATGAATTGCTTAAATTGAAACATAGATTATATCGTAATTTTGCCACAAACATAAAACATGCCTACTATTTAAACTATTTGGTATCAGATTTTTCTTTATCCGGAAAGAAAAGCTGGATAGTGTATTTTGAAAAGCAGGGAGTATGCGCAAAATCACATCAATAACTATGAAATAAAAGGCGATGGACGATGGATCCATTGGGAAGAGTCGGATGAGGATCTTTCTGCGGAAGGTTTTTTAACTAAAAAGAAAAATATCCTTAATAATCCTTTCACTTTTCATAAAATTCAATCGGCAATCCATCCGGGTCTGCAAAAAAAGTAAACCGCTTTCCGGTAAACTCATCAATTCTGATAGGTTCAATATTTATGCCCTGCTCTTTAATATAGGTAGAGGCTGTTTCAACGTCATCTACCTCAAAAGCTAAATGGCGCAAACCTGCAGCTTCCGGACGTGAAGGCCTTGCAGCTGGATCTGGAAATGAAAAAAGCTCAATCTGGTATTGGTTGCCCACTTCCAGATCAAGCTTATAAGATTTTCTTGCTTCGCGATAAACTTCCCGTATTATTTTCAAACCAAGTATTTCACTATAAAAACGCTTAGACTTCTCATAGTCCGAACATATTATGGCGATATGATGTACCCGGTTTAAGTTGAGCATACTGTGAATCTTTTTTTAGTCAATTTTACAGAAATAATTAT
>JAQBOU010000130.1 GCA_028287865.1 Mucilaginibacter sp. | reverse complement strand
TTATTTCTAAAATTTTGATTCAGACAGCCTTCTCCGCTAAATAAATAAGCGTTGTTGAATTATCTTTTCTGAATAATTGATTAGCCAGCTCTTTGATCTCACCGGCAGTAACTGAAAGGAATTTTTCTGTTTCATGATTGATCAGGTCGGCATCACCCAGCAGTTCAAACGATGCAAGGTTCATTGCCTTATCCAGCAAAGCCATTTCAGAGAAGATCGTGGTCGACTCTATCTTATTTTTTACTTTGGTAAGTTCATCTGCCGGCACCTCCTTTGTTTTTATCTTTTCCAGCTCTTCCCAAATGGCAGCTTCGGCTGTTTCAATGCTCACGTTCTCCAGCGGCTTGCCCTCAAAAGCAAATATCCCTTTATCCAGGCTGCCGGTCATATAAGCATGTACTTCGCTGAACAATTGTTTCTCTTTTACCAATGTGCGATATAAACGTGACGAGTTACCGCGGGAAAGTATATCAGATATCAGCTCCGCCGCGTAATATGATTCATCCAGCCGAGCTCCCATCTGGAAAGCGATATAAACATCGTTTAACGGCACTTTTGCGGTTACCGTTTCGCGGCGTTCGTCGTGCTGTTCAGGCTCCTGCGGCAGGTTGCGGTGATATTTTTGGCCTGCAGGTATCGGTCCAAACCATTTTTCGGCCAATAGCTTAACATCTTCGGTTTTTACATCACCGCCAACAACCATAATGGCGTTTTGCGGGTTGTAATGTTTTTTGAAGAATGCTTTTACGTCCTCGATCTTTGCGTCTTCAATATGTTTGATCTCCTTGCCGATGGTTGCCCATTGATAAGGGTGTTTTTTGTAAATCATTGGCCGCAAACGCAGCCACACATCGCCATAAGGCTGATTTAAATAGCGTTGTTTAAATTCTTCGATCACCACATTGCGCTGTACCTCGAGGCTTTTTTTACTGAAAGCAAGACTCAGCATCCGGTCGCTTTCCAGCCAAAAGGCGGTTTCGATGTTTGCCGATGGCAGCGTGATATAGTAATTTGTAAGGTCGTTGCTGGTAAAAGCGTTGTTTTCGCCGCCTACCCTTTGCAGGGGCTGATCATAATCAGGAATGTTTATAGAGCCTCCAAACATCAGGTGCTCAAATAAATGGGCAAATCCGGTTTGATCGGGGTCTTCATCGCGGGCACCTACATCATATAAAATATTAAGCACCGCCATAGGTGTGGTGTGGTCTTCGTGCACAATAACCCTTAAGCCATTGCTTAATGTAAAACGATTGAATTTAACCATGTATAAATTTTATATTAACGGACAGCAAAGGTAGAATTTTTGTTGAAAGAGGTAAACAATTTGAAAATGTGTTAATTTGAAAATTTGAAAATGGATTTTTAATTTGGCGATGGGATTTACATTTTCAAATTAACACGTCTTCATAATTTGTCAAATTGAATGGATGATCTTTTAAAGCAGCTATCAAACACCATCGGCAAGACTAAAGTGCTGGAACTTAGCCGACTATTAAAGGAGCAGCAGTTTGCTTTACGCGATCTGATAGACCTTACTTTTTATGCGGATAAGGATATTGCTTTCAGGGCTGCATGGATACTGGAGAATATTTTTTTGCATGATCCCTCCCGTTATGAAAATGATATTGCATACCTGGTATCACGCATTAAGGATGTTAAATATGCAAGCTGCCAGCGTCATTATGCTAAAATACTGATGCACATAACCGACCCGAAAACTTTACCCCTCATCAAAGAAAAACTACAGCAGTTAGATTTGGAACCTACCGTTGAACAATGCTTCGACTGGATGATTGACCCTAAAGTTAAAATTGCTGTAAAATGCTTTACTGCTGAGGCCTTATTTAACCTGCGGCAACGTTATCCATGGATACAGGACGAGCTTGCTAACCAGGTAAAGTTTTTGATGCGCAATGGAACAGCTGCCATCCAATCACGGGGTAAAAAGTTGTTGGCGAAGCTTTAGATTATCACACACGTCATTGAAAGGCATATTTATCGAGTGAAGAAGATTCTTCACTGCGTTGAATGACCAATAGGATTGTTTACCATTCATCTCCACATATAACCTGCAACTCATAACTGCAATCCACACCCTTTTTAAAACAGAGGGAAAGCCAAAAATCTTCATTTGAATAAATTTAGTGGATAAATTAACTATCCGCCACCACTTTGACCACATGAATATACCAGACGCTACTTTTTAAAATATTTTAAAAAGTTTTGATATTTTTATAATTACGTTATATTTACGCTTCTTTATAACCTAATAATCAAGCTATGCGTTATTTCCTGATCATTTTTATGGCAGCCCTGTGTGTTTCAGCCACTGCTAAACCAAAAGACAAAATCCAATTTAACACGCATGATCTCAGCATTACCTGGGAACCCATACAAAATGATTACCATAACCGGCAGCAGTCATTAAACGCTATTACTATTACCAATAACGGCAAAAGCACCTTCCCTGCTTTGGGCTGGAAAATGTATTTTAACTCGGCGCGTTTAATTGTTCCGGCAACCGTTACCGGCAATGCAAAGATCGACTTTGTAAACGGCGACCTTTTCAGTTTAACGCCTACCGCTACCTTTACCGAAATAAAGCCCGGCGCTTCGGTACGCATAGAATTTATTGACGATGAACCGGTAGTCAACATCACCGATGGCCCCGAAGGTTTTTATATCGTTTGGGATACCGAGCCGGATAAAGGCTATAATACCGGCACTTTTACCTTGAAACCTTTTAAGCCAAATTATGTGGGCTTAATAACGCCGGCTATTATTTACGACCAAAATAAAATCATACGAGATATCCCGGAGCAGCAGTTAACAAAAGTGTTCCCTACGCCGGCGAGTTATAAAGAAACAGGCGGAAACTTCGTATTAACGGCCGCTGTAAATGTAACGTCAGATAAACAATTTGATCTGGAATCAAATGAGTTAAGTACTTACCTGGCATCATTTTTTAAAGGAAAGAAAGCAAATCACACAACATCAAATTTTATAAAACTTCAATTTAAAGAGGGCTTAAACGCGGAAGGTTATGAGCTTAATGTGAAATCAAATGAAATCACCATAAGCGCAACAACAAACGCAGGTATGTTTTATGGTATTCAGTCCTTAAAAACATTAATACCTCCTTCAGCATTAGCGCATCCGCAAAAAGAAATCCAAATTCCATGTATCGAAGTAAACGATGCTCCCCGCTTTGTTTATCGTGCCTTCATGCTGGATGTAGCCCGCAATTTTCAACCAAAATGGGAGGTGCTAAGGGTGCTGGATGTGATGGCCTTGTACAAACTGAATGTATTCCACATGCATTTAACCGATGATGAAGGCTGGCGGCTGGAAATCCCATCACTGCCTGAGTTAACAGAACTTGGTGCTAAACGAGGCCATTCCCTTGATGCCAAACATAATTTACCGGCATCGCATGGCTCCGGTGGTGAAATTGAAAATAAAACAGGCACCGGTTTTTATACCCGCACAGATTTTATCGAGATCTTGAAATATGCTGATAAGCTGCATATCCAGGTAGTGCCCGAAATGGAAGCACCCGGTCATGCACGCGCTGTGGTAAAATCAATGAATGCCCGCTATGTCCGTTTAATGGCAGAAGGCAAAAAAGATGAAGCCGAAAAATACCTGATTAGCGATCTGAACGATAAATCAACCTACAGCACTGCACAATACTGGACCGATAACGTGATGGATGTTTCCCTGCCGTCCACCTATAACTTTGTTGAAACGGTGATCGGCGATATAGTAAACATGTACACTGAAGCCGGCGTACCCATAAAAACCATTAACTGGGGCGGCGATGAAGTACCTGCGCATGTATGGGAAAAATCCCCGGCCTATTTAGCGCTTAAAGCCACTCACCCTGAAATACAAAATACCGGCGACCTATGGTATTACTTTTATGGCCGGGTTAACCAGTTGATGAAAGCAAAGGGTTTGTACACTTCGGGATGGGAAGAGATGGCATTGCGCAAAACGAGCTTGGATGGCAATTCATTCTACGTGCCTAATCCTGATTTTATGCCCGAGCATCTGCAGGCCGAAGTATGGAACAATACACTTGGCGGCGGCAATGAGGACCTGGCCTATAAGCTGGCAAACGCTGGTTACAAAACGGTACTTACCTGCGTTACCAATTTATATTTCGACATGGCCCATTATAAATCATTTGATGAACCCGGATTTTACTGGGGCGCATTCGCGGATATTGATAAACCATTTTCGTTTATTCCGTATGACTACTTTAAAAACTCAAAAGTTGACAAAAACGGACTGCCACTGAACAGAAATATCTTCATAGGCAAACAGCGCCTTACTGAATATGGTAAAAGTAATATCCTGGGTTTGCAAAGCGCAGTTTGGGGCGAGAACATAAAAACCACTGAACGACTTGAATATATGATGCTGCCGCGATTATTAGGCTTCGCCGAACGCGCATGGAGCAAAGACCCTGACTGGGCCACTGAGCCGAACGCTGCAAAAAGCGATTCGCTGTACCAAATAGCATGGACAAACTTTTTAAATGTTTTAGGAAAAAGAGAACTGCCCCGTTTAAGTTATTACGGTGGCGGATTTAATTACCGTGTACCAAAACCCGGCGTTGTTTTGCAGGATGGCAAGTATGCTGCCAACATCCAGTTCCCAGGTTTAACAATCCGTTACAGCACCAACGGCAAAGACCCGGATGCTAAAAGCAATATTTATAACGATGCTGTTACAAACCCTGAAAACACTATAAAGTTCCGCGCTTTTGATACTAAAGGCCGGGGGGGTAACGTTTCAGAACCAGTTACTCAATAACAATAAGCAGCAGGGGCATTTGAGGTGTGTCCCTGTTGCTTTCCAATTTCATTTAACTGCTAAATCATTCTTAATCCTCTTTTAGCAACTCCTTCAATCCGTCAAAAACAGTTTTCCAGTTTTGCTCGGAATGCTCCGCGGCGTCCTTGCTTTTTACGCCCTCCTGTATAATGACCAGGGTAGTTTTACCGTTAGCCTCTGTTAACTCATACGTTATGTTGTTGTAATTTTCCGGCTTGTCTTCCGTGCCCGACATGCTGCTCCAATAGCTATATTTTAAGAATTCAGGTGGATCAATAGCAAGAATAACCCCGCCATCTACATAGGTCTTCCCCTCCCACTCGCCGCTGAAAGTAATTGGGCTCCCTACTTTCCAGTCGGATTTTAAATCGGTGCCGAAAAAGTATTGTTTCACCATAGCGGGATCGGTTAATCCCTGCCAAACTTTTTCAATCGGTTCATCAAAAATGATGGTTGTTTTTAATGTTAGCGTGTTCATTTTAAATTCAGTTAAGCTGTTTGAGTTAGATTAGTTCATCATCAGGAAACTTTAACAAAATAAACACCGGCGAATGACAACCCTATGTCAGTAGGAATTTGTAAGCTGAAGATTTTTTTGCGCGATAATGGCGGCTAAATTGCTTACCCGCTCCTTTAAACTCTCCGGGCTTATAATTTCGGCCTGGTCGCCAAACATCATAAACCAGCGGGCAAAACCTTCTAATGACATGGTAAGGAAGGTCATTTCAATTTGGTCGCCGATAGCTTTTTCAGACACAAAACCGCTGTAATATTTTTGGAACTCCAGGTGACTTGTGATTGATTTATCAACCTGTATTATAACCAATTCCAGTTCCCGATCTTTGGCCGTTTGTGCTATATATGCCTTTAATGTTGGGTGTTTATTATCAAATACCCGGCTGGTTACCAATACATTATCGATCCGGTCTATTCTGAAGTCGCGGTAATCGCGCCTCATCCGGCAATAGGCTATCAAATGCCAATAGCTATCTTTATAAAAAATACCAATTGGCTCTATATCCCTTTTGGTATGTTGCTGGCTATGACTGGCAAAATAGTCAATGGTAATTATGTTTTTATGTGCCATGCTGTTCAACAGTGTCTGGATATGGTCTTTATTATCCACCCTTAACTGACTATGGCTTTTCAACACTTCTATCTTGCTGTCAATATCTTCCAGTAAATTCTTTTCGGCGGTCTTTAAAATTGCCCTTATCTTGTACATAGCCGATTTATAGTGCTCCGTTGTAGAGGCATCAGTTAATTTTTCAACAAACTTCTCAGCAGTTAAAAAAGCGGTAGCTTCTTCGCGCGTAAACATCACCGGTGGCAAGCGGTAGCCATCCATAATGGAATAGCCAACGCCGGCCTCTCCTATTATGGGTATCCCTGCTTCTTCCAATGTTTTTACATCCCGGTAAACCGTACGCAGGCTAATGCCAAAGCGCTCGGCTATGTCAATAGCTTTTACCACCCTACGGGATTGCAATTGAATTAAAATAGCCGATACGCGATCAATCCGGTTCATAACAAGCAAATTACATAAAAAGAGGTTATCTTATCATATTTTTTTTTAATTTGCTTTGATGAACATGGACGATAAAATCATAACATTTGAATCTTATTACGACCCCATGCTGGCGCATATTGTGCGCTCACGGCTCGAAGCAAATGGTATATCCTGTTTTATCGCCGATGAAAATACCATTGGCGCCAATCCTCTTTATAACCAGGCGGTAGGTGGTGTTAAAATCAAAATTTTTGAGCGGGATTTACAAAGATGCCGGGATATTTTAGCGAACGAGGGCGACCTGCATGAGCAGGATCATTTTGAAATTGATGACGAAACCAATACCTATGTAGTTTGTCCTTTTTGCGCATCGACAAACGTAAGCAACATTGCTGCAGAAAATGAATCAGGTTTGCTGGATTCTTTTATCAACCTGGTAAACCCATTTAACTCACAAAAAAACTGGCATTGTAATAATTGCCAGCAGGATTTTGAATAGACCTATTTTTAAGCTTTTTAATAATGTATGCGAATCAAGAGTTAAAGGTTCGATGTACCCGAAAATTCACGTTCGGTGAATGAAGTTGCTGCCATTCGGTATCAGCTTTCCAGCGATTTGGCTAAGCAAAAAAATGGGCTCGAACCTATTTTGTGATAGTATATTAATTCAACCAAAGTTCACACAACTTGATTTCACAAGCCATCAATCTGATTTGAAATTTTTTACGTCGGATTGGTAAACAGGGGGCCTTTCATCCGGGGAAAGAAGATAAAACTTCACGTTATTAAGATCTATATTTTTCACATGCCGTAAGAAAAGTCCGTAAGCTGGCAAACGATCGCCAAACATTGTATTTCCAGGATAACCCGCCGCATTTTCAGGGATCTCCGAACCTGTCCCGTCCATAAGCTTACCACCACCCTTGCTGATCAGCATAATATCCCTTAACACAATGTTTTCTATATCATGACCAGGTATGCCGGTGATTGAACTTGGCAGCAGGCTGTTTGATGTGGCTGTTATATTGCTGATGATAATATGACCAACCGGAGCTGGCTGGTATTTGCGATTTCCGAGTTTGATGAATATCGGTGTTTGCACACCTGTCATGCTGATATTACTGATCACCACCTGATCGATGCTCCCGCCATCAACTGCTTCAAGTGCTATTCCGGTTTCCCCGGAAATACTATCTGCAACGCTATTGAGTCGCCTGCGGATTTTCCCCATAACAGAAACAGTTGCCTTTTTCAAAACACAATTACTGATGGATACATTTTGAAAACCGGCATAGCTGGCGGTCCCCATTTTTATTAAATTGCAGTTGGAAGCAACAATGCAATTAGTAATACTCACGTTCTCAACCAGCTCATAGCCATCACTTTTCATGCAGATACCATCATCATCGCTATCAATATTACAATCAGAAACTGTTACATTACGGCTATCTATGTCGATGCCGTCATTATTCAAATTGCCGTGGTTATAAACGGAGATACCGCTTATCCTGACACCGTCGCAAGCAAAATAGTGTTGCATCCAGAATGCGGAATTCATTAAATGAATATCCCTGATGTTAACATCCTTACAGGCGACAAACATGATCACTTTAGGCCGGTTAGGATCATCATCCTGCGTTTGGAAATCCTTACTTATTCCATTACCATTAATAGTGCCTTCGCCAATAATACTGATATGACTGGCTCCGTCAGCGTAAATGAGGGCTCGGCTTGGCATTGAAGGCCAGGTTGGCCTGTGGGGAGGCCTTGTTTTAGCAGAAACGGAATTAACCGGATAATCCTTCAAATAAGGGCTGCCTATCAGCTCTGCCCCTTTCATAACCGATAATGTAACGTTGCTTTTTAAATAGATGGTACCTGTATAATATTTGCCCGGTGGCACTAATACTACTCCCCCTTTTTCGGCACATTTGTCTATAGTCTTTTGGATAGCAACGGCGTTGTTAACGTTGCTTCCTTCTTTAGCCCCGAACGTAACAACGTTTAAGAATTGTCCATAGGTACAATTATAAAATAATACGATCAGTATGGATAATATAAGTTTCAATCTCATTCCGGTTATTCTTATTTGAGTTTATAAATTAGATAAATCTAAATTAGCTTAAAAAAGTCTTTCAGCATTACAATAGCTTTATAATTTTGTTAACAAGATATCGGATCAATCTGAAATTTGTGGGAAAAGAAAAAGCACAACCTTCGCAGAATTTAAATGCAAACCCAATCCCTTAAAAAACACTCATAAAACCTTGGCCAGCCTATTATTTTTAGCTTTTGTTTTCCTGTCCATTTGTCTGCTTTTTCTGTAAACCTATTTCAGGACGAGACAAAACCGTGAAACTTACATAGTTTATGTATCGTTTTACGATTCAATTTTAGATGTTTTTTGTCCCTTATCAACTAATCCAAATAGCTTAAAACAATTTGGCCGCGCTTTTTTTATCAGATAAAATAACATTTATGGTTGATTGGCATATTGGATGTTCAGGTTTTCATTACAAGCATTGGAAAGGCCCGTTCTATCCGCCGGACCTGCCTCAGCGCAAATGGTTTGATTTTTATTGTGAGCATTTTAAGACACTTGAGCTGAATGTAACATTTTACCGTTTTCCGCAGTTGTCTTTTCTGCAAACGTGGTATCAGAAATGCCCACCCGATTTTCGCTTTGCTGTTAAAGCGCCCCGTGCCATTACTCATTACAAAAAATTCAATGATACAGCCGACCTCATCACCAGCTTTTACGATACTATAAATAATGGCTTGCAGGAAAAATTAGGACCAGTACTGTTCCAGCTTCCGCCCAGTTATATTTATGACGAACATAAGCTTGACCGTATTATAAACAGTTTAAACCCATCATTTAAAAATGTACTTGAATTGCGCCACGTAAGCTGGTGGCGTAAAGACGTTTATGAAAAAATGGCGCAACATCATATTACCTTTTGCGGTATGAGCCACCCAACATTGCCTGATGAAGTGATTGTGAACACACCTGTTGTCTATTTCCGTTTCCATGGCGTGCCTAACCTGTATAGCTCGCCTTACTCAACAGAAGACCTCCAAAAAGTTGTTGACATCGTTAAAAATAATAGCGACATAAAGGAAGCCTGGTTTTATTTTAATAATGATGTAAACGCATCGGCAATTGTAAACGCCAAGGAAATGATAGGGATGGTTGGATGAAACTCCCCGGCTTTGTCATACAAAGCACCGCGAAGTGTCTTCTCCAATAAAATATTCAATTTACTGGTCAGGAGTAGAAGATCCTTCAATGCGTTCAGGATGACAATTGAATAGAACTAGCCTTCACTTCTGTAATGACGCTTTTTGCGTTTCTTTTTATGGCTTTCGGTTGTATGTTTTTTAGACTTTTTGGATGTTTGCACCTTGCTTTGTGAAGTATTAACTGGGTTTTCAGTAGCTTTTACAACCTTTGCTGCTGGTTTTACTGTGGTTGAATCGGTACTTAATTGTTTTATGGTAAAGCTATTGTCCCTTAAACCATATTCAAATTTTCGTTTCTGCCCGGTTGTTTTGGCATCTTTGCTATTCCCGTCATAAATAGGAAACTCACGAAAAAACTTACCATCTTCAATATAAAAGCTATCCTGCCCGCGGTATCCTTGTCGCTGTTTTTTGTTAAGTTTTGGAAAGTCGAGCTTTTGGGCTTTACCGTTACTAAACTCAAAAGCATAAATGTTAGTGTAGTTGGTAGAGTCCTTCCCTTTTGCCTGGATCAATATCTCCGGGTTACCATCCAGGTCCATATCCGTGTTGTAAACGTCAACAATAGCGCCGTCAAGATCGCCTGTTGTGGTTGTGAACTTTGCTGCTGTCGAGTCGGAATGTAAAATCGCGAACGAACCTGTTGTTGACGAGCCCCTTCCCCAGCTTAATATATCATAATCCTGTCCCGGCGAAACTTCTATCAGTTTATGAAACCTGAAAGGTTCCATAATTGCAGGCCTTTTAACAGTAAGAGCGGGTACACCGGTTGGTTTTTCATTATTACCGCATGCTGCTATAAAAGAACAGCCTATCAGCATCAATAAATAAAACAGGGATATTTTTTTCATAACTGTTTCAATTATACATCATATCAGGTGATAGCTCTCCTTTTGGTTTACCGGGAATAATCATAAATGCCTTTAAGCTGCCGGAACTGCCCGCATCAAAATATTTTATGGTTATTTTATGATAGCCCTTTAATAAAGGCACTGCGCCACCCTGGTCAAAAACGCCGTGTTTTCCATCATTATCAACTACCGGCTGATCATCTATCATTAATGAAGAACCATTGGCAGAAGCTGTTGAAAACCCGTAATTACCATCAGTATCTATACGAATATAGCCGCTGTATATTACCCCAAAGCCCTTCATATTTTTTTTGAAGGCAGCGTTGCTAAAACTTAAAGCTATACCCGTATCAATAACCGCGGCATCATTTAGCTGACTTAAGCTGGTAAATTCCCCGCTAAACAATTCATACTTTAACCCAGTGGTTTTGCCTTGGTAGTTAACCGGCTTTAAAGGCGTTTTGTTGTACATGGTAGCGGTAGTAACCTGACTTCTCTTCCCCGACGGGGTGATCACAATGGTTTTTAATTCACGGTACTGATCCGGCGGGACGTTATAGGTCATCGGAATAGTGTACGCTAAGTCTGTTTCGCGTGGGGTGTATCCATCAATGGTATAATAAACCGTAGCACCGGTAACGGATGGCTTTAAATTCACGTTTAATTGTGAGCCAAACATAATGGTATCCTGTGTACCAATAGCCGTTGGCACCCGGTAATCAAAGTTACTGGCTTCAAACTGTGCTAAGTGCGATGGTAAACGGGTATTGGCAAAATCAATATAGTTTTTATTAGCCAAAGGCGACCAGGCAACTTCTGAAAGCGCAAGTACCCTCGGCAGTATCATGTACTCCACTTTGTTTTCGGTAGGGATATATTCAGTCCACAAATTAGCCTGCACGCCAACAACAAACTTTTGCTGATCGGGCGTTAACACCGCAGGAATAGGATTATAACTATATATTTTGCTTAAAGGGTCATAACCGCCAATACTTAATGGCTCCTCGTTTAGTTTGCCCTGCTGTGCATCTATATACATACCACCGCTGCCCGGCGTCATAACCACATTATGATTTTGCTGTGCAGCAGCAATCCCCCCGGCCTCTCCACGCCAGCTCATTACGGTAGCATTTGGCGAAAGGCCTCCTTCTAAAATCTCGTCCCATCCAATAATATTACGGCCTTTTGAGTTTACAAATTTTTCAATGCGTTGTATAAAATAGCTTTGCAGCTTATCTTCTTTAGAAGATGTTTTATCATCTTTTAAACGCAGCTTTTTGATCAGGTTCTGACAAAATGCCGACTGTTTCCATACGTCTTTAGGGGCTTCATCACCACCTATATGAATGTATTTCCCTGGGAACAACGCCATTACCTCTGTTAACACATCCTGTAAAAAACTAAAAGTTTTATCAGACGGGCAATAGATATCATGAAAAACGCCCCAGGTTTCAGAAACTTTATAGTTTAGTGACGGATCGCAGCTTAATTCAGGATAGGCAGCTAATGCAGCTTCTGAATGGCCCGGCATCTCAATTTCGGGCACTATGGTGATATATCGGTCAGCAGCATATTTTACCACCTCTCGGATCTGGTCTTGCGTATAGTAGCCGCCGTATGGTGTATTATCAAATTGCTGTGGTGTACGATCATGATAATTACCGATAACGGTTTGCGCCCGCTGACTGCCCACCTGGGTTAGCTTAGGATATTTTTTTATTTCGATACGCCAGCCCTGGTCATCAGTTAAATGCCAGTGAAAATTATTAAGTTTATAGGCAGCCATTACGTCGATGTATTTTTTAACAAATTCAACCGAAAAAAAATGGCGGCATACGTCAAGCATTAAACCACGATAGCCAAAGCGCGGATAATCTTCAATTTGTACACAAGGTAATTTAGCAACGGCAGCCTTATCAGCAGGCATTAATTGTATCAGTGTTTGGATACCATAAAAAAGACCGGCGCCTTTACCTGCAATTATTATTTGCTGCGGGGTGATGGTTAAGCGGTAGCCGTCTGCAGGTAAATTGTCAGTACCCGCTGCGGTAAGCACCAGGCTATTTGATGTACTAACCCCATTATTTGCTTTAGGCTGAACATGCAGCATTGCCTTGTTCTGCAAATAATCAGTTAAAAATACAACTGCTTTATTGTTTACGCTGTCGGCAAGCAGGGTGGTTTGCTGGCTCAACAAAAATATGCCCGTTGTTTTTTTCAGGGAAACCGGCGCAGGAATTATATTAAGATCAGGGTTATTATCCTGTGCATTAACTGTACAGGCAGAAACCGCTATGAGAAAGCACAGCGACAGGGAAATCTTTTTATACATAAAATAATTAGTTCTGTTGGTTATAATACAAGGTGGTGAAGTTAACAGATTTTGGAAATAAACATCACCTTACAGATGTAAAAAATCTGTAGCTAAACTAAAAAGCCATCCTGAATTGAATCGGATGGCTTTACATTATTTTTTTTCTTCGCTAACCGCTTCAACAGCAGGTTTGGTCTTTTTAAGATCGTGAGGCCGGCTTTTACCGTAAGAACCCATTGCTATCTTTCCCTTTTTTGTTTTTTTATCGCCTTTTCCCATGGTAGTATATTTTGATTATGATGTTATTTATCAATGATACGATTATAATCACATATTACAGCGATTTGTTTGATCTCAGTTAGTTTTGATAAGTCCAAAGTCATTTTTCTTACCTAATCTCTGATCTCTCACCTCCAATCGCTAACTAAGCCGTAACCACATGTTCTTTTGCTGCCAGGTACCGTTCTGCATCAATAGCGGCCATACAACCGGAGCCGGCGGCGGTAACTGCCTGGCGGTAAATATGATCCTGGGCATCGCCGCAGCAAAACACTCCTTCAACATTTGTTGTGGTTGAGCCGGGTGTAGTTTTAATATAACCGGTTTCGTCCATATGGATCCATCCTTTAAAAATATCGGTGTTTGGATGGTGCCCTATCGCCACAAAAAACCCGGTAACATCCAGCGTTTTTTCTCCGTTTGTCTGGTTATTGGTAACGGTTACACCTGTTACGCTTTGCCCGTCGCCAACAATTTCTTTTGTTTCGGTATTATATAAAATCTCAATGTTTTTTGTACTTAAAACCCTGTGCACCATTGCCTTAGATGCCCTGAACTCATCCCTTCGAACG
Source organism: Mucilaginibacter sp. (assembly GCA_028287865.1). Classification (GTDB taxonomy): domain Bacteria; phylum Bacteroidota; class Bacteroidia; order Sphingobacteriales; family Sphingobacteriaceae; genus Mucilaginibacter. The sequence goes on along the minus strand of JAQBOU010000130.1, from coordinate 8,529 downwards.
ATCATATATACCTTGCGGCACAACTTTGCAAGATAAGTTGCCTCTTCAGCAGCCGTATCGCCGGCCCCTACTATAGCTACATCCTGTCCTTTAAAAAAAAATCCATCGCAAACCGCACAGGCAGATACACCAAAACCGCTATACTTTTGTTCAGATTCCAAACCAAGCCATTTTGCAGATGCACCTGTCGAAATGATCACCGTATCGGCTAATATGGTTTTATTTTCGTCAACCACCACTTTATGCGGCAGGGTCGAAAAATCAACCGAGCTTACATAGCCGTAGCGGATATCAGCACCCAGGCGTTCGGCCTGTTTGCGAAAATCTTCCATCATTTCGGGGCCCATTATTCCGTTTGGATAACCCGGATAATTTTCAACATCAGTAGTTTGCGTAAGCTGACCGCCCGCAAGCAGCCCGGTGTACATTACAGGTTTCAGATCAGCGCGCGAAGCATAAATAGCAGCAGTATAACCGGCAGGGCCGGAACCTATGATAAGGCATTTAACGTGTTCGTATTGTTCGGACATTGGTATCTAATAAATTAAGGCTCAAATTTAACAAAAGACACGTTATTATTAGTCAGTTAGTGGTAAAGATTATATGAGGAAGCAGGAAGTGTGAAAGTCGGCAAAGTCGGAAAGAATTTTTTCAATTCATTGTACCAAAAAAGTTAATACAAGCAACCATTAACTAATCTCTGATCTCCAACCTCCGATCACTTCCCCTTATTCGCCTTTAAAACCCTTAGAAAGTTGCCGCCCAAAATTTTATCGATGTCCTTCTCTGTATAGCCAATTTTAAGGAGCTCGGCTGTTATTTTTGGATAATCGGTCACATCATCCATTCCCATTGGATACGAAGGAGCGCCGTCAAAATCTGACCCGATGCCCACATGATCAACACCAATCAGTTTGGCTATGTAGTCGATATGCTTAATGAGCAGGCTCAATGGCGGACGAATAGCGTCCGACTCGGTTTTGTGGATTTTAAAAAGGCGGTCGGTAGCCAGGTCAATATCGTTATAAACCTTTGTAAGCGAATCCAGTTCGGCTTTATGCACGGTTAAAAAATATGTCGCTTTCTTGTCAAAGGTACTGTCGACAAAGCCGCTGTAAAAATTAACAAACACCACGCCGCCGTTTTTCGCCAGCGCTTTCAACTGGTCGTCCTTTAAATTACGCCTGAAAGGATTTAATGCATAAGCACAGCTATGCGATGCTATCACTGGTTTGGTAGTGGTTGCCAGCACATCATAAAAAGTTTGTTCGCCGGGATGAGAAAGGTCTATCATTACCCCCAGCTCGTTTAAGTGGCGTATTATTTGCTTACCATACGCGGTAAGTCCAACATGTTTTAAGCTGTCGCGATGGGTGGTTTCGTCGGCTGCGGAGCTTGCCCACGAGGTGCTGTTATTCCAGGTGAGTGTTAAATAGCACATGCCGCGTTTAGCCAGGCTGTCGATGTAATCCATCCTGTCTTCAACCATGTGGCCGCCCTCCACGCCTATCATAGCGGCCATTTTTTTCTCTTTCACTGCTTTTTCAAGCTGGGCCGAATTACGAACCAACGTAATTTTACCGGGATACCGGGCTATCAGCGCATAAAGCGAATCAATTTCGCGATTAGCAAAAGCGAACGCCGTACCTTTACCATACTGCGGCCCGCACCAGATGGAAAACACCTGGGCATCCAATCCGCCTGTTTTGGCCCGTACCAGGTCGAAATTGCTGATGTCTTTTGATTGCAGCTTACCGATATCAAAATATTCTATTACTTCATTTGAAAGCACATCGTTATGTGTATCTACCAAAATAGCATGCTGATGGATATCCGCGGGGGTTTGTGAATAGGTTTTTGTGATGAGGAGCAGAAGCAGTGGGAGTAGCAGTTTTTTCATGACGGAAGGTAGGAAATATTGATCACAGATTAAACTGATTGATTGATTACACAGATTTTTGTTTGAGTTGATTGGTTTAAGGTGCTTTTTAGGGTGAGTTATGCTATTTTCAAATTAACTCATCTGCAAATCAAACCCATTGATCACAGATTAAACTGATTGATTTGATTACACAGATTTGGTTGAGTTTAAAAGCATCTGCACATCAAACTTACGTTTGTATGATCCCTACATTAAATGCTTTTTCAATGGGTGCGTGGTTGGCGGCCTCAATACCCATGGATATTACTTTACGGGTTTCCAGGGGGTCTATAACGCCATCTACCCAAAGCCTGGCTGCTGCATAATACGGAGTGGTTTGTGCATTATAGCGGTCGGTTGTTTGTTTTAACAATTCGACTTCTTTTTCGGCATCAATCTCTTCGCCCCTTGCTTTTATCCCTGCAGCTTGCATCTGAACGAGGGTTTTAGCTGCCGAGCCGGCGCCCATTACCGCAATTTTTGCGGAGGGCCAGGCGTATATCAACCTCGGATCGTATGCTTTGCCGCACATTGCGTAATTACCTGCACCATAAGAGTTGCCTATTACTATCGTAAATTTAGGAACAACTGAATTAGCCACTGCATTTACCATTTTAGCACCGTCCTTAATGATGCCACCATGCTCGGCGCGGCTACCAACCATAAAACCGGTTACATCCTGCAAAAACACCAGCGGTATTTTCTTTTGATTGCAATTCATAATAAACCGGGTGGCCTTGTCGGCCGAATCTGAGTAGATCACGCCTCCAAATTGCATTTCGCCTTTTTTAGATTTAAGTACTTTACGGTGATTGGCAACTAGGCCCACCGCCCAGCCGTCAATCCGGCCCAGGCCGCAGATAATGGATTGCCCGTACCCTTTTTTATATTCTTCAAATTCCGAGTTATCCAGCAAGCGCAACAATATCTCCATCATATCGTAAGCCTTTTCACGGTTATCCGGTAATATGCCATAGATGTCTTTTTCATTTAGCTTTGGCTCGGCGGCTTTTACCCTATCGAAACCTGCTTTAGGGAAATTACCGGTCATGCTCATTATATTACGGATGGAGTCAAGGCAGGCTTTGTCATTGGGATGTTTATAGTCAGTAACACCTGATATTTCACATTGCGTGGTAGCGCCGCCCAAAGTTTCATTGTCTACCTCCTCACCAATGGCCGATTTTACCAGGTACGATCCCGCCAGGAAAACCGACCCGGTTCCTTCCACTATCATTGCCTCGTCGCTCATGATCGGCAAATAGGCCCCACCTGCCACGCACGAACCCATAATAGCAGCAATCTGGATAATCCCCATGCTGCTCATGATGGCATTATTGCGGAAGATCCGGCCAAAGTGCTCTTTATCCGGGAAGATCTCATCCTGCAAAGGCAAATAAACACCTGCCGAATCTACCAGGTAAATTATAGGCAAGCGGTTTTCCATGGCTATTTCCTGTGCACGCAGGTTCTTTTTTGCAGTAATGGGGAACCATGCACCTGCTTTAACGGTAGCATCATTGGCAACTATGATACATTGCCTGCCCGAAACATAGCCCATGCCGCATATCACCCCGCCGGATGGGCAACCGCCATGTTCGGCATACAAGCCCTCGCCGGCAAAGGCGCCTATTTCCAGCCAGGGCTTGTTTTTATCAATAAGGTAGGCCACCCGCTCGCGTGCAAGCATTTTACCCTTTTCCTTTTGTTTTGCGGCGGCTTTTTCTCCACCACCCGGATATATGTTTTTAAGGCGGATATTCAAATCATAAACAAGCTGTTTATTTACATCCTCATTTTTATTAAATTCAATATCCATGTCCGGCATCAGGGTTAATTTATTTTACTTTTTCAAATATAGTGATTACTGTGAACCATAAACTAAGTGCTAATAGCTGCGCATTGATTTTGAATCGTCAAAAACTTTATTTTATAAAATTTGTTAACAATCAACACTTTAAACATTAAACAATGAAAAACTTATTTAAACTTTCTTTTTTTGCATTGGCTATTTCCTTGTCTGTTGTTGCTTGTAAAGGTAACGGCTCCGGTGGCTCATCAGATTCTGCCAAAACCGATTCATCTGCTTCCTCAGTAAAAAGCAGTTCAGATACCACTGTAAAAATAGATACCGCCAAACCCGCTACAGACACTTCCAAAATGAAAACAGATACCGTTAAATCTGTTATAAAAAACACAGAAGTTAAAAAAACGGAAGTTAAAAAGAAGCAATAAGCATAGAAAAACTATTCTTTTAACCATTTAAGCCAAACAATCAATACATAACCCACTAACAATGTGGATTATGTATTTTTTTTATAAATAATGGGTTACCTTTTATTAAATGTGGTATTAATACGCAAACACTCACATTTAAAAAGATAAAAAATGAAAAATTCATTCAAAATGGGCGCTTTAGCCTTAGTTATTGCAGTTTCTTTCGCAGCTTGTAAAGGTAAAGGTGCTGCTGGTGCAGATTCAACTAAAGTTGATTCAACAGTGAAAAAAGATTCAACTGTTAAAGTTGATTCAACTAAAAAAGACAGTGCTAAAGTTGACACAGCTAAAAAAGATACTACTAAGAAGAAATAATTTATAGTTTTTTCTGTTAATTTTTAGTTTTTAATGAAAAGGTAACCTGTAATTTTTAAAAATTACGGGTTACCTTTTTTTATTTATGGTATTAATAAGAAAACTATTAATCACTTAAAAAAAATTAACATGAAAAATTCATTCAAAATGGGCGCTTTAGCCTTAGTTATCGCGGTTTCTTTCGCAGCTTGTAAAGGTAAAGGTGCTGCTGGTGCAGATTCAACCAAAACTGATTCAGCTAAAATGGACTCAGCTAAAATGACTGATACTTCTAAGAAAATGACAGACACTTCTAAGAAAATGGCTGACACTTCTAAAAAAATGAGTAAAGATACTGCTAAGAAAAAAATGTAATTTGTTTTTTAGTTAAACAAAAAAAACTTCCGCATTTGTCGGGAGTTTTTTTGTTTAAACGGATTGGTTTAATTTATCGAAACTCACAACTCACCATTTAATGTACCGGCACATTTTCTGTAAAGTTGGTAAGCAGTTTGCGTACTTCTGTGGGGTTGCGTAAATAGAATTTAGCGGCTGATAAATTACCGCCGACTTTTATAGTAACTGCGCTATCGGGCAGTGCTTTAAAAACATCCTCATCGGTATAGTCATCGCCAAAAGCTATAATAAAATCATATTCCTTTTTGTCCACCAGCGTCAAAGCAGCCTTCCCTTTATTGATTTCCATATTTTTCACTTCCAGCACTTTATCTCCGGGTAAAAGCTGCAACCCTTTATCGTTTGCAATGTATTTTAAATTATTCATCAGTTCATTGGCCCGCAACTCTCCCAGCCCTTTTTGCGCATTGCGGTAATGCCAAACCAGGGAGTATGTTTTTTCTTCAATAAACGATCCCGGGGTGCGGTCCACATAAGTTTCAAAAACGGGGTAAATATCATGCTTCCAGCTGTCCGAAAGGCCGGAAATTTTATGCCAGGAGGTATTTTTCTGTTTAAACCATGCACCGTGTTCGGCTATGAGATAAAGATCTTTATCACCAAACCATTCGCCAATATTTTCATGTTTACGACCACTTATGATCACCAGGTCATTGGCCCGGTCACTGCTTAACTTATCGATTAATGACAAAAGTTCCTTATCCGGGTAAGCCATGGCCATGTTTGATTTAAAGCCAACCAGGGTTCCGTCGTAATCTAAAAATATAAGGCGTTTTTTTGTTTTACGGTATCTATTTATAATGGATTGCTCCGTACCATCGCTTACATGCCTGGTTTGCATGGAGCGTTGCATTTGTTTAACTTCTTTAAGCCTTTCCATAAATATTTTTACCCAATGGGTAATATTAAACTTTGTAACAAGCTGGCGCATTTGCTGCATGCGCCTTTTTTGTTCGTCAGGTGGCATATTTAATGCTGTAATTATGGCATTGCAGACCTCATTAGTATTGTTTGGGTTTACTATTAATGCATCAATCAGTTCTTTTGATGCACCTGCCATTTCACTTAATATCAGCACGCCGTCGTCATTAATACGGCTTGCCACGTATTCTTTGCTAACCAGGTTCATGCCATCGCGCATGGGGGTTACCAGGCAAACATCCGCAGCAAAATATAAAGCCGACAGCGTTTCGATTGGAAAAGAACGATAGTAATAATGAATAGGCGTCCAATCCAGGTTACGGTACATTCCATTTATATTGCCTACCCTTTTATCTATCTCATCCCTTAAATGCGCGTATTGCGGCACGGTATCCCGGGATGGAACTATAATCATGTGCAGCGTAACTTTTCCGCAATATTCCGGATGCTGTTGTAATAATTGTTCAAAAGCCAGCAAACGCTGCAAAATACCTTTGCTGTAATCGAGCCGGTCGATAGAAAGGATCAGTTTAGTATTTTTAAAAGTTTCTTTTATGGAACCTATTTGCTCAACAACTTCTTTTTTAAGTGGCAAGGACGCATATTTTTTTACATCTATTCCCATTGGGAACGACTCGACGACAATTGACCGCTCGCCATTGGTAATAATATTGGCAGACGATGTTACCGGTAAAATGCGCGTTGCAGCTCCCAAAAAGTGGCGCACATCATCATAAGTATGAAAACCTATCAGATCGGAGCCCAGCATACCTTCCAGCAGCTCATACCGCCATGGAATCAGCCTGAACATTTCCTGCGAAGGAAATGGTATGTGCAAAAAGAAACCAATGGATACATCAGGCAGTTCGTTTCGTATCAGGGATGGTAACAGCAGTAACTGGTAATCGTGGATCCATATAACATCGCCCGGTTGGGCAATTTTTAAAATGGCATCCTTAAACTTATTGTTTACGATATTATAATATTCCCAGTTGGATTGTTTGTAAACGGCGTAAGTAGAAATATAGTAATGAAATATGGGCCATAATACTTCGTTCGAAAAGCCCTCATAATATTGGTTGATCTCCTCCTGTTCAAGAAACACCGGAACTAAACTCAACTCATCCAGTTGTGCGGTCATTTTATCCCTGTCGTCTGCCTCCGTAATTTCAATACCGGGCCACCCTATCCACTTATTATTGCCATGTTTGTATACAGAGCCAAGGCCGGTGGCTAATCCGCCTTCGCTTGTGGAAAGTATATATTCATTATCCGTTTTCGAGATCTTTACCGGTAATCTATTTGAAACAATTATGGTTTTTGACATAATATGAGCTTGTTTCTATTAGAAGGATTTACAGGCTTAAGTGTTTGTTTTTTTAGTTGAATTGGTTGATTAAGTCAGGTTAGTTGACAGGGTTGATCAGGTGGTGCCAACTCCAATATAAAGTTCTTATTAAACAAAAAAAGTCACCTGCCAAAAGACAGATGACTTGAAGAATAATATGTTTTTTAACTTATTTTACTTGTTTGAAAAATTCAACGTTACCTGATCCGGTTACCCTAACCAAAGCTTCGTGATCAGCGCTTTTTAAATCTACAAAATAAGTAGTAGGATCGATATCAGCGGTTACAGCTTCGTTAGCCTGGTAAACGATAACACCAGCTGCCTGATAACCCTTATAGTTTTCAGAAATTATTTTTTTTGATTTGAAAGGGATAGCATCATAAGACACATATTGAGTTACACCTAAAAAATCACCTGCTAAATTATAAAAAGCAGTTCTTTTAGAACCGTCCAAAACGAAATCTGCTTTCTGGCAATTTTTGTTTACTGTCCATGAAACATTGGTAGCGCCTGCGAAGTCGGCGGTAAATGCATGTTGAACACCGTAAGAAACGTTAGCTGTAGTTTCTACTTTTTTACCACCATCAGCGGCAAATACGTTTACGCTGAGTAATGCAGCGGTTGCGATTGTTAAAAATATTTTTTTCATGTTATGTTTAATTTTAAATCCGCAACAAATATAGATAAACTTTGCAAACATTATCTATATAATTTCACTTTTATGAAATTTTGATAATTATAAGCCATTTTTTGTAATAAATTAAAATTTACACTGCCTACTTAGTGTATTTTTTACAATATCTAAATGCAAAAAATCATAAAAAAAGCCATTACTGCTATGGTAACGGCTTTTTTACATTAAATTAACGTAGAATTATTGGTAAATGATTGATAGAGTTGAATTGAATTGATTAAGTTATTTATATCCAGGATGTAACCATTCATTAATAAACCAGTCAACCACTATTCTTTTATCCGTTGTCTGCAAAACCAGGATACAACGTCATGCCGCCATCCATAAAAATGGTGGTACCGGTAATATAATCTGCCTCGTCTGATACCAGCCAGGTGGCAAGCTTTCCGATATCGTCCGGTTCGCCAATACGGTTATAAGGTATCAGGGTTAATAACTTTGTTAAAGCCTCTGGTGTATCCCAGGCAGATTTGTTGATAGGCGTTTGGATAGCTCCCGGCCCTATGCCAACCACTCTTATTTTATGCGGTGCCAGTTCCTGGGCTATGCTTTTCATAAACATGCTGATGCCTCCCTTGCTGGCCGCATAATTAACGTGTCCGGCCCATGGAATAACTTCGTGTACACTGCTCATGCAAATTATTTTGCCCGCTGCCT
>JAQBOU010000128.1 GCA_028287865.1 Mucilaginibacter sp. | reverse complement strand
TTGCCAATTCGGCCCGGTTTTGTACTTTTGACCCCGGAGAGCTGGCAGAGTGGTCGATTGCGGCAGTCTTGAAAACTGTTGAACTGTTAAAGGTTCCTGGGGTTCGAATCCCTAGCTCTCCGCTTCTGAAATTAGAAATTAGCCTTTAGCATAATGTTAGAGGCTTTTTTTATGCTTTCAAAAAAGCAGGTGCAAAAAAGGTGCTAATTTGATCGTTTTTTACTTCGATATTCGTAAGAACGCATTCCCGGTGTCCTGCCTAAACAACATCCTAAACTGTAATAAGGTATAAAGTAAAAAGTTTGCACTTAACAACCACAATTACAATTAGCGCAACTTAAGTGAGATGTCAATTACCAGCTGCAATTGGTCTGATGGTGTCGAATAGCGTCTCGCCACCTGGTCATAAAGATCTGCCACCCCGGGGGCTTCTACAGTAATTACCAATGCAATTGCAATTCCTGATCGCCGGTATCATTATGCCCCTCGAAAGCAGGTTATGAGTGACTATAATAAACATGTTTTACTTTTGATTGGTAACAGGGTAATTGCCCAAAAGATTATCAATAATTCTCATAAGAAAGAATTGAAGAAATTGAATTTAATATGAAAATATTTAAAACTTAAATATTAAAAGGATGTAGTAATAAAATTACTGCGTGATATTGAAGGTCAGTTGTCTGTAATCAAAGGGCATATGCGGTAATATTGCGTCATGAATGAAGAACTCAGGCCTACAGGCATAGAAGCCATCGGGAACGTATCCTGGGGCACACATTTTTGTCATTTTTACGAGACCCAGAAAGATCTGTTATCTATTCTCGTACCTTATTTCAAGGCTGGGTTAGAAAATAATGAATATTGTATTTGGGTTACGTCTGTAGGTGTTACTGTTAAAGAGGCCGGTAGGGTTTTAAAAAAAGCTGTTCCTCAGCTTGAAAAATATATACAAAGCGGGAGCATTGAAATCGTATCATATATTGATTGGTATCAAAAAAAAGGGAAGCTTGATTTAGGCAATGCGATCCCGGCTATTTTAGACCGGCTTCGCACCGCTTTACAGCAAAATTTTGATGGTGTAAGGGCCAATGGCGATGAATCGTGGCTTGACCGGGAAGAGTGGAAAAATTTCATAGAATATGAAAGGATATTGAACCCTGCTATTGCACATAAGCGGCTTATCGTTATGTGCGCCTATCCGTTAGGGAAATGTGTAGCAGCCACAGACATACTTGATATCGCGCTGGTTCATGAAAGTGCTGTTGTTAAAAGAAAAGGGAAGTGGGAAGTGCTCGAGGCGCCTGAACTTAAAAGAAGTAAAGCCCATATACAACGTGAAAACGAGAAACTGGAAATTGGTATAACAGAAAGAACCGAAGAACTGGCGAAAATGAGCCATACACTGGATAGATCGCAATCCAGGCTGCGGGCGATATTTGAAACCACGGATATAGCATTTTTGCTCCTGGACAGCGATTTGAAGATTTTGACTTATAATACAATAGCCAATCACTGGTCCGAATTATCTTTTGGAACAAAACTTAAAGAGGGGGCTAATTTTGTCAAGCTGTTAAATAAAGACCGCAGAGAGCCTGTAAGGGACATGCTGAACGCGGCAATGGCAGGCAGCAACTTTAATTATGAAACCAGCTACCCATTAAAGGACGGTTCAAGTATATGGTATAACATCAGCATCAACCCTGTAAAAGACCTTAAAAATCAAACCATCGGACTATGCTGCTCTGCCACAAATATAACATCCGAAAAATTGGCCGAACTGGAACGGATCAGGATAAGCAGCGACCTGGTACAGCGGAACAATGATCTTGAACAGTTTGCTTATTTTGTTTCTCATAACCTGCGTGCACCCCTGGCAAATGTTATCAGCTTGTCTGGAATGCTTAAGGAAACTAATATTTCACCTAATGAAAAAATAGAGTTGGAAAAATATCTTTTTCAATCCATAGCAAAGCTTGACGATATTGTGCATGATATTAATCAAATTTTGCAGATCAGGCGTAACATTAGTGAAACAAAGGAAAATGTTATCTTTTCAGAGTTAGTTAACCATGTGCTTAATGATTTTAGCATGCTGATTGAGCGGGAAAATATTAATTTAATTACTGATTTCTCCCGCGCAGGCAGCGCTTTTACGATTAAGAGTTACTTATACAGTATTTTTTACAACCTCATTTCCAACAGCATTAAATATCGCCAAACAGAAGTGTCACTCGTTATTGAGATCAACACATCAATAAAAGATAAAACGCTTGTGATTAATTTTAAAGATAATGCCCGTGGTATAGACCTTTCCATCAGGAGGGATGAGGTTTTCGGGCTGTATAAACGGTTTCACACGGATACGGAAGGTAAGGGAATCGGTTTATATATGGTAAAAAATCAGGTAGAAGCATTAGGTGGAAATATTAGCGTTGACAGTCGTCCTAACATTGGTTCAACGTTTTCGGTTGAGCTGCCCATTTCTTAAATCATATATCTCAAAATGAATCTGACAGGTTCAACAGAGCGCAAAGGTTGGTTGTAACTTATTACGCTCCAGTCCCTCCATAATATTGTTATTTCGATAGCAAGAATTGAATGTTAAATTTTTTAATAATATATTATAATCTCAATAGATTTATTAATTTGGCATCTGGGTAAAAAAGCTTTCCCGAAATAAATTTCCTATTCCTTATAATTATTGATGAAAAAAGTTTTGTTCTGGATTTTAACTGTATTAGGCTTATTTGCCGGTATAGCTTTAGCAATGTTTATTATTAATTGGAGTATCAGTACTAAGGTTTAATTTTTAAGCCGGATGGAAACTTATGCTATTGAAGATAATCCTTTTTAGCGAAATGATAAACTTTCTGCTAAATAATTGAATGTCAGCGACTACAAAAAAGGCAACTAAGGCTCCATTAATCTTCGGGTTATCAACAATAAAAATTAATAAACTTTCTTTTAAAAATATTTGCAGCAGTGGTTTTAAAGATTACCTTTGCAATCCCAATTCGGGGTGTAGCGTAGCCCGGTATCGCGCCACTTTTGGGATGTGGAGGCCGCAGGTTCGTAGCCTGCCACCCCGACACCAGCGATACCAAGTTGAGTCAAAACCCTCTAAATTGTATGATTTAGAGGGTTTTTTTATGACTATTGCAAAAATATTAGTCTAAAGTAGACCATTCAAA
>JAQBOU010000122.1 GCA_028287865.1 Mucilaginibacter sp. | reverse complement strand
CCTATCTTTGCCCATGCAAGAAAAAATCCTCATTCTTGACTTCGGTTCGCAATTTACCCAGCTTATCGCGCGCCGTGTCAGGGAGCACAATATTTACTGCGAGATCCATCCCTTCAATCATTTTCCCGAAGTTGACAGCAGTGTAAAAGGTATTATCCTTTCGGGCAGCCCGTACTCTGTAAGACAGGACGACGCCCCCCATTTTGATTTCGAAAAGTATCATGGCACCCTGCCCATTTTGGGTGTTTGTTATGGAGCACAACATATCGCCCATTTTAATGGCGGCGAAGTGTTGCCCTCCAGCACCCGCGAATATGGCCGTGCCAACCTGCAATACATACAGGAGCATAACCCGCTGTTTAAAATGATATTGCCCGGCTCCCAGGTTTGGATGTCGCATGCGGATACTATTGCCAGTATAGGCAGTAATTTCGAAGTGATTGCCAGTACTGATACCGTAAAGGTTGCAGCTTATCATATAACAGGCACCCAAACCTATGGCATCCAATTTCACCCGGAGGTTACCCATAGCGTTGACGGCAAGCAATTGCTGCATAACTTTTTGGTCGACATTTGCGGATGCACCCAGGATTGGACACCCGATTCATTTATAGAAACTACTATTGCAGCTCTAAAGGAAAAGCTGGGCAACGATAAGGTTGTCCTCGGCCTTTCAGGCGGTGTGGACTCATCGGTTGCAGCTGTGTTGCTGCACCATGCGATAGGTAAAAACCTGCATTGCATATTTGTTGATAACGGCCTGCTACGCAAGGATGAGTACCAGTCGGTGCTTGACTCCTATCAGCACATGGGTTTAAACATCAAGGGAATAGATGCCAAACAGCGTTTTTATGATGCATTGACAGGTCTTACAGATCCCGAGAAAAAACGTAAAGCCATTGGCCGCGTATTTATCGAAGTATTTGACGATGCCGCCCATGAAGTTCAGGATGTAAAATGGCTTGGACAAGGAACCATTTATCCCGACGTTATTGAATCGGTATCGGTAAAAGGGCCATCGGCCACTATCAAATCGCACCACAACGTTGGCGGCTTGCCCGATTTTATGAAATTAACGGTTGTTGAACCACTAAACACCCTGTTTAAAGACGAAGTAAGGCGTGTTGGTAAAGCTTTGGGCATCGATCCTAATATTTTAGGAAGGCATCCATTCCCGGGTCCTGGCCTGGCTATCAGAATATTAGGTGAAGTTACCCCGCAGAAAGTACATATATTACAGGAGGCAGATGCGATTTATATCAACAATTTGCGCTCTGCCGGTGTTTATGATAAAGTTTGGCAGGCGGGTTCCATATTTTTACCGGTACAGTCGGTAGGTGTTATGGGCGATGAGCGTACTTATGAGAACGTGATCTGTCTGCGTGCTGTGGAATCGTTAGATGGTATGACGGCCGATTGGTGTCATCTGCCTTATGATCTGCTTGCTAAAATAAGCAACGAGATCATTAATAATGTAAAAGGAATTAACCGGGTAGTATATGATATCAGTTCAAAACCGCCTGCTACCATTGAGTGGGAATAGGTGGTCTTTATTTTTAATTATAGCGTTGACAGTAGCGGCTTGTTCTCCAAAATTACAGCCGGTACAGCAGCCTGTAAAGAAAGAGACCGCAAAACCGGTTGTAAAAAATCTGCACGCCGAAAAAAGCGATGTTAAACCTGCGGGGCCAAAGGTTTCCACGATATCGTTACTATTGCCGTTTGAATTGCAGCACCTGTCACCGGGAGCACCTTACACAACCGTAACCTTAAAGGAAGCTGATATTGCACTTGGCTACTACCGTGGCTTTAAACTGGCGCTTGACTCCCTTACCGGGCAAGGTTATAATTTCAAATTGCAGGTTTTTGATTCGAGAGACGAAAAAGCACAGGCGCACAGCCTTGCCTACAATCCAGCCATCAGGAGCAGTGATCTGATAGTCGGCCCGGTTTTCCCGGATGGTGTAAAGGCATTTACCGCTGTTTATACCAACGCACAGCAGCCAATTGTTTCGCCGCTTTCGCCCTCATCACCAGCTGCCTATAAAAATCCGCAATTAATAACGATCACTCCCCCGCTCGAATACCATGCCTGGGCAGCAGCGAAATACATTAACAGCCAGGTAAATCCCGAAACAGTATTTATCCTGAAATCGGGTTACAGTGATGAAAATGAATATATCCTCCCTTTTAAAAGGGCGATAGATAGTTTAAGTAAAAAACATATTAAGGTTATAATGCTTACCGTTGTTCACGGCCAGCTCAATTCGTTGCTGCCACAGCTTTCAACAACTGACAAAAATGTATTTATAATACCTGCTACCGATCAGCATTTTTTAATGGTAACGCTCAGGGCGCTGGATACGTTAAGCAGCAGCTACCCCGTGACGGTGTTTGGCCATCCAAACTGGAAAAACTACTCCTTTTTAAAAGCGGAGTTACTGCAACGTTTGGATACACATATTACTTCGGCTGAATATGTAAACTATAAAGCAACCAGCACATTAGCATTTATGCGGCAGTACAGGGATGCCTATCATTCTGAGCCTACATTATACGCGATTAAAGGCTTTGATGAAGGTTTATATTTTGGATCATTGCTGGCGACGGATAATTTAAAGAATATATCAGGCACAAACTTCAGCGGTTTGCACAATGATTTTCAATTTCAAAAAAAAGCCGGTATGGGCTGGGTCAATACGCATGTAAACGTGTATAAATATGCTAACTTTGAGCTGAAAAAGGTAGAATGAAGGCAATAAACCAGCTTAAAACGTTTCAGCGAATTTTGGATGAATATCCGGCAGAAGCGCCCCTAAGCAAGTTTTTACCCGGCTTTTACAGGCAAAACAAACAAATGGGCTCAACCGACAGGCGTATTGCCGGCAGGTTGATGTACAACTACTTCAGGTTAGGCAAAGCAGTGCCCCAACTGCCTGCAGATGAGCGCCTCTTTATTGCAGAGTTTTTATGCAACACCCAGCTCAATTCATTTTTACAACATTTCAAACCCGAATGGGCAGCATGCATCAGCTTCGGCATTGAAGAAAAACTTGCAATGGTTAAAACTGTACATCCCGATTTTAACCTGGAGGATGTATTTCCATGGACCACACACCTTTCGGCGGGCATTGATAAGGAGGCCTTTTTACGATCGTTCTTTGTACAGCCCGATCTTTTTATCAGGGTATATAAAAGGTTTGAGCAGCAGGTAAGAACAGCGCTGACTGCCGGTGAGGTGGTTTTTAAGGATGAAGGCAATGGCTGCTTTTCCTTACCCAATGGCACACGGCTGGAAACCATTATACCCAACCAAAACTGGTACGAGGTACAAGATCTGTCGTCACAGCAAACCGCCCGATTTTTTAAGCCGCAGAAATGGGATTATTGGTGGGATGCCTGTGCAGCTTCAGGAGGCAAGTCGCTGTTGCTGCACGATATGGAGCCCAATATCAAATTGGTTGTATCAGACATCCGCGAATCCATATTAGCAAATCTTTATGAACGGTTTCAGCAGGCCGGACTAACCAAATACCAAAGCAAATTACTCGACCTTACCCAAAATAATGACCTGCTTTTGCACGATTATGCATTTGATGGAATTATCCTGGATGCACCCTGTAGCGGCTCAGGCACGTGGGGACGAACACCGGAAATGATCAGCCAGTTTGATGGTTATAAGATCGATTTTTTTCAGCGCCTGCAAAAAGACATTGTTCGCAACGTGGTTAAATACCTTAAACCCGGTAAACCGCTTATTTATATCACCTGCTCCGTATTTAAAGCCGAAAATGAAGAAGTGGTTGATTTTATTGTAAAGCAACTGGGATTAAAGCTTGAACAGCAAACCGTTTTAAAGGGTTTTGACAACAAGGCGGATACCATGTTTGTCGCGCGGTTAACCCCCTAGCCCCCTGAAGGGGGAACTTTTGACCATATTGTTCAGTTCACGACGGCCGCGGCAATATCTGAGCAAACGCATTAAAATAATTCTGTCCATTGTCGTTACAAAACAGCCTGCATAGAGGAGCTCCTAATGGAGCCCCTAAACTTTTCCGTTTTCTTTTCTATAAACAGGAGGCTCCGCCGGAGCCCAATAACTTATTTTGTAAGATCAATTTGACTCCGTGGAGTCGCCTGTTTATAGAAATGACACAATCTGCCCTCCTTAAACTAATTTTAATTCCACATTCCAGATTATTTTAATGCGTTTACCCTGACCTATCTGAGGTCACTTGAAGTGAAAGTGATCGCTTTAATCCTGGCGTTGAAGGATACAGCAAAGTATTGGTATTACTTTTCTTTGAAGAAGTTCAGGATCGAAAGATTGTAAACTTACAACAGGATTAATCATTAAAAGTGTAAACTTTTCCGGGGCGGGCGTGGCTTTTTTGTTTCAGACTGTTTCAGCTTGCTTCATTTTATTTATTAATACCCTTATTTAAAGTAATTTAGCATTTTTTTGTCCCGCGTCTTTTTTGTCACTAATTTCTGAAACAAGCGTTGAAGTAAAGTTGAAAATACCAGGCTAGCCCCCGGTTTGGTAAGTGCGCTGCAAGGGAGGTTCGGCTCGTTTAAAATTCCGCGAAGATGATACTTATTTAGTTCCCCATGCAATTCAACCTGATCCGTTAATGGGGCGTATGCCGGGAAATATTCAAAAAATAAGCGTGAACTCAAAGAGGTATCACCCGACTAAAAGCTTCCCATACAATGAAAGTCCACGCTTTACCAGAAAAATTAAGGATCATCACATTCAAACAGCTTCGGCTCCTGGATTATCAAAGGTAGAAGTTTCTTATTAATTAATTATGGATATTTTCATTTAATTGCTAAAGCCGGGACGGGGTTTTTCCAAATGCCGAACTTTTGACAAATGTTTCCGTGATATAGACCTATGTAATCATCTCTTATTTAAGATATTTGTTGAGTATAAACCAATGCAGTTAAATTTTAACTGACCGTATTATTTTATTGAACAAATTTTCGTGTTTTATTGCAGACAACAGCAGGCTGCGCATTATACAAACCTAACATTAACAAATAAAAGTTATGATATTGAAGAAAATGCCGGTACGCTTTTTAATTATAATGGTAAGCATATCATTATTAAGCACAGTAGTAAAAGCCCAGGCTGATAAAATAGAAGGTTTGTGGTATAATGATGTTAAAAGCGGTAAGATCCTTATTACAAAGGATCATGACGGGAAATTTATAGGTAAAGTGGTTTGGCTGAAGGAACCGTTAAAAAATGGCAAACCTAAGGTAGATGAATTAAATGAGGACCCTAAGCTCAGGGGCAGACCAAGGCTGGGCCTGCAGGTTTTATCGAACTTTGAAAAAGACGGCGATAATAAATATACCGGCGGAACTATTTATGATCCGCTTAATGGTAAAACCTACAGCTGCAAAATTACCTGGAAAGGTAAAATATTGGATATACGCGGATACGTAGGCATTCCGCTTTTTGGCCGTACCACCACATGGTCTCGCGCAGAATAAAATCAAACGCCTCATTTACTAAGTATTTATGAATTATAAACGAAATATAAAAAAGGTTGCCGTTTTAGGGTCGGGGGTTATGGGAAGCAGGATAGCCTGCCACTTCGCCAATATCGGCGTGCAGGTACTGCTCCTTGATATCGTACCAAAAGATGCATCCGCTGATCCAAAATCAAGAAATAAAATTGTTAATGATGCACTTGATTTTGCTTTAAAATCAAGCCCTTCACCTATCTACCTGAAATCTTTTGCAAGGCGGATCACCACTGGAAACTTCGAGGACGACATGCCAAAAATTGCCGAATGCGACTGGGTGATAGAAGTGGTGGTTGAACGTTTGGATATTAAACAAAAGGTATTTGAAAACGTGGAGAAGTTCCGTAAACCGGGAACGCTGATCACTTCGAACACTTCTGGTATCCCCATTCATTTAATGACCGAAGGCAGGAGCGAAGATTTTAAGAAATATTTTTGCGGCAGCCACTTCTTTAATCCTCCAAGATATTTAAAACTGCTGGAAGTAATCCCGACTAAGGATACATCCCCGGAAGTGATAGATTTTTTATTGGAATACGGCGAAAAGTTTTTAGGAAAAACCACTGTCTTAGCTAAAGATACGCCCGCATTTATAGGTAACCGCATTGGGGTTTTCAGTATCATGAGCGTACTGCACTATGTTGATAAAACAGGCATGACGGTGGAGGAAGTTGACAAATTAACCGGACCGGTTATCGGTCACCCGAAGTCTGCAACGTTCCGTACCAATGATGTAGTTGGTTTGGATACGATGGTGCACGTTGCAAATGGCCTTAGCCAGAATGCGCCTGATGACGAAGCAAAAGAACTGTTTCAAATTCCGGATTTTGTAAACGGGATGATGAAAAACAACTGGCTCGGCAGCAAGACCGGGCAGGGCTTTTATAAAAAGGAAAAAAAGGACGGCGTTAACCAGTTTTATGCGCTCGATTTGAAAACGCTGGAATATAAGCCGTCTAAAAAAGTTAAATTTCCATCCTTAGAGACCACCAAAACGGTCGATAATTTAAAAGACAGGCTGAGAATATTAATAGCTGCTAAAGATAAAGCCGGCGATTTTTACCGCGCAACGTTTTACCAGCTTTTTGCCTATGCAAGTAACCGGATCCCAGAAATTTCGGATGAGCTGTACAAAATAGATGCCGCTACCAATGCAGGCTTCGGCTGGGAAATGGGTCCCTTTGAAAAGTGGGATGCCATTGGGGTTGAAAACACGGTTAAAGAAATGGAAACCGCAGGACATAAACCAGCACAATGGGTTTATGATATGCTGGCAGGCGGGGCCAAAAGCTTTTATAAGGTAAAAGATGGTAAACGTTTGTATTATCACATCAGCTCAAAAACATATAAGGTAATTCCGGGTACCGAGGCGTTTATATTGCTGGATAATATCCGTGCCTCGCACACCGTTTGGGAAAACAGCGGCACTACCATTACTGATATTGGCGATGGCATACTAAACCTCGAGTTCCATACAAAAATGAACACGATTGGCAGCGAGGTGATAGAGGGCATTAATAAAGCTATCACGCTTGCCGAGCAAGGTTATAAAGGATTAGTGATCTCGAACGAGGGGGCTAATTTCAGTGCGGGTGCCAATGTAGGGATGATATTTATGATGGCTGTTGAGCAGGAATTTGATGAGCTGAACATGGTGATAAAGGCATTTCAACAAACCATGATGCGGATCAGGTATTCATCTATACCGGTTGTGGTTGCCCCGCACCAAATGGCGCTGGGCGGCGGCTGCGAAATTTGCCTGCATGCTGATAAAGTTGTTGCCCATGCCGAGTTATATATGGGACTGGTGGAGTTTGGTGTTGGCCTGATTCCAGGCGGCGGCGGTACAAAAGAGTTTGCACTGCGCCTTTCGGACGAACTACAGGAAGGTGATATTGAACTGAATAATTTCCGCGATCGTTTTTTAACTATTGGCCAGGCCAAGGTTTCTACATCTGCCTATGAAGCCTTTGAGTTTGGTTATCTAAAAAAGGGCCGGGACATGGTGGTTATTTCGAGAAACAGGTTGCTTTCGGAAGCGAAAAATCAATGCCTGATGTTGGCAGATGAAGGGTACACCCAACCGGTTCAGCGCAAAGATATCAGGGTGCTGGGCAAACAGGCGCTTGGGCTGGGTTATATAGGTGCTAACACCATGTTTAGCGGTAATTATATCAGTGAGCATGATGTAAAGATCTCGCACAAACTTGCTTACGTTATGGCAGGGGGCGATCTTTCACAACCTTCCGTTGTAAGCGAAGATTACTTGCTGAACCTGGAAAGGGAAGCTTTTGTATCACTTTGCACAGAACGAAAAACACTTGAGCGGATCCAGTCTATTTTAACTGGCGGAAAAATATTGAGGAATTAGGCCCCACCCAACCCTCCCTCCATAGGACTCCTTTGAAGGGGAGGTTTAGATGGGCTTTAAATTAGATAAAAAAGGAAAAAAATGGATGCATATATAGTAGCGGCCCGTCGTAGTGCTGTTGGGAAAGCAACCCGCGGAGGGTTCCGTTTTACCAGGCCGGATACGCTTGCTGCAGAGGTGATAAAAAGCCTGATGGCCGCCGTGCCTAACGTGGATAAAGAGCAGATTGACGATGTAATTGTTGGTAATGCCACTCCGGAGGCAGAGCAGGGTTTAAATGTAGCCCGCTTGATTTCGTTGATGGCGCTGGATACGGATAAGGTTCCCGGAATGACGATAAACCGTTATTGCGCCTCGGGATTGGAAACTATTGCTATTGCTTCCGCAAAAATACATAGCGGTATAGCTGATTGTATTATTGCCGGTGGCGTAGAGAGCATGAGCCTTCTGCCAATGGGAGGCTGGCGAATAGTGCCCAATGTGGATATAGCGCTTACACATCCCGACTATTACTGGGGCATGGGCCTTACTGCCGAAGCGGTTGCCAAAGAATATAACATCAGCCGTGATGAACAGGATCAGTTTTCCTATCAATCGCACCAAAAAGCAATCAGCGCAATAAAGGAAGGCCGGTTTAAAGACCAGATAGTGCCTGTAAATGTTGAGGAAACTTACGTAGACGAAAACGGCAAAAAGAAGAAAAGGGAATTTAAGGTAGATACAGATGAAGGTCCGCGTGCTGATACCTCGATAGAAGCACTGGCGAAATTAAAGCCTGTATTTAATGCCAATGGAGTAGTAACTGCCGGCAATTCATCGCAAACAAGCGATGGCGCTGCGTTTGTGATGGTGGTTAGCGAGCGTTTTATGAAGGCAAATAATTTAGAGCCCATTGCCCGTTTGGTTAACTATGCAGTTGCAGGTGTACCGCCAAGGATAATGGGAATCGGCCCAATCGTAGCCATACCCAAAGTGTTAAAAATGGCCGGAATGAAGCAGCAGGATATTGAATTGATAGAACTCAATGAAGCCTTTGCCTCACAGTCATTGGCTATCATAAAGGAGCTGGGATTAAATACAGATATATTAAATGTAAACGGCGGCGCTATTGCGCTTGGACATCCGCTGGGTTGTACCGGTGCAAAACTTTCTGTGCAGCTTTTTGATGAGCTGGAAAAAAGAAATGCAAAGTACGGAATGGTTACCATGTGCGTTGGTACAGGCCAGGGAGCGGCCGGGATATTTGAATTATTATAAATATTGATTTTAAAATAGATATTATGAGCACAGTAGCAGAAAAAGCGCACTTAAAGGGCGGCGAATTTTTGATAAAAGATACCATTGCAGAAGATGTATTTATCCCTGAAAATTGGGATGAAGAACAACTGATGATAGCACAAACCTGCCAGGATTTTATCGAACAAAAAGTTGTCCCGGTTTTGAACCGTATTGATGCGCAGGAGGAAGGTTTGATGGTCGACCTGATTCACCAGGCCGGGGAATTGGGTATTCTTGGCATTTCTTTGCCGGAAGAATATGGCGGGTTTGGAAAAGATTTTACAACTGCTATGCTTATCAGCGAAAAAACGGGGCCGGGTGCGTCGTTTTCGGTAGCGGTAATGGCACATACCGGGATTGGTACTTTGCCGATTCTTTATTATGGCAATGACGATCAAAAAAATAAATATATCCCCAAATTAGCTACTGGCGAATGGAAAGGCGCTTATTGCTTAACCGAACCGGGTTCAGGGTCTGATGCGAATTCAGGCAAAACAAGGGCAACGCTTTCTGCCGATGGAAAATATTATAGTATAACCGGGCAAAAAATGTGGATCACCAACGCCGGTTTTGCAGATGTTTTTACCGTGTTTGCCAAAATTGATAATGATGAAAACCTGAGCGCTTTTATAGTTGAAAAGGGCTTCGAAGGATTGTCATTAAATCCCGAAGAACACAAAATGGGGATTAAAGGCAGCTCTACCAGGCAGGTGTTTTTTAATGACTGCAAAGTGCCGGTAGAAAACTTACTTTCTGAACGCGGGAATGGGTTCAAAATAGCAGTGAATATTTTAAACCTGGGCCGTATCAAATTAGGCGGCGCAGCATTGGGAGGAGCAAAAGCAGTGATAACCCAAGCTATAAGATATGCTAATGAACGCGAACAGTTTGGCCGCCCGATTTCAAAATATGGCGCCATCCGCTATAAGCTGGCCGAACAGGCTATCCGTGCTTATGCCACCGAATCTGCAATGTACCGGGCAAGTCAGAACATTGAGGATGCAACCCATAATTTAATTGAAGGCGGGATGGATGCAGGGAAGGCTAAACTAAAAGGAACCGAATTGTTTGCTATAGAGGCAGCAATTATAAAAGTGCATGCGTCAGAAGCGCTGGATTATATTGTTGACGAAGGAGTTCAGATCTATGGTGGTATGGGTTACAGCGCAGAGGCACCAATGGACAGGGCGTATCGCGATAGCCGCATCAACCGAATATTTGAAGGAACCAACGAAATTAACAGGATGCTTACTGTTGATATGATATTGAAACGTGCCATGAAAGGTGAGCTTGATTTGATGGGGCCGGCTCAAAAAGTTGCCTCGGAGTTAATGAGTATTCCTGATTTTAATTTAGATGAAGAAGACTTTTTTACTACCGAAAAGAAATATATCACTAACTTTAAAAAAGCTGTTTTATTGGTAGCCGGTGCTGCTGTACAAAAATTGATGACCAGCCTTGCAAAAGAGCAGGAAGTATTAATGTACATTGCCGATATGCTGATTGAAACCTACGTAAGCGAATCAATACAATTGCGGGTTGAAAAGCTGGCCGGGCAGCGGGGTGATGACAATGTGAAAGAGCAAAAGGATATGATGCAGGTTTATATCAGGGATGCAGCAGATCGTATTTTTAAAGCCGGTAAAGAAGCTTTAAATTCTTTTGCTGAAGGCGACGAACGGAAAATGATGATGGTAGGTTTAAAAAGGTTTACTAAAACTGAAGACTTGAACACCACAGCCGCACGCAGGCGTATTGCAGCAAAGTTGATAGAAGAAAATAAATATTGTTTCTAATTTTAGTCATCAGGTCATTTGTCATTCAGTCATTTGAATGCGGTATAAATGACCAATGATCCAATGACCAACTATCTATGACCGGGAAAAAAAGATTGTTTGATTGTATAGAAATTCAGGCCGATGCACCTGTGCCCGATCTTTTAAACGGAAAGGTTAAGGGAGAATGGCTGCATTACAGTACTGCACAGGTGCATGAAAAAATCTTCCGGCTAACTAAGGCCTTGTTAGATATGGGAGTTTCTGTAAATGACGGAACAACTGAGGGCAGGGATAAAATAGGACTTATCAGCAGTGGCCGGCCTGAGTGGGTAATAACAGATCTCGCCGTTCAGCAAACAGGGGCAATCCTGGTGCCGCTATACCCTAATACCACCGCTAAGGAAATTGAACAGATATTGATTGAAGCTGAAGTCAAATACATGTTTGTAAGCAATCTGGAACTGTATAACAAGGTGAGCTCAATCAGGGAAAATGTGCCATCGTTAAAGGAGGTTTTTACTTTTGACCAGTTAGATGGAGCAACGAACTGGGAGGCTTTGTTAAAACCATTGGAGCAAGAAGATCACGACAAAATAAAAGCGATTGGTGATCAAATTACAGAAGAAGATATAGCGACGATCATTTATACTTCCGGCACTACCGGCCGCCCAAAAGGTGTAATGCTGACACATAAAAACATTTTAAGTAATGTTATTGGTTCGGGTAAGGTATTAGAACAAATTCCGATGGAGAAAAAGAGGGCTTTGAGTTTTCTGCCTTTGAATCACATTTTCGAAAAAATGTCCACTTACATTTACCTCTTTCATGGTTTCAGCATTTATTATGCGGAAAGCATGGAGACTATAGGCACTGATTTAAAGGATACAAAGCCTTATATTTTTACTTCGGTGCCCAGGTTGCTTGAGAAGGTGTTTGAGAAAATTATGGCGGCCGGACAAATGTTGACCGGTATTAAAAGAAGCATTTTCTTTTGGTCCATTAAAATTGCAGAACAGTTTGAGATCAATAACCAAAGCGCATGGTATAAAATCCAGCTGGCATTGGCTGATAAGCTTGTTTTTAGTAAATGGCGTGCTGCGATAGGAGGGAACGTAAAGGCCATTGTTGTTGGCAGTTCGGCTACACCGATCCGGCTGGAAAAAATCTTTACCGCTGCCGGAATGGTGGTTTTGGAAGGTTATGGATTGACTGAAACTTCACCTGTTATTGCAGTAAATCAATATAACACAAGTGGCAGAAAACTTGGAACGGTTGGCCCCTTGCTACAGGATGTGCTGGTAAAAATTGACGCCGATGGCGAAATACTCTGCAAAGGGCCAAATGTAATGGCAGGCTATTATAAAAATCCCGAATTAACCGCAGAAGTTATTATTGACGGATGGTTTCATACGGGCGATATCGGGATGCTTGATGATGAGGGTTTTTTAAAAATAACAGATCGTAAGAAAGAGATATTTAAAACATCCGGCGGCAAATATGTAGCGCCTTTGCCTATCGAAAACAGGATGAAAGAGAGCCATTTGATAGAGCAGATGATGGTTATAGGGGCCGACAGAAAATTTACCGCTGCATTGATAGTGCCTTCTTATATTAATCTGAAAGCATGGTGCGCCCAAAATAAAATTGACCTGTCTTCCAATGAAAAGCTGTTGCATGACGAAAAGGTGATCGCCCTGTTCCAATCGATAGTAGATGAGTACAACCCTGAATTTAACCATGTGGAGCAGGTAAAAAAGATTGTTCTGTTGCCTGCAGAATGGTCTATTGAAAGTGGCGAGCTCACCCCAACGGGCAAAATGAAACGCCGCGTAATTATGGAAAAATACAGGAATGAGATTGAAAAGATATACGCGGGCGAAACCAAAACGAATGCGGCAGTAATATGAACACTTTACAGGTAAGTATTAAAGATAAACTGGCTGTGATAATGCTGGATAGGGGGCGTTCAAATCCTATCAATGCCGATATGGTTTTGGAGTTAACAATGCTTATGAAAGACTTTGCCGGTGACGACCAGATCGGAGGGGTGATTTTAACAGGCAAAGAGAACTTCTTTTCAGCTGGACTTGACCTGATAGAGGTTTATAATTACAACGAAGAACAAAGCAGGACTTTCTGGAACGATTTTTTGAATTTGCAGGCTGTTTTAACCAGTTTTAAAAAGCCGTTGGTTGCTGCTATTACCGGGCATAGCCCGGCAGGCGGCTGTGTGATGGCTATCTGCTGTGATTACAGAGTGATGGCTGACGGGAAATTTATCATCGGCCTAAATGAAATACCGGTTGGGATCATTGTTCCCGATGTTATTTTTTATTTATACGCTTTTTGGATAGGTAAACGTAAAGCGTACCAATATTTACTGGAAGGTAAATTACTGCAGGTTAATGAAGCGCTCAAGGACGGATTGATCGACGAAGTTTGTGATCCGGCAGATGTTATGGCTGCGGCGGAAAAAAAGATCCGTACTTATATGCAGCTAAACCCGGTTACCTGGAGCCAAAGCAAGCTTAACCTCCGTAAAGAACTTATTGCGCATTTAACTGCTGACCAAACAGGTACATTGGATGTGATGTTAAAACAATGGTGGGCACCGGAAACCCGTAAAACATTGGAATCAATTATACAGAATTTAAAATCTCCCATGGCTAAAAAGGCTTAATTCAATATTATGCAGTTTCCTGATATAAATAATCCGGTTAATTCTTCCGCTTTAAGTGGTATGTTAAAGGATGATGCGCTGAAAGGCAAAACCATCATCATAACAGGGGGCGGTACGGGACTTGGTAAGGCTATGGGTACTTACTTTTTAAAATTAGGTGCCAATTTGGTTATCACCAGCCGAAAACTTGAGGTATTGCAAAAAACCGCGGGGGAGATGGAAACAGAAACTGGCGGAAAAGTCTTGGCTGTTGCTTGTGACGTGCGTAATTATGAAGAGGTAGAAAAAGTGCTTAACGACGCCGTTCAAATGTTTGGTAGGGTTGATGTATTAATTAATAATGCAGCCGGCAATTTTATCTCGCCTACAGAACGCCTTTCTGCCAATGCTTTCTCCACCGTTATTGATATCGTTTTAAAAGGTTCGGTTAATTGTTCCCTTGCTTTGGGAAAGTACTGGATCAGCGAAAAAATACCGGGTAATATGCTTAATATAATTACTACTTATGCATTTACAGGATCGGCATATGTAGTTCCTTCGGCCTGTGCAAAGGGTGGCGTATTGGCGTTGACACGGTCGCTGGCTGTGGAATGGGGCAGGCACGGTATTCGTACCAATGCTATTGCACCGGGGCCGTTCCCCACTAAAGGTGCATGGGAGCGTTTGTTGCCCGGTGAAATGGCCGAGAAATTTAGCTTTAAAAATCGTGTACCGCTCAAACGCGTTGGTGAACACCAGGAACTGGCAAACCTTGCCGCTTTTCTTATTTCTGATTTTTCAGCCTACATAAATGGCGAAGTGATCACCATTGACGGCGGCGAATGGCTGCAGGGTGCCGGGCAATTCAATGGGCTCGAAATGGTAACTGACCAGATGTGGGATGAGATCGGCCAATCAACCAGGGCGGTGAAGGGTAGCTGATCAATATCAAATCCCCCTTGTCATCTTAACCCAGTGAAAGATCTTCTACAAGCGATCTACACTTGGTTTGTAAAAGTGCATGCCAAAAGCAGAATTGTAAATTAAAGCATCTATCTTATCTCTCCAAACTTAAATATTTTCTAATGGTTATGGAATCAGCATGTCCATTGCATCATTAATCTAAACCATAATGTTAATGCTATGCCGGTAAAATATTTTTTCTCAAAAAAAGGGTTACTTCTTTTGGTCCTGCTGATTTCTTGCAGCCTTACTTTCGCGCAAAATTCCCAAAAGATCAGCGCGCGCATTGATTCGTTGGCAAAAAAAGACCTGCCTAAGTCAGCCTTACTGGAAGTTGATCAGTTGGAACAGCTGGCACGAAAAGAAAGGAACGCGCCTATGCAGATCAAGGCGATATTATATAGAATTCAATTTCAATCGGCCATAGATGAAAATGCGATGGTTGCCGCTATTAACCGCGTGAAATCTGATGTTAACCAGGCGTCTTTTCCGGTGAAACCGGTTTTACAATCATTACTGGCGACGCTATATCAGCAATATTACGAGGAAAATCGCTGGCTGTTTAGTCAGCGTACAAGGCTTGCCAGCACTGATAGCGATTTTACCAAATGGGATTTGCAAACCATCAACAATGAAATAAGCCATCAGTTTAACCTGTCGTTAAAGGACTATAAACTTGAGCAAAACACATCAGTCACCGTGTTAAATGGAGTGCTGGAAGGGGATACCACAACCCGGTACCTGCGCCCGACTTTATATGACCTGCTGGTGCATCGTGCGTTAGATTTCTACCTGGCCGAAGAACCTGCACTTACAAAGCCCAAACAGCCTTTTGCTTTGAGCGATCCGCGCTTTTTTGACGACAGCCGAGCGTTTGCCGGTTTAAAAATTGCAACCACAGATACCACGTCAACCTTTTACCAGGGTATTAAATATTTGCAGCAGGCAACGCTTTTTCATCTCCAAAAACCAAACGAAGCAGCCCTTGCTGATATTGATTTAAGGCGTTTCCAATTTTTATATACGCATGCAAACGTCCCTGCCAAAGATTCATTGTATTTGAAGGCGCTTGAGGAGATTGAAACGCGATTTTCATCAAGCGCTATTAACGCCGATGCACTTGTGTTGCATGGGAAATACTACCAGGACAGAGATAGTTTAAAAACAGCTTTAAGTTACTATATCAAAGCAGATAAAGCCTGGCCCGGAAGCCTGGGCGCCCGTAATGCCAACGGGTATATTAAACAGGTCCAACAAAAAGAGTTATCAGCCAACCTGGAGGACGTAGGTGTTCCCGGCAAACCATTGTTAGCGCTACTTAATTATCGCAATATTAAAACCGCCAGGATTACTATTTATAAGATTTGGTCAACCCAATATGATGAGCTCGCAAGCATAAGGCAGGATAAAAATCAGTTTAACAATGGTGTAATACAAGCTTCCTATGGTGTTTTAAATTATTTAAAAAGGCTAAAGCCGATTAAGGTGGAGGACTTGCAGTTGCCAAACCCGGGCGATTATCGAAGCCATTCTACCGAATTTAAAGTAGATCCGCTACAGCCGGGAGTTTATGTTTTAATGGTGGAAGATACTTTAACTAATGACCCAACAACATTACAGCTCACCTCATTTAAAGTAAGCCGTTTATCGTTCGTTACTCGGCGTAACCAGCAAAAGAATTTTGAAGTATTAGTGACGGACCGTGAAACTGGTGCGCCGATGCCGGGCGTGCGGGTAAAAGTATCTGGAAATGAACAGTTCATAACCGATGGCAATGGAATTTGTACAACCGGGTTGTACCTGATCGGGAATTATTCATTGGAACTGTCATCGAACAGGGATACATTATCTACCGGACAAAGATATAGCGGAAGTGCTGTCTATGATAACTTATTCAACAGGACAATAATTTTTACAGACAGACAAATATACCGCCCGGGGCAAACCGTGTATTTTAAAGGATTGCACATCCAAACGCAAAACGGCAAAAACAGCTTACTGGTTAATAAAAAAATGAACGTTAATATCAAGGATAATAACAATAAATCAATCGCTTCCCTACCTGTAGCCACCAATGAATACGGAACTTTTAGCGGTACGTTTATTATCCCTCAAAATATATTGAACGGAACGGTTTCTATCAGTACCGTCGATGGTAATAAATGGATCAACGTTGAAGAATATAAACGACCAAGTTTCAGTGTAGGGTTCAATCCTGTTAAAAACAGTTATAAACCGAATGATTCTGTGACCTTAAAAGGAACGGTCTCAGCTTATTCAGGATATGGAATATCAAATGCCAGGGTTGCGTTCCACATCACCCGCGAACGCCAATTTGTTTACAGACCGCATAGCTACATTAATTACCCAACCGGCAGCACCGAAATAGCAACCGATACCATTACAACAGATAACCAGGGCCGATTTGAAATAAAATTTAAAGCTGTTGCCGACAAAGAGACTGAGCAGGGCGAGAGGGATTATGCATTTAAAATAAGTGCTGATGTTACCGATGGGAGCGGCGAAACGCGTTCAGCTAATTTAGCTTTAACGGTTGCTGATAAGAACCTGGTAGTTACCGCCAATATCCCCAATAAAATAATTGCAAAGGACTCAGTAAGAATAGCTGCGGAAATTTACAACCGGAATAATGTAATGCAAAGCGGCGCTATTCAATTAAAAGTTTATGCGCTTAAAGAACCGGGTCATTTGTTTAAAGATAGGTTATGGGGTAAGCCAGATCAATATTTATTAAGGAAGGATCAGTATAAAACCGATTTTCCTTATTACGCTTACAGCAATGAGGACAACAAAGCCACATGGGCCGTCGAAAATAAAGTGGCTGATTTAAAAATAACAACAGATGGTAACCGGCCTTCCATATTTAACCTGGATATATTAAAGAACCATCCAACCGGTAGTTATAAAATAAGTATTAGTGCGCAGGATGAACGGGGCGATACCACCTCATCTACGTGGTATGTGTACGTAGTTAATGCACCTTCAAAGCCGGCAAGTATAACGGATTGGGCAATTCCTTTAAATACTACAGCCTCCGGAAGAAAACCGGCCGAATTTTTACTGGGTGCCGGTGAGCCAAATCATATATTGATGGAAAAATATAGCGGGCAGCAATTGCTTTCATCGCAATGGTTAACTATCGGTAGCGGCAAACAGCAACTGATCAAAATACCTGTTGGTGCAAAAGAAAATGATGTAAGCGTTCAGTTTTTAATGGTTTATCAAAACAGGATCTACACCAGCCGTGAGGTTATTAAAAATAGTAATGATAACGATGACCTGGATATCCGGTTTTTAACGTTCAGAAATAAACTCCAGCCGGGTGATAAGGAACAATGGAAGCTGCAAATTTCTGGAAGGAATAAAGAGCGGCAAGCGGCCGAAATGGTGGCCGATCTGTATGATGCATCCTTAGATGCGCTGGCAAGGCCGGATAATTGGAAGAACGTGTTAAATGATGGTTACAGGTACAGTCCGCAATATTTTAACTGGGATTATGGTTTTGTAAGAGCAGTTATAACACAACCATTACAATATAAAAATTACTACTTTAATCAAGCTGAACGGAATTATGAACATTTAAATTTTTTTAGTGGTGGAATAAATAGACTAAATGGAAGGGCCGCGGGAGTAATGGTAAGAGGTATTTCAATAGCATCGGCAACTGTAGAGTCACCTGCGTTAAATGAAGTGGCAGTAGGCTATGGTACCCAAAGAAAGATGGATATAAATGGAGCTGAAATCCCTAAAGAACTTAATGTATCTCCGGGTGATAAGTTTAAAATTGGTAATGACCAATTAATAGCTTCTCCTGTAATTACCCGGAAAAACTTTAACGAAACAGCTTTTTTTTACCCGCAATTGCATACCGATGAAAAAGGCGGGATATTGATTGATTTTACTATTCCCGAGGCATTAACAAAATGGCGTTTCAAAGGCTTCGCCCATACCAAAGATCTTAAAACAGGTTATATCGAGTGCGAAATAGTAACGCAAAAAGAACTAAGCATTACTGCCAATGCACCACGGTTTTTAAGGGAAGGCGATACGATCATTATTTCGGCAAGGCTGGCAAATTTAACAGCATCCACATTAAAAGGAAAAGTACAGCTGCAGCTTTTTAATGCGATAAATATGCAGCCGGTAAATTTACTTGCTAACGCTGCTGATGCACAGCAAAAATTTGATGTCGCTTCCGCATCCAATAAAGCCATCTCGTTTAAATTAGTTATTCCGGCCGGACTCGATGCCATTACTTATCGCCTTACTGCCGAATCTGGCAAATACAGTGATGGTGAGGAAAATACCCTGGCCATACTACCCAATAGTATGCTGGTCACCGAATCTATGCCGATGATGGTGCGGGCCGGGCAAGCCAGGGATTTTACTTTTAATAAATTGGTGAATCAAACCAGTTCAACACTAAAAAGCAAGACCTTAACGCTTGAATATACCCAAAATCCTGCGTGGTATGCAGTGCAGGCCCTGCCCTATATGATGGAGTTTCAGTACGAGTGTTCAGAGCAGATATTTAACTGCTATTACGCCAACAGCATGGCAACCAGTTTAGTAAACAGGATGCCCGTTATTAAACAGGTCTTTGATCAATGGAAAAATAGTAATAGTCCGGAGTTGTTATCAAACCTCGAAAAAAACCAGGAACTGAAAGCCACGCTTATTGAAGAAACCCCCTGGCTGCAGGATGCAGTAAATGAATCAGAACAAAAGAAGCGCATAGCCTTGCTTTTCGACCTGAACAAAATGAGTTATGAACTGCAAACAAACCTTGGTAAACTGCAAAAAAAGCAATTGCCGGATGGCGGTTTCCCATGGTTTGGCGGAGACCGAGCCGATCGTTATATAACTCAAAATATACTTTCGGGAATCGGGCAATTATATCATTTAAATATAGCCGATCTGAAAAACCAGGCTTTAAAAGATGTTGCTGATAAAGCTATGGCTTACCTGGATCAGGCTTTGATGGACGATGCAACTTATGAAAAAAGCCATAAAACTTATGAAAATAGAGAATTAAGCCCTTTAGAGATCCATAGCTATTATACACAAAGTTATTTTACATCAAGAACCATTATTCCGGCAATGCAGGCACTGCTGGACAACTACCTCAGCCTGGCACAAAAGCAATGGGTAAATGGAGATGTATATGAAAAAGCCATGATCGCATTAACAATGCAGCGCAACAAAAAGCCTGAAGTTGCAACGGCTATCATAAAATCATTATTGGAGACTGCCCAGCAATCAGATGACTTAGGGATGTACTGGGCCAAAAATCAGCCGGGATCCTACTGGTACCAATCACCAATTGAAACGCAAAGTTTAATGATCGAGTTGTTTACTGAAACCGGTAATAACTACAAAGCCATTGAAGAAATGAAAATATGGCTGTTGCGGGGTAAGCAAACTGCCAACTGGAAAACAACCAAGGCCACTGCGGCGGCCTGTTATGCTTTATTAATTAAGGGAGATAACTGGCTTGCAGACCAGGCTGCGCCTGATATTAGTTTGGGAGGCAAAAATCTTTCAGAATTGAGACCTGACATCAAGGCCGATGCCGGAACAGGGTATATCAAAACCAATTGGGTAAATGAACAGGTTAAACCGGAATTAGGGAAAGTGGAGCTGAAAAACAATGGTAAAACGATGAGCTGGGGCGCTTTGCACTGGCAGTATTTAGAGCGGCTGGATAAGACCACACCATCAACCTCGGATATCCATCTGGAGCGCAAATATTTTATTATTAAACAGACTGACGCGGGACAATCGCTTATTACTGTTGATGCTGCGCATCAGCCTAAAACAGGCGATTTATTAAAGGTGGTGGTTTATTTGAATGCAGGACGCGATTTTGAATATGTACAGCTAAAAGATATGCGCCCGGCAGGCACGGAGCCGGTTGATGTACTTTCTTCCTTTAAATACCAGGATGGTTTATATTACTACCAGGTAACAAAGGACGTAGCCACCAATTTTTTTATCAGCAATTTAAATAAAGGCAACTATGTTTTTGAATATTGGCTGAGGATTGCCCAACCGGGCAATTTTTCAACAGGGATCAGTACGGTTCAGAGCATGTACGCACCAGAGTTTAATGCACATTCGGAGGGTATAAGGATGACTATTAAACCATAAAGGAGAAGCTAGTCCTGAAGAAGGTTATAGGGACATAAACTCATTAATCGCTTCAATATATTGGCAGCCTTGCCGGTTTTGTGTACGCATTTTATTAGCGATACCATTTATTACCCGCTGGGCTTGCATAACCGGACAAAAACCGATAGTGTTGGCTAATACCTTCGGATGCTGGGCGTAAATCGCAATCAACTTAGCTTTAATAGCATTTAAGGCAGGTGCATTTTTACGCATGGTATACCATTCCATAAAACCTGCTATTTGCTGTTCAATTATTTTCTTTGCCTTTGGGGCCTCCTCTTCACGTTTATGTAAAGCTTCATCTTTCAATTTTGAAAGTGCATCAACGTTTACTACAGTAATATTGGGGAGTTCACCTACTCCGGCTTCAACATTATAGGGGACAGAAAGGTCGATAATTAGCTTCCCGCCATTGTTTTCAAGGTATTTTTTTAAAATAATGGGTTCATTGGCATTGGTGGCAGCCAGAATAATATCTGCCGATTTAATTTGCTTAGCGAGGTCACTTAACGGGGCATATTTTAAATTCAACTCTGAAGCCAGCTCAATAGCCTTTTTTTCTGAACGGTTAATAAGTGTGATATTGGTGGTATTTAAATAGTCCACTACATTTTTGCAGGTATTGCGGCCTATTTTACCGGTGCCAATCATCAATATTTTTTTCCTGGCATCCATTTTAATATGCTATTTAATATACTGTATCGCCGCAAACGAAACTGAGACAGTTCCGCCGCTTAGTTGCGTTTCGTTTTTTATGGTTTTGGATGCCTGCAGTACGTTGTTAAATAAACGCTCTAAAAAGCAATTAATGAAATTTTGTTCTTTTGAAAATTTTACTGCCTGTTTCAGTTGTCCGATAATTTCATAGTCACCCAAAAGTTGAGAATCTAACCCGGCGCCGACGTTAAACAAATGTTCAATTGCATTATTGCCTTGTTTAATATAGGCAAGGCTTGTGAAAGTTTGGCTATCGCCTTTGGTTTGTGTACATAATAAATTTATCAGTTGCGCAGGCCGTTCGGCAAAGCCGTATATTTCAGTGCGGTTACAGGTAGATAGTATAAATAATGAATCTATATTGCAGGATGGAGCTAGCTTCAGGATGTTTCCATACTGATCGGAATTAATAGCAAACAACCCCCTTGTAGCAGCATCTGTTTTTTTATAATTGATACCGGCTATAAATAAATTAGAAATATTAATGGATTGATTTGTATGCATTTACTTCTATTTTTAATATTTACGTAATTAAAAAACTTATAGATTTTACCTTGCTTATGTGTAATCGCTGCGTTATAAAAAAGCCCGGAACGTTCATTCCGGGCCGCCTGTCTATTGTAAATTTAAACTTATTTCTGAACCACCTGGCCCCTTAAAGTTTGAACAATTTTGCCAATCGAATTAATTAAATTGGCTGGTACTTTATTTTTGTTGGCGCCCGCTACAAGGTCATTAACAAAAGCATCGAAATCTGCACTGGTGGCTTTCCCGTTCATCCGCGGGTTAGTCGCAGGGTTGTGGGCATCGGTCATATTTAATCCTATATAAATATAATCTTTAGCGCCCGTAGCACCCGCAACAAAAGTTGTTAAATTTTCGCTCAGGTCTGTAAAACCAGAAAGATCACCTTTAGTAACTTCAGCAAGTAATACAGTGAAGTGACCGTTGATTTTTGAATCGGCAGCAATAACAAATATTGTACTGTCTATAACGTTTCGTATTGCTAAGCGCCCTTTTTCAATCATCGCACCAGAATGTGTTGGATCGGTAACCAGCACAGTTCCGCCTAATGAATCATATAGGGTGGCTCCTGTTGTTGGTGTTGGGTTGCTGGAGGCTTTTTTACTGCATGCATCTATAAGCAGTACAGATAGTGCAATTAAAAAGGCAATGGGGAGGAATGTTAACTTTTTCATATTGATTTTTGTGGTTAAATTATTTGAGAAATAAATTGATAAACTTTATAAGTGTAAGATGAAGCGGCTACAGGGCAGCTGCTTTTTAAATCGTTTGTTGTTGGCACAAAGCGGTCGGCTTTGAAGCTGAAACTTGCTTTAAAATCATCGACAACCCGATTCCCGGTGGTTTTTATGGGTAGAAATGTGAAAACAACGATACTGGTTTCAGGATTCACCAGGTAATGGTCTACGCCCTTTTCATGGGCCATAAATACTTTTATCTTATTGGCGTCAGCATCATTTATCGGTTGTTTAATATCTATACGGGCCATTACCCTTGAAGATGCAGTGGGTGCTTTGGGGCGATAGACCATATAAATGTGAACGCACAGCACGATTACCAATAATAAAATACTGGATAGCGTGTAAACCAGGATTTTTTTGAATGTGTTTTTTTTCATAGCAGTTGATTTATATTGTTAGAAGATGGATTACTTAACCAGGAATTTAATTTTACATTTTGATTACATCTACGGTAACTTATCCATGTCAGATTTATGTAAGGAGAAATAACTTAGAGCTTTCAGCTATATTCAAAAAACACCCGCATCAGATTGGGTAGGCATATCCATATCAACTGCTAAATTTGATGGGAAAATAATTGATGTAGAAATTGAGGGGAACGCGAGGAACAATTGTGGTTAAGACTGATATCAAAAAGTAGACATATATTGAACTATATACCTCGAAAAGCGACGTTCACATATACAATAACGGTATTGGTATAATATATTTTAAAAAACATAAATACATTCTTACCTTTCAATCAGATTAATAGTTAAGCCATAATAAAACTATTGTAGTTTAACTTAGATTTAAGTATCAAACAAACCTAAACCTTATTACAGATTTTTTGACTTCCTTAAGCTGCTGCTTTCGACTTCAACTCTCAAGTTCAATTTGTTAAATAATTAAGTTGGCAATATTTTGCCCTGAAACTGATATACCGCTTAACGATAACTCCTTTTAAATACCAAATTTTACAGAAATAGCAATATTGACAACCAATTTTGATTCGTCAATGAAATTGGCACAAGGCTAGAATCAGGTATTTTACCTATGAATTTAATCGTTTGTCATTTTGTCAGTGGTTTGGCAGTATTTTTTTGCAGTCATTTTTATCGAATTTTGCCACTTGTCAGCATGTATGACAAATTGTCAAAAATTTAATTTCAAATGATAATTAAAATAAAAAGGGCTCAAAAAAGAATTTAATTAAAAAGAACCACTACTGCCAGCTCTAAAAAAATGTCCTTAAAGATTTATAAACTCGCTTGTTTTTTATTTTTATGATAACGGCGATTATATCTGCAAAAACTCAATCTATTTTCATTAATTATCTGAAAATATCCCCCAAACAGGATTTATTAGGTTTTTTAAACAAGATTTTCAGGTAATAGTCATAAAATTGAAACCAAAAACAGAAAATCTTCAACTTTTTAAAGTGAATTTCAAAATTAAGTAAATTTTAATTTTAGCAATTTTTCAACCCAAAAACGATTTTTATTAAAAAATACGTTATGGCATGTTTTTAGCCTAACCCAGTACAGGAAATACAAATCTTAAATCCTAAGCCTCAATTGAAAGATTAGGTTTAACAGAAATAAAAGGGTTAGTTTTTCTGACAAAATTTAATGTTCAATAATTACTTAAAAAACTAAAGTCATGTTAATCGTATTAGAAGTTGCCGCTTTAATCGCTTGTATCGTATTACCTCTTGTTCCTGCAAGGAAAAGAGCTTAATATTAAGCCTTAAATCCACTTAAAAAAATAAAAGTGGCCCCGAAAGATCGGAGCCACTTTTTTTTGTCTCATTTTTTCCGAACGCTCATTTAAAGATTTGAATTATATTATTGCTTGTTTTTCTGATCCTTAAATTTTACAGGAGCTTTTTAAATAACTTCAAAGGAGCTTTATGTTTTTTATTGTTAATTTCACAAATTATCAATAAGACATTTAAAAATTATTTAGTCAGCGATCGGATTTAACAAAATTTAACATTTATGCTTCACTTTTCTTTGGCAAAAAAATGATCATCTGTTTAATTTTGCCACTCCAAATAAAAATACTTCATGGAAGAAATAAATAGTAATACAGGGTATCCTGCAGCAGATACTTTGACTGGTAATTCATCATATTCAACAGATATAAGAGCAATTAACGAAATGATACAGCGCGAAAGCGCCTTTGTTGATCTGCTTAAAATGGAAATGGACAAGGTGATCGTCGGCCAGAAATATATGGTTGAGCGCCTGCTGATCGGTTTACTGGCTGATGGTCATATCCTTTTAGAAGGTGTACCGGGTTTGGCTAAAACATTGGCAATCAATACACTGTCAAAAGCTATCCAGGCCGATTTTAGCCGTATCCAGTTTACGCCCGATCTGTTACCTGCTGATTTAGTGGGAACAATGATCTATAACCAAAAGAAAGAGGAATTTATAGTTAGAAAAGGTCCTATCTTTTCAAACTTTGTGCTGGCCGATGAAATAAACCGTGCGCCGGCAAAGGTACAAAGCGCTTTGCTGGAAGCTATGCAGGAAAGACAGGTGACGCTTGGCGATAATACTTTTATGCTGCCTAACCCTTTCCTGGTGCTGGCTACGCAAAACCCGATTGAGCAGGAAGGTACTTATCCGTTGCCGGAAGCACAAGTTGACCGTTTTATGCTGAAGGTGGTAATTGGCTATCCAAACAAGGAAGACGAAAAGAAGATCATCCGCGCAAATATTGCACCGCAGGGAATGTTAAAGCCGACGGCCATTATTCATCCTGACGATATAATCAGGGCGCGTAAAGTGGTAAGAGAAGTTTACATGGATGAAAAGATAGAGCAGTACATCATCGATATTGTTTTTGCTACCCGGTATCCCGACCAGTACAAGCTATCTAACTATAAAAACCTCATCAGCTTTGGGGCTTCACCGAGGGCAAGTATCAACCTTGCGTTAGCTTCAAAGGCTTATGCGTTCATCAAACGCAGGGGATATGTAATACCAGAAGATGTAAGGGCAATCTGTCATGATGTTTTGAGGCACCGTATCGGGCTAACCTATGAGGCCGAAGCTGAAAATATGACCTCCGAAGATATCATAACCGGGATCTTAAATGCAGTAGAAGTACCTTAAGCCTCACCTAATCCTCCCTGGGTGGGAGGACTTTTAAAAAAGAAAATAAAATAAATAACAATTCTTCCCTACCGGGGAGATTTAGAGGGGCAATATGGCAAGGGATACCAAAGAGCTGCTTAAAAAAGTAAGGAAGATTGAGATCAAAACCCGCGGGTTAAGCAATCACCTATTTTCGGGTGAGTACCACTCTGCATTTAAAGGCAGGGGTATGGCCTTTAGCGAGGTGCGTGAATACCAGTTGGGCGACGAGATAAGAACGATAGACTGGAATGTTACCGCCCGTTTCAACCATCCCTATGTGAAGGTTTTTGATGAAGAGCGTGAGCTAACCGTAATGTTGCTGATGGATGTGAGCGGTTCTGAAAACTTTGGAACCCTTAACCAGCAGAAACAGGACCTGGCTACAGAAATATGTGCTGTGGTCGCTTTTTCGGCAATACAAAACAATGATAAGGTAGGAGTGATATTTTTTAGCGATAAGATCGAAAAGTTTATTCCGCCTAAAAAAGGAAGAAGTCATATATTAATGATCATCAGGGAACTGATAGATTTTAAACCGCAAAACAAAGGCACTGATGTGGCCCAGGCTTTAAAATATTTTACCAGTGCCATCAAAAAGAAATGTACCGCATTTATTATATCGGATTTTATGAGCCCTGCTTTTGAATCAGAACTTAAGATAGCCAATAAGAAACATGATATTATTGCTTTAAGGCTTTTCGATAAGCATGAAGAGGAATTTCCTGACCTCGGGCTGATACCTGTAAAGGATGAAGAAACCGGCGAGCTGATATGGATCAATACCGGGGATAAAAAAGTACGCGATGCCTATAAAATTGATGCTTTAAAAAGAAATGCCCGTTTAAAAGAGGTTTTCAGCAAATCGGGTGTGGATGCTACTGATATTGGCACGCACGAATCGTATGTGAAGCCTTTGATGACTTTGTTTAAAAAGCGGGAAAGAAAAAGGTAAGAAAAATGAATAGAAGTTTTTTTAATACTATCCTGTTTTCACTGTTAATTATAACCGGCCTTACATTTAATGCAGGCGCACAAAATATCCGGGCAGAAGCCAGGCTGAACCCCTATACCATTCGTATTGGCGACCAAACCAGGCTTTATTTAATTGTTCATCAACCTATAAAAGAACATGTGAACTTTCCGAAGTTAACAGATACCATAACAGGGAAGGTACAGGTTGTAAGCAGCAATAAACCCGATACCGTTGTTGACAAGAAGGATAGGAATCAGGCAACTATAACGCAAAGTTATACGCTAACCAGTTTTGACGCAGGTACCTATGCCATTCCTTCATACTCCTTCGGTACTGCCGGTGGCGTTGTAAAAACCAACGAATTAACCTTAATGGTGCAAACGGTTAAAGTTGATACCACTAAAGGCATTTATGATATTAAACAGCCTTTAAAGGTATCCTATACTTTTTTTGACTGGCTGATGGATAACTGGTACTGGGTTGTATTGGCCCTGGTTGTAATAGCAGCAATTATCGGGCTGATCTATTATTTAAAAAAGAGGCCGAAAAACGTCCCGGTAATAAAAGTTGTAAAACAACCCATTATACCTGCCCATGTGGAGGCACTGAAAAAACTGAATGAATTGCGTGATAAAAAACTATGGCAGCAGGGTGAGGTTAAGCAATATTATATTGAGTTAAGCGATGTGTTGCGGGAGTATTTAGAAAAAAGGTACGTCATAAAAACCCATGAGAAAACAACCGACGAAATTTTTGATAGCTTAAAATACCTGGATATTAAAACTGAAGACAAGCAATTGCTGCGCAAAACATTGGTAATGGCTGACCTGGTAAAATTTGCAAAAGAAAAACCGTTGCCGGCCGAAAATGAACAAAGCTTTGCAAATGCGGTAAGTTTTGTATCCGATACCCAACAGGTTGAGGTAAAAAGCAATGCGGAAGGGGGGAATCTTTAATGAATTTCCTTAAATCGATAGAATTTGCCAATCCCGGATTTTTTTGGTTCTTTATCCTCATCCCGGTAATGGTAGCCTGGTATATTTGGCGGGAACAAAAACTGCAGGGGAGTTTAAGTGTATCGGCAGTAAAGGGGTTTTCATTGCCTGTAAAAAGTGTTATTCCCCGGCTTAGGCACTTTAGCATTGTGTTGCGGTCGTTAGCTATTGCCGCCCTAATCATTGCGCTGGCAAGGCCTCAATCGTCATTAAGCTGGCAAAATACCACTACCGAAGGGATCGATATTATTATTGCCTCGGATATTTCCGGGAGTATGCTTGCGGAGGATTTTCAGCCTAACCGGCTGGAAGCAGGGAAAAATATAGCGATAGATTTTATAAAAAACCGCCCTGACGACCGTATTGGCCTGGTGATCTTCAGCGGTGAAGCTTTCACGCAATGTCCTTTAACTATTGATCATGATGTTTTGGTCAATCTTTTTCAGGATGTTAAAAACGGGATGATAGACGATGGCACCGCCATTGGTATGGGATTGGCCACCGCGGTAAACAGGCTTAAAGACGGTGAAGCAAAAAGCAAGGTGGTAATATTGCTTACCGACGGATCAAATAATATGGGATCAATACCGCCCGTTACCGCAGCCGAAATTGCCAAACAATTTAATGTAAGGGTTTATACAGTGGGAATAGGCACAAAAGGTTATGCGCCATACCCGGTTCAAACGCCATTTGGTGTCCAGTATCAGCAAATACCGGTGGATGTTGACGAAGGCACCCTTACCAAAATTGCTGATATTACCGGCGGGAAATATTTCAGGGCTACTGATAACAGAACGTTAAAAAATATTTATGATCAGATTGATAAATTGGAAAAGGCAAAGATTGACGTAACCCAATTTCATAAAAAATCCGAATGTTTTTTGCCATTCGCTTTAATCGGTTTATTCTTTTTATTAACTGAGTTTGTATTAAAAAATACTTTATTTAAAGGAGCCTTAACTTAAAAGATGCTGCGTTTTCAAAATATAGAATTTTTGTGGGCATTAGCCGCTATCCCGGTGTTTGTGCTGCTTTTTATAGCGGTAACCACATGGAAAAAAAATGCTGTTGCCAGGCTTGGGGATAGGCGTATCGTTGATATGATGATCCCTGAGGTTTCGTTTTCGAGGCCATGGCTTAAGTTTATCTTATTTTTGGTGGCTTATGGATTTCTGATCATTGGCATAGCCGATCCGCAGATCGGTTCGAAAATGGAGGAAGAAAAGCGTAAAGCTGCTGATTTGATGATACTGCTGGATGTTTCAAATAGTATGCTCTCGCAGGATATGCCGCCGAACCGTCTCGAAAATGCCAAGCGGGCTATAGCGCAATTAATCGATAACCTGCATAATGACCGTATAGGCATCATTGTTTTTGCCGGAGAAGCCTATGTGCAATTACCCGTAACAACTGATTACTCGGCAGCCAAATTGTTTTTGAGTACCATTAATACCAGTATGGTGCCTACGCAGGGAACCGCCATTGGCTCGGCAATTGACCTTGGCATGAAATCGTTTGACTTTAAGGATGGAACAGGTAAGGCCATGATTATAATTACCGATGGCGAAAATCACGAAGATGACGCAGTTAAGGCGGCGAAAAATGCCGCTGATAAGGATGTAATGGTAAATGTAGTAGGTATAGGTTCAGCCGGAGGCTCACCCATACCAATTTATCAGAACGGGAAACAGGTTGGTTTTCATACGGACAGTGTGGGTAAAACCGTTATTAGTAAGCTGAATGAAGATATGTGTAAAGAGATCTCCACTGCTGGAATGGGCACTTATGTAAGAGCTACCAATGCCAACAGCGGACTGAACATCATAATGGATCAGATTGGAAAAGTTCAAAGAAAAACAATTGACAGTAAAAGCTTTAAAAACTTTGAAGACCGTTTTCAGTTTTTCCTGGGTTTTGCATTTTTGTTATTAATTGTTGAGTTCTTTATCTCGAACCGGAAAAATTTAAAATTAAGCGGTTTGAATTTATTTGAGGCCAAAAAACCATGAAACAATTATTGATCATATCGTTGTTTTTGCTGCAGGGTACTTTGCTTTTGGCCCAGCAGGAAAAAAGCTATATTAAAAAAGGGAACGACCTGTATCAGCAACAAAAATTTAAAGAAGCCGAAGCCAGTTACCGGCAGGCTGTCGAAAAGAAAAATCAGAACGTTGCTGGTAATTTTAATTTGGGTGATGCCCTCTACAAACAAAAAAAATATACCGACGCCAGCGACCAGTTTAACAAATTAGGAGAATCGGCCAATAACAATAAGCCCGTAGCTTCTGCTGCTTATTATAATTTGGGTAATACTTTGCTGGAAAATAAGAAGCTGGAAGAAAGCATCAATGCCTATAAAAAATCATTGCTCAATAATCCAAAGGACGACGAGGCGCGTTATAACCTGGCTTATGCACAGGAAAAGCTAAAACAGCAGCAGCAACAGAAGAAAGATAATAAAAATCAAGACAACAAGAACCAGGATAAACAGAAGCAAGACAATAAGAATAAAGACGACAAAAATAAAGATAATAAGAACCAGGATAACAAGAATCAGGACGACAAGAATAAAGACAATAAGAACCAGGACAAAAAGGATCAGCAGCAGCAACAAGATAAAGTATCAAAGCAGGATGCAGAACGAATGCTGGATGCTATGAATAATGATGAAAAGCAAACCCAGGAAAAGCTGAAGAATAAAAAATTAAAAGGTACTAAAATGCAGATCCAAAAGGATTGGTGATGGAGTAAACGAGTGGTTGATTAAGTTAAACAGTTAAGAGTTTCACACAAAATGACATCCTGATTAATCTACCTGGTCAATTAAAATATAAATGAATAAAAGGCACTACATATTAACATTTTTGCTTCTTTGTGCAAACCTTTTATTTGCTGATGGTATAAAATTTACTGCATCAGCAAGTAAAACCGAGGTAGGTACCGGGGAGCAATTTGAAATTACCTTTTTGGTAAATGCCAATGCAGACGGGTTTACACCGCCAACCTTTGGCAGCTTCCAGGTATTGTCTGGCCCCAATGTATCAACCAGCATGGAATCCATTAACGGGAATTCCTCTGTAAGTAACTCCTACAGCTTCATATTAATGGCTGTGAAAGAAGGTGAGTTTACTATTGGCCCGGCCACCATAGTGGTTAATGGCCGCAGGTTCACCGCCAATCCCATTAAAATTAAAGTAGTAAAGGGGCGGCCGGTTCCACAGAATGCCGCCGGCCGCAACGCGCCCGATAATACTGTTATGGAAGGTAACCCGGCAGACCTAGCCAAATCATTATTTATAAGGGCGGTGGTAGATAAAACCAATGTGTATCAGGGCCAACAGATAACAGTAAATTACAGGTTGTACACCCGTATAGGAATTGAGCAAAGCCAGGTAGATAAACTGCCGGATTTAAATGGTTTTTACAGCGAAGATGTTAAACAACTGCAGCAGCAGGTTCAATGGAGTGTGGAAACTTACAAAGGCCAGAAATACAATGTTACCGACGTAAAAAAAACCATTTTATTCCCGGAGCATTCCGGAAATTTAACCATTGATCCTTTAGGGTTTACCTTTTTGGTGAGAGTACCGGCACCTGCACAGGATGTTATGGATCAATTTTTCGGATCGTTTAAGGAGGAAAAATTTAAGGTTAGAAGCGCCCCCGTAACTATTCATGTAAAACCATTGCCGGATGCGGGGAAACCTGCCGGTTTTACAGGAGCGGTTGGTAACTTCAGTATCCAGGCATCAACAGATAAAACTGAGTTAAAGGCTAACGAAGCGTTAAATTATAAAGTTAAAATCACGGGTTCGGGTAATATTAAATTGTTTGTGCCCCTGAAAATAAATTTCCCTGCTGATTTTGAAAAATACGACCCAAAAGTTATCGATACAGTTGCAGACACTGATAACGGCGCCACCGGCAGCAGGATCTATAATTACCTGCTAATTCCCCGGCATCAGGGCAATTATACCATCGACCCCTATGTATTCTCGTATTTTAATCCTGCTACCGGCAGGTATGTAAGCTTATCAACCAAGGCATTTCTTATAAAAGTAGATAAAGGCACCAATGAACAGAATGTCACCGCCTTCCCGGATGCGGATAAACAGGATGTAAAATTGCTGGATAAAGATATCAGGTATATCAAAACCAATGATAGCGGATTAGGCATTCAGGGTGATCATTTTTTCGGTTCACCGGGATATTATTTGTTGATAGCTTTTGGACCGCTGGTGTGTTTGGGAGCTTTTGCCTACCGTAACAAAATACGCAGGGAAAACAGCGATATAGTTAAAGTAAAAAGCAGGAGGGCAGGCAAACAGGCAGCCAAACACCTGGCCAGCGCGCAGCAGCAGCTGCTTGCAAAAAATACGAAAGCGTTTTATGAAGATGTATTTAAAGGACTGTATGGCTACCTCAGCGATAAGCTGAATATTTTATATGCAAACTTAAACAGGGAAACTATCGCATCGGCTTTAAGAGCCCGGTCGGTTGATGAACAGCTGATCAGCCAGCTGCTGGATACGCTTGATTTATGCGAAATGGCCCGTTATGCACCGGTAACCCACATATCGCAGCAGGAAGTATTTGAAAAGGCCAGTGGTATTATAAATGATATTGAAAGTAAAATTTAATATGTTGAAACGAGGGTTATATCTTTTTATAGGACTGGTTTTACCATTGTTGTCATTTGGTAATGATGATACCCATGTGCTTTTTGTAAAGGGCAACGATTATTATGCAAAAGCACAGTATAAAGAAGCGCTGAATACTTATCATAAGATTCTGGATGAGGGATATCAGTCGTCGGTGGTATATTTTAATATGGGAAATGCAAGTTATAAACTGGAGGATATTCCTTCGGCCC
The DNA here is from genome assembly GCA_028287865.1 of Mucilaginibacter sp. GTDB lineage: Bacteria > Bacteroidota > Bacteroidia > Sphingobacteriales > Sphingobacteriaceae > Mucilaginibacter. The sequence continues at coordinate 5,552 of JAQBOU010000122.1, read as the reverse complement.
TGCTATATTACGAAAAGGCACATAAGCTTAACCCGGCTGACGATGATATCAACTTTAATATCCGGTTCGCCAACTTAAAAACCGTTGATAAAATTGATGCCGTGCCCGAATTTTTTCTCGCGCGGTGGTGGCGGATGTTTATTTTGAGCTTTTCAGTTGGTACATTGTCTATATTAAGCATTGTGTTTGTACTCGTTGGCTCAGTGCTATTGATCCTGTACTTTTTTGCTGACGCTGTTTTAATAAAAAAAACCTCCTTTTATGCAGCAGTAACTTTATTTTTTCTCGGGATCTTAACAATCTTTATTGCCGGCAAGCAGGTTAATTATTTTGAAGATCACCGGCAGGCAATTGTTTTTAGTAGCTCCGTCAATGTAAAAAGCGGACCCGGTGAGCATTTGAATACCCTGTTTGTATTACATGAAGGCACCAAGGTAAACGCTTTGGAAAGCAGCAATGGCTGGGAAAAGATCAGACTGGCCAATGGCAATGAAGGCTGGATAAAGGTGGCCGATGTGAGGGAAATATAATTTTACTTTGAAGATTTGAAAATGTGCTAATTTGAAAATCAGGAAAACGTGATACCAGTAGCCGTAAATGCCGCGAGACACAGTCTTCGGGCATAGAGAGTCCGTAGTTTGGAAACTACGGACAGCTGAGGTTTTCAAATTGCTAAATTTTCAAATTGGAGGTGAAGAAGCAAGTGTTCCTGGTTGCTAACGCAGGAACACTTGGTTACTTTTCTTAGGGTTGTCCAACCCCACCTGAAGAACCATAAATTTGCCCGTTTGCATAGCTTGCATCACTGGCTGCAAGCTGCACATAAATGGAAGCTAATTCAGCGGGTTCACCGGGGCGGCCCAGGGGGGTCCAGCTTCCAAAAGTTTCCTGTTTTCCGGCAATTGTTCCTCCGCTGATCTGTAATGGTGTCCAGATAGGGCCCGGCGCTACACCATTAACCCGGATACCTTTAGGGCCAAGTTGTTTGGCAAGCGACTTTACATAGTTCATCGTAGCCGCCTTTGTTTGTGCATAGTCATACAGCCAGGCGTCGGGATTGTACGCTTGTTCCGAGGTAGTGCCGATAATAGCCGACCCAGGCGGCAAATGCGGCAAAGCGGCTTTGATGATCCAGAACGGAGCATAGATATTTGTCTTCATGGTCGAGTCGAAATCCTCGGTAGAAATATCAAGGATCGACTGGTGGGCCTGTTGTCTTCCGGCGTTATTAACCACAATGTCCAAACCACCCAGCTCATCCACCGCTTTTTGTACCAGCTTTACACAAAATGCCTCGTCACGCAGGTCGCCGGGAATGGCAATTGCTTTACGACCTTCTTTTTTAATAAGTGCAATCACTTCCCGGGCATCAGGTTCTTCTGTAGGGAAATAGTTAATGGCAACATCTGCCCCTTCGCGTGCATAAGCGATTGCTGCGGCGCGGCCCATTCCCGAGTCACCCCCTGTGATCAATGCTTTTCTCCCCGCTAAACGGCCCGAACCTTTATAGCTTGTCTCGCCGCAGTCGGGAACCGGGGTCATTTTGCTTTGCAGCCCCGGCCATGGTTGTGGCTGTGTTGGAAATGGCGGCTTTGGATATTTGGTAATTGGATTATCGAGCTTTGTAGGTCCGTCTAAATTGAACGATGGAGCCCCGCTGCCAAAGACGGGTGAAACTACGGCTGCTGCCAAACCAGCGCCCAATCCGGCTACCACCTTACGCCGGCTTATTTTTTCGTTGTTATCCATAGGAGTATTTCGTTTTAATTAATAAACATCTTTTATTGATAACCAATTAGGTAAACGCTGGTTTTGTAATTTTTTTGAAATAAAAATTATTTTTAACCATTGTTTAGATGGTCATCAGTGGCAAAAGAAAATGATAAATAAACAGAAAAAGATAAAATAGCATTATCTTGGGTATCATTACAGGTTTATATTTGATATTTTCAATTCGTTTCCGGATTGTTAAAGACATCCTTATTATTAATATCAAACTGAATACCCAATGAATTTTTACAGTAAAGCAGCTTTGTTTTTTGTTTTTGCAGTATCCATACATGCCTCTATTTATGGTCAGGATGCATTGTTATTATCAAATAAAAAAGCTTCCAAACAGGCAAAAGCTTTATATAGCTATTTACAGGATATGTATGGAAAAAAGATGTTATCAGGTCAGATGGTGCTTAACGGGCAATATGATGAGCTTAAATATATTCAGGATACTACAGGGAAGCTGCCTGCCATACGGGGTATGGATTTTATTGACAGCAGCAAGAATAAAAATGAAGTAAAGTTTGCAAAGGAGTGGTGGAAACGGGGAGGGATACCAACCCTTATGTGGCATTGGGGAGCACCTGCTATTGGTAACGGATATGTAAATTCAAAAAAAGAGATTGATATTAATAAATGCTTTGAGAAAGGAACACCTGAATATAAGGCTTTTTGGAAAGAGCTTAAAGAAAAAGGGCGGCTGCTTAAAAAGTTAAAACGGGCACATGTCCCAGTATTATGGCGTCCTTTTCATGAACTTAACGGCACGTGGTTTTGGTGGAGCAAAGGAGGGCCCGAACAGTTTAAACGCCTATGGACAACCATGTACGATTATTATGTACACAAAAAAAGGCTCAACAACCTGATATGGGTGCTGTGTTACACCAACAATCCCGACAGCGCGTGGTATCCGGGTCGTGATTATGTAGATATTGCAGGGGCGGATGATTATAGTTATACTGGTACGCATTTAAAAATGTACAAAAAGGCAGAATCAATAGTTGGCAGCACCATGCCAATCCCATTTCATGAATGCCCGGTTCCTCCGGATCCCGCGCAATCTTTTGCGGATGGGGCCAAATGGTCATGGTTTATGATATGGCACTCTAATTTCTTAAAAAAGGTGGACCCTAAGTATCTTAAATATGTTTATAACAACGACCTGGTTATCACCTTAGACAAAGTACCCGATATCATGGCAGTTTATGGAAAGAAATGACCCAGCTATACTCCTGGTTTTAATTTGAAGATTTAAAAATGTGTTGATTTGAAAATGAGAAAGTGATACTGGTAGCCTTGAATTCCGCAGACACAGTCTCCGGGCATAAGGAGTCCGTAGTTTGGAAACTACGGACAACAGTGCGATTTTTTGTATCAGCATACTGATACAGTAATGTTATTTCTTAATTAATTAAGGTTCCAATGTAACGCTTTCCACTTCAATGCCAAAAGGTTTATTATAACCAGCAGGATCAAGATCCTTACCCGCGGTAACTTCCAGTTTATCCAGCTTTTGAATGCTTAGTCCGCTAAAAGAAGATGCCTTAAACCAGAGGGGCAAAAACTCGGGATATGGCCTCGGCAGCAACAGGCTCGAGTCCGGTTTGAAAGCCGATAGTGGGATCTCTATATCTTTATATTGACTGCTGAGATCAATTGATGCCGCATAAGCCGCTGCATCGTTGGTCAATAACGCTATTCTCAATTTGCCCGGTTGATCACTTTTCATCCGTGCTCTGATAACAACTTTGCTGAAAGCAGCAGCTTCCGGCAATCTATATTTTACCTTATCACCAATATATAACTGGAAGCCCATTACCTGCCCCTTTGCAATTTTTGGTATCGAAGCGCTGAATGCGAGCTGCCCGGTTACTTCGCCGCTGGTAAATTGTGCGCCCCCGTTGCGGGTAAATACAGGGAAATAAGTATTGGTATGGCCCCGGTCTGTTGTTGCGTTAAATAAGCTGAGCCGTTCGTTAGGCGCAGCTACAAAAGTTTGCCAGGATTCATTATTTACATAATCCCAATCGTAGGGATTTCCTTCAATAGCTCCAGGAAAAGAAAGGGTTTTATCCCCATCTTTAACAATGATGCGATAGGTGAGCAATCCGGGTGTAACCTGTGCAGCAGAAATTACCGCTGTATAATCATAAGGCGTAAGCTTTTCCATTGGAATGATTGCCGGAGGGCCAAATGCTTTAGTAAGTATCAAACTAACTTTGGTGTCGGGGTTAATGTTAACGATTTTGGCTCTGATTATAAAACTTGCGCCAGCGCTTACTTCTGTAACCGGAGTATAGCTTACATACGGCATATGGCTGAACGGCTGTGGCGCGACAAATTCGTTTAAGCCGATATTGCCAATCATTTTTCCAATGGTCCATTTCCCGGTGTTTTTACCCTTTTTTACCAATAAATAGGTGCCTGGTTTTATAGTAAATGATCCGTTGGCCGCTGTTGTTTGGTAGCTGTTATCCTGGTTGATGCCTTTAATATCAAAATCATTTCCAATATCGCCAATGTTGATCTGCATAGGCTGGTCCGACCATTGAATATGCACAACTTCTTTTGATGGCGAAGCCTTTTCAAATGGATCGCGGATGGTAATAGCATCGGGCATAACTTCCAGCCGCCAAATACCGTTTTCCAGTTTATCAATAAAATACGCGCCGTAGCCCTTATACTTTATAATAGCCGAGCTACCTACTCCTGCAATATGTTCCAGCTTTGCCGGGTCGGTTGGTGACATAGCTGTTGTGCCTGAATAGTAAAATTCCTTTGCGGTATTCATTTCGCTCAAAGACTGGTTGTAACTCACATGATACACATCAAAAACACTGTCGGCAGGGTAAGAGCCATATTCTTTATTTCGCGGCAGCTGATGAAATACCCGGTTGGCAATTAAAAAGCTAATGGCTTTTGGCGGTGTATAGGCCAGGTTTAAATAATGGGTTTGATACTCCGTATTTCCATAGGCGGTAGCCAATGGATCATAAGCAAACTGGGTAACCCATTGAAAACCTGCCTGTTTAAAGCTGCGGGCAACCGCCGGATACATACAAGATTGCAATACATCAGCCGCATCGAATTCATACACCATCCGGGCTTTGTTATGAAACTGCGGTATCGTGTCATAAGGGATGGCATAACGGTCTACATTGGGTAGGAAGTTTCCTTTTTGCTCATGCCCGGCCACAAGCCCTGTAGGATACCATTGAAAGCTAAACCCGTTTACATCTGATTTCGCCACCGCATCAGCATAATAAGGCGACTGGCTGATATTATAAAAAAGGGGCTTGCTCCAACCGGTGCTGCGGGCGGCTAAGGCCAGCCTGTTAATATAGTCGGTTGCTTTCTCTTTTGGGCCGCTGTGGCTTGGTTCGTTATTCAACTCGGCAGCTATAATGTCGGGTTCATCGCGGTAACTAAGCTTTGTATAAGCATTAACATGCTGTAGTAACTGCCTCAGGTAGTTTTCCTGTGCCTTTATTGCATCTTCGTTTACAGTAGCCCGGCCTTTGTTGTATTTTGACGAAAATCCTGTAGTTTTTTCGTCTTTCTGCGGATATCCGTTACCCCAAAAAGCAATAGGGGTAATAATAATTTTTATATTACGCTGCTTTAGGCGATAGATCAAATAATCAAACAAATTTAAATGTTCGTTTTCCAAAAGATTCCCTGCGGTATCAGATATCTCCGTATCCCAAATATGCACCCTGAAGGCATCAACCCCCATCCGCGCCATGTGGTATACATCTTCGTCAATCTCTTTTTCAATA
>JAQBOU010000117.1 GCA_028287865.1 Mucilaginibacter sp. | reverse complement strand
CTATTTGAAACAGGTAAAGCAGCGCGCCACCCACGAAGTTTACGGCGAAGATAATGTGTGCCTGTTCCGCATTGTTAAACCACTTAACTTTTTAAGGTGCGAGTTTGTTGGCTATGCCCGTGAAGGCACCCATCTGCTCAAGCCTTCTGCCCAAGAAAGGGAGCTGCTTAAAACAAAGGTAACAGAACTCGCCGCACAGGGCCACAGTCAGCGGCAGATCAGCACGATGCTTAACATCGGCTTAGCTACGGTAAACAGGTTGATCAATATGGGGGAGGGGGTAGGTGGATTTTGATTCCCGGGTACTATAAATACTTGGGAATGGGCTCGGGTAGTTGCTTGTTATTCCGGCTCCATAAAATCAAACAAAAAAGCAATCCGCAAAAGGCAAGGGCACAACCTACGTACTCAGGCGAGGTGTAGCCAAAGCCGGCCGCAATGGGTAATCCGCCTAAATAGGCCCCTAAAGCGTTTCCAAAATTTGATGTTGCCTGTAATACAGACGAAGCCAGCATTTCTGCACCTTTGGCTACCTGCATAATTAATATCTGCATGGGGGCTATCACCGCAAAGCCAACAGCTCCCGTTAAAAAAGTCATTAAAATTGCGGGCGCTTTATAATGGGTTAAAAACACAAAGCAGCATAAAACCGCTATCATGCTCAATAACAGCACTCCGGTTGTAATAAGGGGCGAAAACCTGTCGGCCAGGCGGCCACCCACAAAGTTACCGGCTGCCATACCTAAGCCAATAATTACCATAATAACCGTAACCATGTTCCCGCCGAAACCGGCAACATAGGTCATTACCGGGGCGATATAACTTATCCACGCAAAAAAGCCGCCCGTCCCGATTGCTGATATCCCAATAACCAGCCAAAGTTCAGTCTTGCCAAATATTTTTAAGCTTTCTTTAAAACCCACGCCGCCTTTTGCCTTTAAAACAGGCATCCAAAACTGGATACAAACTATAGCTATTAAAGCAAATAAAGCAATAACACCAAATGACAACCGCCAGCTTAAGTTATGCCCGATGTAAGTGCCCAAGGGAACGCCAATTATATTGGCAACGGTTAATCCTGCAAACATAACCGATACTGACCTCGCCTCCCGCCCCGGTTCGGCTAACCTGCTGGCTACCACAGCACCCATGCCAAAAAAAGCGCCATGTGGCAAGCCGGCAAAAAACCTGGCAACCAGTAAAAGGCCATAGTTTGGTGCTATGGAAAATAAACCGTTAAAAACAAAAACCATCAGCATTAAACCAATTAACACCTTTTTAGGCGGATAATCCCCCGCAAGGGCAACCATAAGCGGCGCACCAATTACAACGCCTAAGGCATAAATTGAAATCAAGTGGCCTGCTTCTGGAATGGAAATACTGAGCGTACGTGAAATATCAGGCAATACGCCCATCATTAAAAACTCGGTCATGCCTATACTGAGGCCGCCGATAGTAAGTGAAACAAGACTTAATTTTATGATGGGACTGCCGGATTTTGTACTCATCTGATTTGAAAATGGCAAAGATATTATAAACCACAATATCAACTACTAAAAATCTGTATTCACACCTGCATTGCTTCGTTCCGATGACATGCAGGGTTTTTGTTTATTCCTTTTTTTGTGACATAAACGCAGTGATCGGAATAATGATCATCATAGCAAGCAATGCTATAAAAGGGATCAGTAAAAACATTGCTGCGGGCTTCGTGCCGGGTGAGCTGAACATCCCGCTATAACCCATTAAAGAACCGGCCGTGATCACCAGCATCAGGCAGTAAGTAACCAGCCGGGTTATGGCAGACCAATTCCTGGAAACTACATCGGCTATCAGCAAAGCCGCAAAAGGAAACAGCACCCATACCACAAATAGCATACGCAAAACAGCCGAACTATTATTACGGCCTGCCTGGAGCACCAGGTAAAATGAGCCGCCCGCTCCAATTAGCAATGCTATCAAAGCTACTATCCGCAGGATACTTAAAAGGGTTGTGTTTTTCAATGTGGTTTACTTTTGATCAAACTTAATAAATAAACTGGTTTTCCTATTTCTTACTTAATGCCTTTATAGTAATGGCGGCAACCATTCCGCCAAACAGGTACCAGGCCACGGTCAAAACTTTGGTTTTATTCGTTTTGGTTATCGGGGCATCGCTTAAACCCAGTGGTTTTGTTAACTCAACAGCGCCAATGCCTGCCGACAGGCCATAAACAGCGCCACGTACCAGCACGTATTTGCTACCGCCGATACCAATAGAACTATAATACAAAGCATTACTGAGCAGATCGCCTGCCAAAGCGGCGGCAAACAAGCTGTCGCCCTTTAAAGGTTCAGCACCAACGCTTTTTAGGCCTTTGTTCAATGCTTCTTCTCCAACCAGATCCATCCGTGGCGCATCATGATCCAGGCGTTTTGCAGTTTCATGCAATATGTTTAAGGCAACGGCGCCGGCAAGACCCCCGATGAAGTTAGTTATTATTCCCATGTTGTAGTGTTTAGGACTACGGCAACCAATATGATGCCAAAGCTGATCGGGACGTCATCGACCTAGGAAATTAAGTAACAATTTTTGCTGTTTAACATCTTATTATAAATTACACATAAAACTTTATATTTAAAGCTTAAACAATAAAACTATGTTAGTAACAACCAGCACAACCTTAGAAGGTTACAAAATAACCCAGCAACTGGGCATAATCAGAGGCATTACTGTTCGCTCGCGTGGTTTGGGCGGTAATTTTGTAGGCAGATTGGAAACAGTTTTCGGCGGCAGAAACAATACCTATACAGAATTATGCGAAGTATCCCGCGAAGAAGCTTACCAGCTAATGATGCAGCATGCACAGGCACGCGGCGCCAATGCGGTGATCAACATGCGTTATGACGCCAATGAAGTGATGCAGGGCATAACAGAAGTGCTGGCTTACGGAACTGCGGTTGTAGTGGAGCAAATTTGAGTCGTTCAGATAAAACTTAAGAAGTTTTAAAAACTTTGTAAGTTTGGCACTTCAATGCAAAAAAGCAAACTGACCCTCTATATTTTTATAGCGCTGATTTTAGGTGTGATCATTGGGTATTTGTATAATATTTATGTTATCAATGCTATTAATACCCGGATCAGCGTAGCCGAAACCGGTATTAAAATAATTAACGGCAGTCTTTCAGCAAAAAACAATTCTGCAGAACAGTATACACAGCTCACCGCGCAACGAACAGCGCTGGCTAATACCATTACTAAAAACAACAATTTAAGGGACGATAAACTGGAAGGCTTCACTGTTTTAAGCGATATCTTCCTTCGGCTCATTAAAATGATCATAGCACCGCTTGTTTTTACCACGCTGGTGATCGGTGTTGCCAAAGTAGATGATATAAAAGCCGTAGGCCGTATTGGCGGTAAAACTTTATTGTGGTTTTTATGCGCCACCCTGGTATCGCTGCTGTTGGGGATGCTGCTGGTAAACCTCTTCGGACCCGGCAGGGCTATGCACCTGGCTTTACCGGACAGCTTTGTGAACTCAGGCATAAAAGCATCGGCATATTCTTTAAAAGATTTTGTAGGACACGTTTTTCCCCGCAGTTTTATTGAGGCAATGGCAAATAATGAGATTTTGCAGATCGTGGTGTTTTCCCTGTTTTTCGGGATCGGCACCGCCGCTATCGGCGAAAAAGGTGCCATCATTATCCGCGTGCTGGATGCCACCGCCCAGGTAATATTAAAAATAACAGGCTATGTGATGCAAATTGCCCCGCTTGCAGTATTCGGCGCCATAACAGCTATTGTTGCCAAACAGGGTTTAGGGATCTTATCTACCTATGCCATATTTATCGGCGAGTTTTATATTTCGCTCATCATTCTTTGGCTTTTAATAGTTTTGGCAGGATTCGTTGTGCTCAATAAAAGGGTGTTTACCCTGGTAAATGGCATTAAGGATTCCATGCTGCTTGCCTTCGGTACCTCAACCAGCGAAGCGGCCTATCCAAAAGTGCTGGTGGAACTGGAGCGCTTTGGCTGCAGCGATAAGATCGTGAGTTTTGTTTTGCCTTTGGGATATTCTTTTAATCTGGATGGCGGTATGATGTATATGACCTTTGCTTCTTTGTTTGTTGCCCAGGCTTATAACGTGCATTTGCCGCTTGGTCAGCAGCTAACCATGCTGCTCATCTTAATGTTCATGAGCAAGGGCGTAGCAGGTGTGCCACGGGCCGCATTAGTAGTGGTAGCCGCTATATTGCCCCAGTTTAATATCCCTGAAGCAGGTTTTGCGCTAATTATCGGTATTGACCCCTTACTGGACATGGGCCGCTCAGCAACAAACGTGCTCGGCAATGCAATAGCAACTGCAGTTGTAAGCAAGTGGGAGGGAGAGCTTACTGATTTTTGATTTATTGAATTATTGATAAGAGGATAATTATAAAGTTTTTCAGACCTTTGCAAAATTGAACGTGTCTTAAAAAGTAACATATAAAAGCGTCATTGCGAGGAACAAAGCAATCCCGATTTACAGAGCCGTTCTGTACAGTTGGATGGATTGCTTTGTTCCTCGCAATGACGAATAGCTAACCCGTAAATCTATAAATAACCCCATGTCTGATAAAGCCAAAAAAATATTCCTGCTGTTTACCATCATTGTCCCATTCCTTTTTTATTGCGTTTATTACTATGGGAGGATGATAAAAAACGCGCCGTATAAATTTACAGAGTTTAAATCATTTGTGTTTAAATATGGTGAAGGTGATAGCCTGGTTAATCAATACAATTCACTTACCGGCGACTACCAGTATTTAAACAAGCACGATTCGCTCATAAAAACAAATATTCTGCTATCTAAAGCCGACTTGCTTTACCTGCATCACAAGGCCGCCGATCTCGGTTTCTGGGATTTCCCTTCCAATGAGTTAAATAACGACACCTCAAAGTTTAATGGGCATAAGCCGCCACGCTATTATATCGAGTTCAATTACCAGCGGAAAAGCAAAAAGGTATTGTTCGATGCTTCATTTACCGGTGATACGAGGTTAAAGGATGCAAATGAGCATTTAATTAAAGAAATAATGCACGTTTTAGCCGACGCACAGGACAAGAATAAAAAGTAAGAATTATGAGATATTTTTTCGTCCCAATTATTTGCCTTATTTGTTTGTCCTCGTTTGCACAGCAAATAAGTTATCCGCAATTTCAGGAAGAGGCAAAAAGCGAAATTAATTTACAACCTGAATACGGAAATGTACCAAAATCTACGGGACAATTGGAAGAGGACAGGATATTCATAGAAACAGTATTAAGACAAGATACCACCCGCAGAAAAGGCTCTGATCACCTCGTAAAACTTGGATTTATATATTTATCCAAAGGTGATTTTGAAACAGCAATGCGCAGGTTTAACCAGGCCTGGCTACTTGATTCTAAAAACGAAAATGCTTATTGGGGTTACGGTGCCATTTACGGCTCATTCAACGACTATAATAAGGCGATCATTCAATATGATAAAGGTTTAGTATTAAATCCTCAAAGCTCAGTAATTTTAACTGATAAAGCGACATTATACTTTATGCAGTTTCAGCAGGAACAGGATCCAGTTAAATTAAGCACCGCTGTTGATCTTTTAAAAAGATCTTATGCCATTGATGCGGCTAATGTTAATACAACTTATAAATTGTCTATTTGCTATTTTTTAAATAAAGATTGTATAAATGCATGGAAATTCTATAATGAATGCCAAAAATTGGGCGGGCAACCAATAGCTGAAAACTATACAAGTGCTTTGAAAAAGATGTGCAACAATTAAGGTTTATAATTCTATAGCTTTTTTAATTAAAAGTTTCTATATTTGCACCTCGAATTTTAAAACAATAATTAACAAACAATGTACGCAATAGTAAGTATAGCCGGACAGCAATTTAAAGTTGCAAAAGACCAGCAGATCTTTGTACACAGGTTACAGGGTGA
>JAQBOU010000089.1 GCA_028287865.1 Mucilaginibacter sp. | reverse complement strand
CCTATAACGGGGAAATCATGTTGTAATGTTAAAGTATGGCTTTGTAACATGCTTTTTTCTAACAAGTCATCCAGCTTATTTGTTTGCCACTTGTTATGCACCAATTCCAAAATTGACTGCCCCGCAAGTTCATATTTTATCAACTTAAAATAATCCAGAAAGGCTTGGTTAGCGCTTTGTATCACCATGTCTTTATCCAACAAAAGCGCAGGCTCTTTTAATAACTCCAATGATGCCTCCGCGTATTTTTGCAGCACCACCAGCTTATTTTCCATTGCCTTAACCGGCGTTATTTTATTAAAAGTTAACACCGCACCGTTAATAAAATTATCAAGTGTGCGGTAGGGCATAATCCTGAGATTATACCATTCATCTTTCCTTGTTTTTATCTCCAGTTCTTTGCCTTTCAAACTTTCTACCACATCCATAATGTCGTTTTCAACAGCAGGATAATCAAAGTTTGAAACCACATGCGTAATAGAGCGGCCAATATCGCCAGGAATAACATTGAAAAGCTTTTTTACCTGCGGCGTAAACCGCAAAATATTTAATGAATTATCAAGAAAGATAGTGGCAGTTTCAGTGCTGTCCAGCAGGTTCTTCATGTCATTATTAAGCTGGGTAAGCTCTTCTCCTTTTACCTGGTACTGCATGTTTATGGTCATCAGCTCCTCGTTAAGGGATTGCATTTCTTCCTTAGTAGTTAATGATTCTTCGTTGGTGCTTTGCAGTTCCTCATTAGTGCTTTGTAATTCTTCATTAGTGGATTTTAATTCCTCAAGCGAGGTTTCCATTTGCTCAATGGTTGAGTGCAATTGCTGCTTTGTGTAGATCAGTTCTTTTTCCAACTCTTCCACCATACCTTCAGTAGCCGGTAAATTAACTTTTGGCGATTTGCGGTTACCTTTTTTCAGTAGTCCCCTGTCTTCAAAAATAATTAACGCAAGCCCCTGTAAAGGAGTTTCTTCCAGGTAAGTAACTTTAAAATTAACTATTCTTATTTTGTCTTCTTCTTTTAGCTTAATATTTGAAATTTCAATAGGCACCTTATTTATAAAAACCTGGTGTATGGCATTGCCGAGCAGATACTTTAACTCTTCGCGTGCCATGCGGTGAATATTCATCAAAGCTTCGCCCGAAATCACTTCCAAAAACTTCCCTGTTTTACCGTTAATATATAATATGTCGCCTTTTTCATCAATTAAAACCGAAGCAGGCGTATATTGCTCCAGCAAAATCTTACTGAATGTTTCAAATAACGCTGTTTTGGTACCCTGCTTTGCAGGCAGTTCCATTCTAGGATTTTTTAAACCATGGCTCGAGATATTGAAAGGGAAATCAATCATTTTACCAACGGTTGAGATGCCGGGTTTACGTTCAAAAAGTTTCCATTTTCCATCCAGTGTATTAAAAAAGTCGGCAAATGTGCCCACCGTCTCGGAAGGGCCCATAAACAAAATACCATGCAGGCCAAGAGAATAATGAAAAACAGGCAGGATCTTTTTTTGCAGCTCGGTAGTAAGATAGATCATTACGTTACGGCAGCACAAAAGATCAAGCCGGGTAAAGGGTGCATCTTTAATCAGGTTATGCTGTGCAAAAACAATAATTTCCCTTAATTCTTTTTTTACCGAGTAGGAGTTGTTTCTTTTTACAAAAAAACGTTCCAGCCTTTCCGGTGACACGTCCGCTACAATATTATCATAATACACACCCGTCCTTGCATGATCTATGGCGGCACTGTCCAGGTCGGTTGCAAAGATTTGTGCTTTTGGCAGCCGTTTTAATTTTAAAGTACCCAGGTACTCTATCACCAATATAGCTATAGAATAGGCCTCTTCCCCCGTTGAACATCCTGCTACCCATATCCTTATCGGATCTTCCTCATTTTTTTGACTCAACAATATGCCAAGCTTCTCCTTAAGGGATTCAAACGCGGCATGGTCCCTGAAAAATTTGGTAACACCAATTAATAGTTCATTAAAGAGCACATCAATTTCCTGCGGGTTTTCCCGCAAAAAATTTACATAGCTAACGTAATCAGGTAACTGATTGTAGGCAATGCGGCGGTCAATACGGCGGGTGATGGTGTTTTTTTTATACAGGGTAAAATCATGCCCGGTATGTGAACGCAGCAGCATTAATATTTTTTGAATTGCGTTGGAGTTTTTGCTTTCTATAATGGCCTGTTCCCGGTTGTCATCGGTTAATATAGGATGGTTAAGATACTTTATCATTTTAGCGGGCATTTCTTCAGGGGTCAATATATAATCAACCATTCCCGAATTGATGGCGCTTTTAGGCATGCTGTTATATTCGGCATCGTCCGGTTCCTGCGCCATTGCCATTCCCAGCTTTTCCTTTATCATCTTAACCCCGGTTTCGCCATCAGTGCCCATGCCCGAAAGAATGATAGCCACCGCATTGTTCCATTGGTCTTCTGCCAAACTCTGCAAAAAATAATCAATCGGCATTTGATGCCCGTTAAACTTTGTAAGATTAAATAATAAGAGTTTACCATTGTGAATACCCATATCCCTGTTGGGCGGTATCACATATACATGATCCTCTTCAATTTCCATGTTATCTTCAGCCTGTAAAACGGGCATGCCAGTGTATTTTTGAAGTAGTTCGGCAACGCTTACAGAATGATTCGGATCCAGGTGCATCACAATTATAAAAGCCATACCGCTATCTACCGGCAGATGCTTGAAAAAGCGTTCGAGCGCCTTAAATGATCCGGCTGATCCGCCAATACCTATGATAGGAAAAGATTTATCTTGAATTTTTTTTGAACCCTTTGTAAGAGTGCCTGTTTCCTTGCTTACATTTTCCACTTCACCGGCAGTTTTTTTTCTTGAAGAATTGTTTTTTTTCATCAGCGATTTATCTATGATATTTCTTTCATAAATAGGACGTCAATTTAGTAACAATTGCTTGCGTTACAATAAATGATATTATTGATTAAAAAATAAATTTCGATAGTCGTATAGTCGTTCGTTTATTTATATAAAATTAAAGCTGATCCATGCCTTTTATAAAGTACAGATCAGCTCACAATTTAATTAAGGGGTCGGGCGATACAGTTAAATAAATAATTTATTAACTAAACCAAAAATAAGCGGGCAATTTAATTACAAGGTCAGTATAAATACTCTAAATTATTGTGTTAAATACCTGTTTATAAATCTACAGTGATTAAAATCAGCGCAGAATTCCCTGTGGGAATAATTTTTAAGCACAGATTTTAGTTAAATTAAAAGAAAGTGACCTATCTGACTGGGCAAACGCATTAAATAATTCTATCCATTGTCACTCCAAAAACAGCTGTATGGAGAAGGCTCCTAATGGAGCCCTAAACTTTTCCGTTTTCTTTTCTATAAACAGGAGGCTCCGCCGGAGCCCAATAACTTATTTTGTAAGATCAATTTGACTCCGTTGGAGTCGCCTGTTTATAGAAATGACACAATCTGCCCTATTAATGGCTC
>JAQBOU010000028.1 GCA_028287865.1 Mucilaginibacter sp. | reverse complement strand
AACTTTACGGCGATGTTGATTTTGAAAACGTAGCCCCTAAAGCTTCGTGGATAACACCTGTACCCGGCGGCGTAGGTTTAATGACCATCATAGGTCTGCTTAAAAACACGCTGGCTTCTGCTAATAAAGAGGTTTATAAATAAGTGAGTAGTTGATTAAGTGAATGGAATTATAATCCCATTCACTTAATCAACTTAAAAGTTCCGAAGGAATTTGATAATTTTCATTTTCGTCATTCCAGGCCATTGAAGTGAAGCGCCAGTGATCGTCAACCAGTACATATTGGATGTAATTGATACCTCTCGGCAAATTTTCTGTTCCATGGTCGGCAAAGCTGTATTCATAAACACTCATTCGCTGGGCAATTTTGCCAAATATTTCGGTTTTTGAGTAGAGCTCGCGCTGCATAAACTGCTGCAGTGTACCGTCGGCAATTTGCGCTTCCAAAGTCATGGTAAATGTGTCAGCGGTGAATTTAATCGGCTTTCCAAAGCTGTTATTTATAAGCAACCCTTCATTATAAAATAATTCCCTTACTGTTTCAAGGTCTGGTAACTCGCCGTCCTGAAAACTTAGCGACTCATAAAAATCTTCAGTAATGTAATCTATCGCTCTTGTATTCATTAATTTAATAAACGCTTATTTTAGTTTTTGCAAAGAATTTACAAATATAATATAGCATACTTATCTATGCCAATTTATGTTTGTTTGATCAGGGCAAACGCATTAAAAAATTTTAAGCGTGTTTTTCTTTTATGATGTACCAATGGAACTAAGAAAATTACAATTTGGGGTTAGGTAAAATAGCACAGTCTTGTATTTATTTTAATGCGTTCGCCCTAATTGTTTGATCCAGACAAACATTTTTTTACTGCCTGATTATTTAATAAGGATTTACCGAAATTCGATATAAAGTATTTACAGACCTTCAGTGTATTAAAAATCGATCTTTAAATTCATTACAGCCGGGTTCTTCATAACATCATCCATATTGGTTATCAGCGTAACACGCTTTCTATCAGCCGATAAGGTGGCTTTTGGATTGTTTAATTTTTTTATAGGCTTTGCAAAATTCAACACCACTTTATAGGGCATATCAATTAGCATAGCCTTCGCCATTGCAAAAGTAGATTGCGTGCGTTTTAAAAATGCATTAAATTTTACTTTGTCAATAACGCGATAAAATTTATGGGGTGTAATCTCATACAAATAATAATCCTCCCCTGCTACCAATTGCTGCGCGTCAAAACCATGTGTAGCTTTATCTTTTGTAACGGGATTTAGCTGGCTGTTCATGGAAATTTTTGAAAGATGCTTTAAATAATATTCCAGATCAGCTGAGTTTTTTGCATGATGGTTAATACTCACCTTCATGATATTTTTTTTAAGATCCATTTTTATGGACAGATTACTGGTTTTCGCCATATTAGCTTCTTCCGGGGTCATTTTTTGTTGGGTGCTATCAGGCAAAGCGGTATAAAAATCCAGGGTGGTATCCTTTACCATGGAAAATTGGGGGGTTGCTTTAACAGAATCAGTCATAAGGTTCATTAATACCGAAACTGCGCTGCTCATATCAAACCCATAAACTACGTTGCATGATCCATCGGATTTGAAATCATAATGCTCTTCGATATCAACGCATCCTGAAAAGCAAAGCAATACGAAAAATAAAATGGGGTAATAAATTTTTTTCATATGCAAATTTTAAGTAATGTTAGTAAAAAAAGGTTAAAGCTGAAAGGTAAACGGCAAAAGGTTTTTATTTTTTATTTAATCTTCGTTGGTTGAATTATCACAGCACTATCAAAATTCACCTCTTTACCTTTCGCTCTTTACCTTTTACCTGTTCGTACTTTCCGCTTTCCCTTTAAAACCGTACTTTTGAGCTTCATTATGGCACATCAGATTCCGGAAGACGGCACATTGCTTCCTTTAATGGAAGAGTTTTACACGATACAGGGTGAGGGATATCATACAGGTAAGGCTGCTTATTTTATTCGCCTGGGCGGATGCGATGTGGGCTGCCACTGGTGTGATGTTAAAGAAAGCTGGGATGCAGAGCTACATGCACTTACCCAGGCCGATAAGATTGTTGAAAACGCTGCAAAATACCCTTCAAAGGCAGTTGTGGTAACAGGCGGCGAACCTTTGATCTATAACCTTGATTATTTAACCGCCGGGCTCCAGGGTAAAGGAATCAAAACATTTATTGAAACTTCGGGAGCTTACCCGTTGTCGGGACATTGGGATTGGATTTGTTTATCGCCAAAAAAATTCAAAGCGCCGGTTCCAAATGTAGCAGCACACGCTGATGAGCTTAAAGTGATCATCTTCAATAAATCTGATTTTGCATTTGCCGAACAAAATGCCCTGCTGGTATCAGTTACCTGTAAACTTTTTTTACAGCCCGAATGGTCAAAATCAAAAGAAATGACCCCGCTTATTGTGGACTATGTGATGAACAACCCTCAATGGGAGATTTCATTGCAAACGCATAAATATTTAAATATTCCATAATATACGTAACTTAGGATACAAATCCACGTATCAAACCGAATGAGAGTTAAATTTTTCTCGTTTCTGTTATTTTTTTTACCGGTTTTTGCATTTGCTCAGCAAAGACAGTACACTACCTCTGATAAGGAAGCCATAAAATATTTTGCCAAAGCGAATGAAAGTTTGGACGAAAATTTATATGAGGATGCCATCACCCAATTAAAACAATCTATTGAAGCCGATGGTAAATTTGTAGAAGCACACGCGGTTTTGGCCGATATATACAGGCGGATGCATCAGCATAAATCTGCTATAGAACAGTATCATAAGGTAATTGAACTCAATCCTGATTTTAACCGCTCCGTATATCTTAAAATAGGTGAGGAAGAAGTAAACGAAGCACACTATGACGATGCACTTCAGCATCTTAACAAGTATCTGACCTATCCGGATATTACACCGCAAAATAATTTTTATGCGCAAAAGCTGATCCTCGACTGCAAATTCAGCATCCAGGCCATCTCGCACCCGGTTCCTTTTAAACCCATAAATATGGGCCCTGCAATTAATACCGGTAATGATGAATATCTGCCGGTAGCCACAGCGGATGAAAGCACATTGATATTTACCCGTAAAATAAATAATAACGAAGATTTTTATAAGAGCGTTAAAGTTGACGGTAAATGGCAAACAGCAACGTATTTAAGCGACCGCATCAACACGCCCGAATACAATGAAGGCGCACAATCCATCTCGCAGGATGGCAAGTACCTGTTTTTTACCGGCTGTAACAGGCCCGACGGCCTTGGACGTTGCGATATTTATATTTCGCAGAAAAAAGGCGACGACTGGGCCAAACCATTTGATTTACCACCACCGGTGAATACTTCCGGGTGGGAATCACAGCCTTCTATAAGTGCAGACGGACGGACGCTTTATTTTGTAAGCAACCGTAAAGGCGGTTATGGTGGATATGATATTTGGAAATCTACCTTAACTGAAAAAGGCTGGGGCGAGCCGGAAAACCTGGGTCCCAATATTAATACTTCATTTGACGAGCAATCGCCTTTTATTCATCCTGACGACAGTACGCTTTATTTTTGTTCAAACGGATGGCCAGGTTTGGGTGGAAAAGATCTGTTTGTAAGTCGTATGGATAAGGATGGCAAATGGCAAAAGCCTGAGAATCTGGGTTACCCGATTAACTCCAATGGTGACGAAAATGGATTGAGTTTAACCGCAAACGGAACGTATGCGTTTTTCTCGTCCAATCACCTGGATGGTTTAGGAGGCTATGATATTTATACTTTTGAGTTGCCGCCAAATTTACGCCCCCATATTGTTACTTATGTAAAAGGGAAAGTAAATGATGCTCAAACCATGCAACCCCTGGAGGCAGCTGTGGAAATAATCGACCTTCAAAAAAATATCCCGGTTTATCAGGATTACAGCGATGCAACACAGGGAAACTTTTTGGCCACGCTTACCTCCGGTAAAAACTATGGCTTAAACATATCAAAAAGCGGCTACCTCTTCCATTCAGAGAATTTCTCTTTGGTAGGACACGAATCAAAAGATTCTTTTAACATCACAGTGTTGCTTCAACCAATTGAGGTTGGAAATAAAGTGATCCTTAACAATATCTTTTTTGACACCAATAAATTTGACTTGAAACCAGAGTCTCTTTCCGAACTGCAAAAACTGGTTGAATTTTTAAATGAGAATCCAACCGTTCATATCGAAATATCAGGGCATACGGACAATATAGGCAATAACCAGGCAAACCAACTATTATCTGAGAACAGGGCAAAGTCAGTATATCAGTATTTAACCAGCAATAAAATTGATGCCTCAAAGCTGGTTTATAAAGGCTATGGCGAAACGCAACCCATAGCGCCAAATACATCAGAAGAAGGCCGGAAACTGAACAGAAGAACAGAATTTAAGATAATTGCGAAATAGCGGTTAGTTTGTAATAATGTTACCTCCAATGGGTCGCGAAGTTCCATTTTTCTTCATTGCTTCGTCATTATCGTAGCGATTGGAATAAAGGTACATCAGATCCTCTGGCGTTAACCAACGCGTTACTGCTTTATCGAGTGCAGAGATTCTTCACTGCGTTGAATGACAAGGAGGCTTGATTTAAGGATTTTAAGATAAATTGGGTTAATCTGGGTAATCTTTTTTAATCCGGTTAATCAGGGTTCAGACAAAAACAACAAAAGCGTCCGCTTGTTTTACGGTTATATCCCCAAAAACAAACGGACGCTTTAATGTTTATACCAAATATGTTATTCAGCCTCAGGTTTATCTCCCCTATGAAGATGATCGCTTACCTGGTCGTGGTTTAATTTTGCGGCAATTGCTGATGAGCTGTTGTTGGCATAGGTGCCATACGCGTTTATCAATACGCCTTTTAAATTGTATTTCTTTGAAGTAACCGCATACACGATCGACATATCCGACGGATTGCTGGGGCCTTCGAAACGATAAAATTCGTCAATCTCAAAATCGTCAGCTGTCATCTGGATCTTTTTATCTTTATCATCAACCGTTTCACCTTCCAGGCTAAGGTTTTCGGTATATCCTCTTTTCATTAAATCGTTAGTGGCTTCCACTAAATTATTATAATCTTTCATGGTGATTGCTGCTTAAGTAATGCTTTTAATTCATAACCATAAAACGGTATTGTTGTTTGAAAATTAGTTTCCGGCGTCTTAACATCGTACAGCACTAACTATCAAACCTGCACTTTTAATGATCACTTAAAAACACCATGCAGATAAATCTAACTTTATTACTATCTTAGTTAACCAATCTAAAAACCGACTATTATGAAGCCTGGAATCTTATCTCTCACGCTGGCATTTGTTTCATTTATCCAAATAAGTGCATCGGCACAATCGACCCAAAAAGAAATAAGCGAAAAAATACAACAGGTAGAGAACAACCTGTTCCCTAACATATATACGCAAAGCGACACTCCTAAAACTATAGCCCAACGGCTGGCCTATTATAAAGCGCGTGGAGTTAGCGTTGCCGTTATTCATAACTATAAAGTTGAATGGGCAAAGGGTTATGGCTGGGCCGATGATAGCCTGAAAAGACCGGTAACCGTACACACGCTTTTCCAGGCCGGCTCTGTCAGCAAATCATTAAATGCCGTTGGTGTACTTAAACTTGTGCAGGATAAAAAATTGGACCTTTATGCCGATATCAACAATTACCTTACAAGCTGGAAATTCCCTTATGATTCTTTGTCGAAAGGCAAAAAGATCACCATTGCCAATCTGCTGAGCCATACAGCCGGTTTAACTGTGCACGGCTTCCCGGGGTATGCACATGGCGAGTCTATTCCTACCGTTGTGGAGGTGCTTAATGGTCAAAAACCTGTCAATACCCCCAAAGTCCGTTCCATGTACCAACCGGGCTTAAAATATGAATACTCGGGCGGTGGCACTACTATTTCCCAATTGATAGTGATGGATGTTACCCATCAGCCTTATGATAAATACATGTATACCCAGGTACTTAAACCATTGGGAATGACCAGCAGCACCTATACCCAGCCGCCGGTTAATATGCCACCCAATTTGCTGGCAACAGGTTACTATGATAATGGCAAACAGATCCCGGGAGAATTCCAAATTTATCCGGAGCAGGCTGCAGCGGGGTTATGGACCAATCCTGCCGATCTTTCCAAATACATAATCGAAACACAGTTAGCTTACCAGGGAAAATCAAAAAAAGTACTTGACCAGCAGATGACGCGGCTAAGACTTACCCCCTATATTGACAAAAGCGCTGCTTTCGGTGTTTTTATAGATAGTTTGGACGGCGTCAAATATTTTCAACACCAGGGTTCTGACCAGGGTTTTCAAACGCAGTATTATGGAAGCTTTGAAGGTGGAAATGGCGTAGTGGTAATGGTAAACTCAGATAATGGGGCTATTATGTACGAGATCATAAACAGTGTTGCCAAAGTTTACGGGTTTAAGGGATTAAACCGCTCTAAGTTAAAAAAGACCGTCACAGTTGCTGACAGTATTTTGCAAAGCTATACCGGCGAATATGAGCTTGGGCCAAAAGCTACTTTAACAATTTCCCGTGAAGGAAACCAGTTATTAGCAAAGCCCGGCAAGCAGGATAAATCGCCTTTATTCCCTGAAACTCAAAACAAATTCTTTGTGAAATTTGCCGAAATTGAAATTGAATTTATAAAAGATGAAACGGGTAAAATAAGTAAAGCCATACTTTATCAAAACGGCGCACATGAGCTTAAAAAGATCAAATAAACCAGAATAATAAATCAGGCTACCGATTATCCTTAATTAATTGCAGCGAAAGTAAATCGCCGATCATCTGTGAAGTGCGAACAAGGTTTTCCCTCGTACTTTTCAACGCCTCGGTTAAATCTGCCGGTTCATTTCCAATAGCCATAAGGATATTGAAATATTGCTGTAAATCAGCAGAATGTTCCAAAGGCACCTTTCCGGCTAATCCTATTACGGGTATGTTTTTAAGTTTAGCTTGCTTTGCAACTCCAAATGGGCCTTTACCCTGCAGGGTTTGCAGGTCGATGCTGCCCTCTCCGGTTATTAAAATGTCGGTCTTTTGTAGTTCTTCTTCAAAACCGGTTACTTGTAAAAAGTATTCAATTCCATTCACCAGCTTTGCATTTAAAAAAGTATGCAAACCGGCAGCAGCACCACCCGCGGTGCCGCCATACTTAATTTCCGACATTTTTTTCCCGGTTTGTTTTTCGGCAACCGCATCTAAACGGCATAAGAAATTTTCCAGCTTTACCACATCATTTGCCGTTGCGCCCTTCTGAGGCCCAAATACTGCTGCCGATCCGCCAGCGCCTAGTAACCTGTTATTTACATCACACAGAACAACTATTTCGGCATTACAGATCCTTTGATCCATTAGCGAAGTGTCAATGCGGGCCAGGTCAGCAAGGCTATGCGGGACTGGTGATAAAGGCCGCTCTTCACTGTTAAAAAAGCGAATACCTAAAGCATTTAAAATCCCGCAGCCGCCATCAACCGTTGCAGAGCCCCCCATGGCGATGATAACTTTATTAACACCTTCATCTAAAGCATATCTGATCAGTTCACCTGTACCGTAAGACGAGGCTATTAACGGGTTTAATTCCTCTCTTTTTAACAGCCTTAATCCCGATGCATCCGCCATCTCTATAACGGCGGTTTTTCCATTATCAATCAAACCAAATTGAGCGCTTATCTTTCTGCCCAATGCATCATGCAGCTCTTTTTTAATAATTTCCCCTTTGCATTTTTCAATAATAAGCGGACCGGTACCATCACCTCCATCGGCAATGGGGAAGCAAACGGAGGTGCACTTAAGCCTGCTCAATTTTAAACCTTGCTGTATAGCATTTGCAGCCTCCTTAGCGGTCAGGCTGTTCTTAAAAGCATTTGGGGCTATCAGTACACGCATTTTAAATAATTTTTGAAAGGATATAAACCATTATGATGGATGTTAATCCCATTAACAGGGTCGCTACAGAATAAACCCGCAACATAGTTTTCATTTCGAGACCTGAAAATTTGGCGATCACCCAGAAATAAGCGTCATTGGCATGTGATATCATCATAGAACCTGCACCCATAGCCAATACACAAAGTAATTTTCCGGTTTCTGTACCCAATCCTAAGTTAGCCAGCAACGGCTGTACAATGGAAGCTGCTGTTATAATAGCAACAGTAGATGATCCCTGTGCTGTTTTTAAAACAAACGTTAACAAAAAAGGAAAGAATATGCCCAGGTAGCCCAGGTTTAAAATTTCACTAAAATGTGCACCTATTTTAGTAGCGGCCAGTATAGCGCCAAATGCCCCTCCTGCCCCTATAATGATCAATATACCACCGGCCTTTTCTGACGCATCCTGTAAAAGTTTGCCAAGCTCGCTTTTAGTCCAGTTTCTTTTGCAGTTAAATGTTAGTAAAACACCGGTCATTAATGCCGTTACCGGGTCGCCAAGCGAAAGGAACACTGAAAGCCAACGATAACCAGGATGCGTTTCTATAGTAAAAAACGATTTTAAAGCTATCAGTAACAAGGGAACTATTATTGGCAGGAATGCCTTTATAACCGATGGTTTGTTTTCTATTACTCCATATGTTATTTCATGTTCAGATTGAATATGGATGATTTTATTGCCGGCGTATTTGGCCCATAGGTTTCCAACAATCATTCCGGGGATAGCAATAGCAGCGCCATACAACATAAGCCTGCCTATATCAGCCCCGATGATACCTGCTGCAGCCGAGCTGCCCGGATGCGGCGGGGCCATGCAATGTATGGCATAAAGGCCCGTGGCTAAAGAAACCGACATAACAGTTAAAGGAACCCCGGCACGTTTTGCTAAATTCTTATTCAGCCCGCTCAGCACAATAAAGCCCGAATCGCAAAATATAGGTAAGCCTACAATAAACCCGGTGATGCTCATGGCCCAGGTAGCATGCTTTTCGCCGGTCCGTTTCAGAATATAACCCGCCATTACTGCGGTACTGCCCGTATATTCCAGTAATACACCCAGGGTGGTTCCTAACACTATGATCAGCCCTAATGATTTAAGGATAGTGCCGAAACCATCCTTAAGGGTACCGATCACTTCGGCCAGCGGCAGATGTGCACCCAAACCCACCAGCAATCCCGACAAAATTAAAGCGAAGAACGCCGGCACCTTATACCGGGTAGTGAGCAGCACAATTAAGGCTATACCGGCAATAAGACAGGTTAACAGGTATAAAAAAGATAAAGTCATTAGCCCGGTTTAATTGATTGCGGATTATTTAGATGGCAATCAAAAATATAATATTATCCGGGATTTTCGAACAGTAAATCAATAAGGAATTCAGAGGTTCTATTTTGTGAGCGGAATAATCGGAACACACTCTTCACACTTTTTAATCGTATACCACCCATTTAATGATATATTATTTCATCTGGTCATGGATCTTTTGAATAGCCGCCAAATGCATTTTTAAAACAGGAAGGGTTTTGTTGACAAATGCCAGCACCTCAGGATATTTTACCTGCTTACCAGCATCCTCAAAAGTCTGAATATCTTTCTTATGGTCGTCAATCATATCCTGTACATACGCCTTGTCGAAATCGCCACCTGATTTTGCAGACAGTTCTTTCACAACTTTTTGTTCATCAGCGCCGATAGAATCAGGCAGGGTGATCTTTTTTGCAGCGGCAATTTGTTTAAATTCTGCATTCGCTTTGGAATGATCGGTTACCATCATCGCCCCAAACTCTTTTACCTGCTGGCTGGCAGCCTTTTCCTGTGCCAGTTTGCCCAATACAACCTCGGCCATACCGCCATTTGCTGCTTCAACCGCAAATTTCGAATCTGCCCCGCTCAACTGTATGCCTACATGAGGGGTTTTATTGTTAAAGGAATCTCCTGCTTTGTTAATACTGTCAGCCTTAGCTTTGCTGTCTGTACCGGCACCGTTATTACAGGCTGTTATAAAGCTTAATAAGCAGCCTATCAGGAATAATGTGGATGATGTTTTCATAAGTATTTTTGAAGGTTTAAAATCACATTATAAACCGCTGATATTATTAAATGTTTATGGAAATATAAAACAACAAAAGCCGCCCGCAGGCAGCTTTCGTTATATACAATAGAGTTATTATCCGATGTTAATATTTCACGGGAGTTAGGTAATTTCGATTAACCATTCACCTAATCAACCTTATAAACTATTAATGCACCGCTTCTTCAGCATCATGCTCATTCAAAAAAACAAAGTTGTTATCAAACATATCCAGCTTTATTTTACTTTCTTTATCCACTTTTCCAGCCAATATTTGTTTGGATAGCTCGTTCAGTATCTTTTTCTGTATCACACGTTTTAAAGGCCTCGCACCATATTGCGGATCATATCCCAATTGTGCCAGCCAGTCCAAAGCTTCTTCCGATGCTTCTATGGTAATGCCCATTTCGGCCAGGGTTGCCTGTACCTGCCTAAACTGCAGTTTTAC
Source organism: Mucilaginibacter sp. (assembly GCA_028287865.1). Lineage (GTDB taxonomy): Bacteria > Bacteroidota > Bacteroidia > Sphingobacteriales > Sphingobacteriaceae > Mucilaginibacter. The sequence goes on along the minus strand of JAQBOU010000028.1, from coordinate 302 downwards.
AATTTCGGTGATCTCATCACGACCCAGCGGGGTGAACATGATGATCTCGTCTATCCTGTTCAAAAATTCGGGACGGATGGTTTTCCTTAACAGCTCAAACAACTGGTTCTTGGTTTTGGCCATCACTTCTTCTTTATCGAATTCATTATAATCCTGGAAGTTTTCCTGGATGATATTGGAGCCGATGTTGGAGGTCATGATGATGATGGTATTTTTAAAGTTTACCACCCGGCCCTTGTTATCCGTTAATCGGCCATCATCCAAAACCTGCAGCAATATGTTAAACACATCCGGATGGGCTT
>JAQBOU010000011.1 GCA_028287865.1 Mucilaginibacter sp. | reverse complement strand
ATGCCAGTATGCTGCAGGCCGTATATAAAGGGTTTGGTATTGGTATAGCTAACAGCTGATATTCTTATTTTATTCACAGGTAGTTTTAGATATTTTTTAAATGTTGGGCGTTGTTAAAGTCGACGATTTCAAATTTTTCGCCATCGTATACAACTTTATATAAAACCAGGTTCTGGTGCGGGAAAGTATCCATTTCGGTAAGCGGCTTGTTGGTAAGCAGGCATAAAATAAGCCGTAAGGCACGGCCATGCATACAAATAAGCACTGTTTCCTCTTCGGGATGACTCATTATAATTTTCAGCGCTTCCTGTTGCCTTGCTTTTACTTCGTTCGGACTTTCGCCTCCCTCAAATTTTTCATCCAGGCGACCGTCCATCCAATCGCGCATAATGCGCATAAACTCTGCTTTATTTTCAGGTGTGGGGGCCTGTCCTTCGTGAATGCCCCAACCCAGTTCATCCAAGCCGGATAATTTTTCATAAGGGATACCCAGGTCTATAAATTGCTGGATACTTTGCTGGGTACGTTTAAGTGCAGATACGTAGATTTTATCAAAGGGCACGTTTTTATAGGCATTGAAAAACTGAGCGGCTTGCTTGCGGCCTTCATCATTCAGGTTGGTATCCATGCCACGGCCCTGTATAATACCCTGTTTGTTTAAATCTGTTTGCCCGTGACGGACGATGTATAGTGTTTTATTCATTAGTTTCATTGGGCATAAGGTCATTGGTCATTGAGCCGAAGCAAATGACTAATGACTTAATGACTAATTTATTACCGGTAATTTATAAAAACGTGGTTTTTCATCTTCGGGGAATTCAAAGTTGCTGTAATCAGTTACTACATTATACAACGTATCCCTTTCAATTGGTTGCCTGCCCACTTGTTTTATTAAATCAACCAGTTGTTTAGTGCTCATGCCCGGATTTTGCTCTTCTGCACCGGCCATTGAATAAATCTTGGTGGTATCGTCAAGCGTTCCATCAATATCGTCCACCCCAAAATTCAAGGATAATTGCGCGGTGTTGCGGCTGATCATAGCCCAGTAAGCCTTGATATGGTCGAAGTTATCCAGGTAGATGCGCGCTATCGCGTAATTCCGCAGATCTTCTACCACGGTTGACTCGGGTACGTGCGACATTTGGTTATCCTGGTTACGGAATTTTAGCGGGATAAAAGTTTGAAATCCGCCTGTTTTATCCTGTAAGTTACGCAAGCGGTCCATATGATCTACCCTGTGCCAAAACTTCTCAATATGACCGTATAACATAGTTGCGTTTGAGCGCATGCCCAATTTATGCCATTCTTCGTGTATGGCCAGCCACTGGTCGCCGGTACATTTATCTTTGGCAATCTGCTCTCTTATCTCCGGATGAAATATTTCGGCTCCGCCGCCTGGTATCGACTGTAAACCCGCATCTTTCATCAGGCGCATGCCGGTGGCATAATCAATCTTTGCTTTTTTAAATATGTAATGGTATTCAACCGGAGTAAGCGCCTTAATGTGCAATCCGGGGCGGTGCGCCCGGATACGGCTGAACAATTCGCTGTAAAAGGCCACGTCATATTGCGGCAAAACGCCGCCTACAATGTGTACTTCGGTAACTGGTTCGCCATCGTATTTATATACAATGTCCAGCATCTCGTCCATCGTGTACTCCCACCCTTCTGATCTTTGTTTGATCAGCCTGGAATAAGAACAAAATTTGCAGTCGTAAACGCAAAGATTGGTGGGCTCGATATGGAAGTTGCGGTTGAAATAAGTTTTATTGCCATGCCGTTTTTCGCGGATATAATTGGCCAATATGCCAAGATAACCGAGCTCGCCCTTTTCGTACAGCAAAACACCGTCATCAAAGGTGATCCGCTCACTATTCAAAACCTTTTGGGCAATATGCTTTAAATCATCCGGTAACTGCGGATTTTGTAAAAGTAACAGTAGATTATTTTCAGTTTCCATTCAAAAAACTTTGTACAAAAATAGGAAATGTTACTGTAATGGTGGTGTAACATTTAATAACCGCGAAATATCATAGTAAATACCGGGTGTTTAGGTGACTAACCACGGTCGACTCTCTACCGTAAATGGTAAAGAAGGTGAGCTTCAGTTTTTTGCTTGCAAAAGAGCGGGTAGTCGAGCGGAGCAATGACCGGTGAGTTGACTCTTCAGGCGAGATTTTTTGTATACATCCTTTTTACTCCCGGTAAAATTTTAAGTTTGTGAAAATTATAGTTCATGAAAATCGAAACCATCGCTATACATGCAGCGAACCATATTGACGCCTCATCAAAAGCAGTAATCCAGCCCATTGTACTGTCAACCACCTTTGAACGTGCTGCGGATGGCACTTACCCCAGCGGTTATATTTACAGCCGCTCTGCCAATCCGAACCGCACGTTGCTTGAAAATGTGCTGGCCAAGCTGGAAGGCGGTGCTGATGCTGCTTCTTTTGGCTCGGGCAATGCTGCCGGCATGGCGGTTTTTCAATCGCTGCCACCAGGCACACACGTAATTGCTCCTGATGATATGTATCATGGTTTACGTAACCAGCTTAAAAACCTGTTCACCGGTATTTTAACGTTTGATTTTATTGATATAAATGACCTCGATGTTTTACAGGAGCATATTAAACCAGAAACAGGGTTGATCTGGATTGAAACACCATCCAACCCTCTGCTTAAAATTACCGATATAAAAAAGGTTGTTGAAATTGCCCGTAAACATGGCCTGAAAGTTGCCTGCGACAATACCTTTGCCACCCCCATCTGCCAGCAACCACTTGCACTGGGAGCCGACCTGGTAATGCACTCGTGCACCAAATACTTCGGCGGCCACAGTGACTTGATGGGCGGCGCATTAATAACAAAAGATAAAAGCGACTGGTGGCAAAAGATACGCCAGGTGCAGGAAATGGGCGGGGCAATCCCTTCTCCGATGGATTGTTATATGCTGGCGCGCAGTATAAAAACATTGCCTTACCGCATGCGCGGTCACATACACAATGCACAGTTATTAGCTGAATTTTTAGAAAAGCACCCTAAAGTTGAGCAGGTAATATATCCGGGGCTAACATCACATCCGCAGCACGAAATTGCAAAAGCACAGATGACAAGCTTTGGCGGCATGTTATCCTTTTGTGTAAAAGGCGGCGCAGATGAAGCCAAAAAGGTCATCAACACGCTAAAGATCTTCACCCAGGCTACCAGCTTAGGCGGAGTTGAAAGTTTGATAGAACA
>JAQBOU010000156.1 GCA_028287865.1 Mucilaginibacter sp. | reverse complement strand
ACAGGTTGTCGCCAGACACGGTTCCTTCCAGGTAACGGTAGTCGCCGGTTGTGCTTAAAAAAGTACCTGTCAGCCTCGAGCCGGATTGTTTAAACTCACCAACCAGCTCATCTCTGCCTGGTTTGCCATCGCCAAAAGTAGCCGACCATCTGCCGGAGATATTAAAAACCGGTTTTTCGGGTTTGCTAAAAAAGCGGTAGGAGGTATTGGGTTGTGCAGTAAAATCCATAACAGCATCCCTGGTTGCCCCATGCTTTATCCAGTTGCCCTTCAATCCCTGCCCTTCAAATTTTAATTTAAACTCCGAGTCAAACAAAGGCATATGAATAAATACAGAATCGCCTTTTATTTTTACAGCCGTTACTTTAAAACGTTCATCGCCATTAATAATAGTGAGCTTTTGTGACCCTGCAGCGCCTGTAACATCAAAATTAAATGGAAGTGCAATACCTGATGAGGTTTTTAAGATGCCGCGCCAAATACCTGTTTTCAGCTTGGTTTGGGCGGAAGCCAGATCTGTGTAAATAAAAAATATAACGGCAAATAAAACAGCCTTTACTTTCATGTTCAATAAATTAAAAAGATTATTTTCTTAAGGCATTTTCAATATTACCAAGCTTGTCAAAAAAACACTCGTTAAAGGCTTGTTGCTGCTGAAATTGTTGAATTGAAACCTGCATGAATTGATTTAATATTTTGTTGGTTTGTTTTATAAACCCGGTTTGTTGAAATAATATTTCAGTATGCTTGTGTAACATACCCAAAGCTATTAAAAATTATCAGCTATTTCAACACTTCCCTCGAAATGACAATTCTTTGAACTTCTGAGGTCCCTTCATAGATCTGCGTAATTTTGGCATCGCGCATTAAACGCTCTACGTGGTATTCCTTTACAAAACCATACCCGCCATGGATCTGTACAGCTTCCACAGTGACACGCATGGCAACGTCTGATGCATATAGTTTTGCCATTGAACTAGCCTGGGCGTAGGGCAAACCCTTGTCTTTGAGCCATGCAGCTTTAAAACATAATAACCGGGCTGCTTCAATTTCGGTTGCCATATCTGCCAGCTTAAATTGTGTTGCCTGCAAATCGGCTATAGTTTTTCCAAAGGCTTTTCGTTGTTTTGAATATTCAAGCGCTAATTCATAGGCACCCGAAGCAATACCCAATGCCTGGGATGCGATGCCTATCCGGCCGCCGTCTAACGTGGTCATGGCAAAGGTAAACCCGAAGCCTTCCTCACCTATCCTGTTCTCTTTAGGTACTTTAACATCCGTAAATAGCAGCGAATGGGTATCTGAACCTCTTATACCCATCTTGTTCTCTTTTGCGCCCACTGTAAAACCTTCCATTCCCTTTTCAACTATCAGCGCGTTAATGCCATGATGCCTTTTGGTTGCATCAGTTTGCGCCATAACAATATAGGTTGAAGCAGAGTTGCCATTGGTTATCCAGTTTTTAACTCCGTTAAGCAAATAATGGTCGCCCATATCTATGGCAGTAGTTTTTTGCGAAGTAGCATCTGAACCCGCTTCCGGTTCTGACAAACAAAAGGCGCCTATTTTTTCACCTTTTGCCAGGGGTACCAGGTATTTCTCCTTTTGCGTTTCATTCGCATATTTTTCAAGCCCATAACATACCAATGAATTATTAACAGAAACTACCACCGATGTTGAAGCATCAATTTTGGAAAGCTCTTCCATTACCAGTACATAAGAAACTGCGTCCATGCCGCTACCGCCATATTGCGGAGAAACCATCATTCCTAAGAAACCCAACTCACCCAACATCTTTATTTGTTCGGTTGGAAATTTTTGATGCTCATCGCGTTCAATTACACCCGGCTTAAGTTCCGATCGTGCAAAATCACGTGCAGCCTGGCGTATCATTAGTTGTTCTTCTGTTAGTTCAAAGTACATGGGTTTAAAGTTTGACGGTAAAAATAATATTATGCACGCATAGTAAAAAATGAGGACAAAAAAAAGAGAGCTCTTTTGAAGCTCCCTTTCCCCTAATTAATTTAAACTATTGATTAAACCCAAAACAAAGAACAAAAAACCTCAGCTTGGGCGTCTGAGAATTCAAAAACAAAGGTTTTCTATAGGTAGATGTTTTATCGTTTTCATTGATAGTAGCAGGGCTGTTTTATTGGTATCAAATGTTAAGCCACAAAAATTAAAGTGGTGTTGTCTGTTTAAATAACTCTTTAATATTGTCTGTTCCCATGTGCATTTTGGTTTACCACGATGCATGGTTAATGTAAATTACACTATAATTAATATTTTTAACTGAAGAATTAAATCATAAACTACTTAATACGAGGCGCTTACAAAATAAAGCCAATGATTTCAGACTATGAGATGTAAAGAATTAACAGTGTATAATAATTTGTGATTTAATATTATGAGAAGGGTCAAATAATCTGCTTTGATCTGTGTTTTAATATTATTTTTTAGTTTATGTCTGTTATTAAATACATCAATTGTATTTTTTTTCCGACAGGGCACTCCTAAAACTGTTTTATTAAATCAAAAAATTACACACCAATAAACCTAACGGATCAGATTGGGTCAATGGCCGGCGCATTTTATTGAAGACTGATCATAAATTCACACTCGCCCTAAGGCATCTGGAGATAATTTAAGGTTCCTTTCCTCCCTACCCGAACCCTTGCCTACAAAATAATTCCGTTTTAAAGCTCTTTAAGATTTAAAGGATTGTACAAGATCCTTGGTACAAGTGGTAATAAATTCCTCCAAAGCATTTACCGCAACAGTTTCCTTCAGTTCAAGCAACTTTGTATGTTTATTATAGGCCCAGTCGGTTAATGGACAGCCGCTTACACATGGCGTAAAATTGTACTTGTAATTACCTGCTATTTCATTATTCTTTACCATTATTAACCTAAATTCAACAGAGGCGCCATTTTTCTTATAGTTAATTGCGCCCACATTATACTTGTCATCCCCCTTGTTATTATTTGCAAGCGTTACTTTATTGGTTGAGTACAAAACATCCGTATTTATATTCACTACCTCCAGGATCAAATCAGTGTCGGTTTCTTCTCCCAGCTTGGAATAATCGGCCGATTTGGATTTATCCATGATCTCGTTAAATAACCCGCGGTCACGTACATTAAAACCCTCCTTTAACAGTTCCTTTTCAATAGCATTATACAATACATTGTTGTTTTGGTTTATTATGGTATTGCTGGTTGCCTTATCATTTGAGTTTGGTACCCGCAAAACAATTTTAGGGCTTTTACTTTTTTCCAGGTATTGCTTTAAATTGTTATTTGCATACACATCATCCGGAAGGTTCTGATACTTAATTAAACTGGTGTACGAACCACAGCTCGCGGCCAATAAACTAACGGCAAAAATTAGCGCTAACTTCTTCATAATTGTTGATTTAAGAATGGTTATTAAGGTTATTTTTAAAACACCCGCTACATTTGATCTGCACGAATTTTTTAAATTGTGGTGGGCTCAATTAAAGATAAGCTATTATTTAACAGCCAATAAGTACCCAAAGAGGTACCATGGGTTTGGCAATGTGAGTAAGTTAAGTAAACACGGTTCGAATTTCTTTCTAAATATATTTTAGCGCCACCAAACTTCCCTCCAAAGGAGTCCTACGGACCGGAAGGGAGGGCTTTTTAAAAAATGAAGTTAAAGGCTCCCTTACCTGGCCTACAGGGGAAGATTTAGAGAGGGCGAAATTATTGGAGGACCCTTAACTTAAAATTAATGACGTTGCAGGGCTGTGGCAGGCCACCAGGCAGTTTTTGCACGAAGATCAATTGGTATAATCTGATACGGGCGGCAAATATGAAAGAAGTCCCTAAAAGGATACCTTCTCATTTACCTGTATTTCCATTTCATCACAGCTTCCACTTTATTTTGCACGTG
>JAQBOU010000251.1 GCA_028287865.1 Mucilaginibacter sp. | reverse complement strand
GATTGCGTATAATAAATAGCCAATACTTTTTTACTCATTTATAGCTAAAGATCTTGTGGGTGCAAAATATTTGAATTTTTACTGTAATCGGTAATGGCGTGCTGAACAATGGGCGATAAACTTTTAAATGATTTTTTTATATACTCCTTGTCAGCTTCAATATCAGCGCTGTATTTCACTATTTTAGGGGCATGCTCTTCAATAATCAACCTTAAAAAATGATATTCACCATTTTTACTGTCATTCATTAGTGCGGTCTCCAGCTTAATCCTTCCGTTTTTAAAGAACTTTAATTTTTGAGACGGTAATTTTGTTAATCCGGCTTTCCGCATCAACAGGGCTCCTTCGTATGCTTCTTTTTCGCTTATATCAGATGAGCTTAATGCTGTTAGTTCGTCGTTAATACTTTCTATCTTTCCTGATTTTATTTCATCATAAAAGTTCTGCCTGTCAAAACTTTGAAACAGATTTTTGCTATTAACTGCTGTAATTGAAAAAATAGAAAACAATAAAAATATTATTCTTAATTTCATAGATTGGAAAATGATGTATTGCAAAGATATGGAATTATGATAAGCTTCACGTAAAGCTGCATATGCCCGGCATATTATTAGTTTTCTTACTTTTGTTACAATAATTTAATATTAAGATATGGGATTAAACTTTTACTATCTAACATTACTGTTTTATTTTGCGTCGTCTTTAGCCGGATGGCTGGTGATTTATAAATTAAAGATAGGAGTTTGTTTCCCTGCGTTTATTATGGCGTCCCAAAGTCGTTAAATAAATATCTGCTATTAAAATGCACCTGCATTTTATTTAATTTAACATAAATCAAATCTATTAAATGGTAACAAGTGCATAAAAAAAACAAGCAATTTTCTGATTCATGGGCTATTATTTTAGGAGGCTCAAGTGGTTTTGGTAGGGCTGCAGTTGAAAAACTGGCCGCGCATGGGATGAATATTGCTGTATTATACCGTGAAACAGCGATAACAGAAAAGATACTTAAAGAACAATTTATAAGGTTGGAAGAAACCCTTGAAGTAAAGATTTTACCATTTAATGTAAATGCCCTGGATGTTGCCGGGCGTAATTCTTTTATTGAAAAATTTACAGCGGAGGTAAATAATCCGCATTGCGTAAAACTCTTGCTTCATTCTATAGCACGTGGCAATTTAAAGCCTTTGGTTTCATCTGATAATTCAACCGGCAGCCACCTGCAGTTGTCAATTGAAGATATTGAATTTACTACTTATGCTATGTCAACCAGTATATTAGATTGGGCGAGGACTATTTTGAATGCCGGACTTTTTGAGGCAGACGCCCGGATCATTGGTCTTACCAGCGAAGGTGCACATAAGTATTGGGAAGGTTATGCAGCGGTATCAGTTGCTAAGGCATCACTCGAAAGCCTTACCACTTATATGGCTGTTGAATTAAGTAAATTCGGACTAAAAACAAACTTAATACAGGCTGGAATTACAGAAACTCCCTCGCTCAAAATGATACCGGAGAGTGAAAAACTCATTGAAATAGCAAAAGAAAGAAACCCTTTAGGCAGAATTACAATGCCGGCAGACGTTGCAAATGTGATATACCTGCTTTGCACTGAAGAAGCATCATGGATAAATGGTTCGTTAATACATGTTGATGGAGGAGAACATTGTAAGTGATTTGTTGTTAATGGTAAACCTTATGACAATTTCATAGTCTGAATATGTATAATGATATATTAACGCTGTTACCGTATAAATCGTCCTTTTTATTTGTAGATAATATACTATCTCTGGATGATGACGGTGTAACCGGGACGTATACCCTAAAGCATGGCGCTTTTTTTTATGAGGACCATTTTGTAAATAATCCTGTAACTCCCGGTGTTATAATTACTGAGATTATGGCACAAATAGGCCTGGTAGTATTGGGCATTCACCTGATCATCGGCGGAAACAGCAGAGAAGAGGTTGCGATGGATGAAGGCTCGTTTCCTTTACTTACCGCAACAGATGTTTCTTTTTTTAAAATGGTATTACCGGGAGAAAAAGTTACAGTGGTATCTGAAAAAGTTTATTTTCGTTTTGGTAAATTGAAATGTTCCATACAAATGCATAATGGGGCAGGGGAGTTAGTGGCAAAAGGTATATTTTCGGGCATTATTAAGAATGCTGTAAAAAAATTGAATGAATAAACGTGTAGTTATAACCGGTTTAGGGGTAGTTTCGCCAAATGGAATGGATGTTCCGGATTTCCTGCACGCCATAAAGAACGGTGTTTCGGGTATAAAGTTTATACCACAGTATGAGGAGCTGAAGTTTAACTGCCAGGTATGCGGTGTCCCCGAGTTTGAATGGGAACAGCTGCGAAACTATATTAGCGAAACCAGTTTATATGGTTTAAAGGGCAAAGGCATTGCATTTGGCATTAAAGCTGCGCTTGATGCATGGATGGATGCCGGCAATCAAATTGTAAGCGAAGAAACGCTTTGGGAAACCGGCTGTATCTTTGGAAGCAGTGTAGCCGATACAGACGTGATAAAAACTGCAATTACCAGAGTAGATGCTAAAGAATCAAAAAAATTAGGCTCCCGTGTGGTTGAACAGATCATGAACAGTGGCGTTACCGCTTATATTGCCGGACGGTTAGGCTTAGGGAATAAAATCATCAGCAATTCTTCGGCATGCGCTACAGGCACCCAGGCTATTTTAATGGGCTATGAGTACATTAAATACGGTATGGCAAAACGTATGGTAGTAGGCAGCAGCGAATATGTTGACCGCTATGTATTTGGCGCGTTTGATTCTATGCGGGTGTTGTCGAGGAAATTTAATGATCAGCCCGAAAAAGCATCGCGGCCCATGAGTATTTCGGCCGGTGGCTTTGTCCCCGGATCGGGTGCAGGAGCGCTTATACTGGAAGATCTTGATTTTGCCCTTGCACGCAATGCAACCATTTACGCTGAAGTTCTTGGTGGAAGTAATAATTCTGGCGGACAACGCAGCGGAGGTACCATGACAGCGCCGGGTTCGGTAGGTGTTATTAAGTGTATCCAGGATGCCCTTGCAGATGCAAATACCAGCCCCGAAGCCATAGATTTAATCAGTGGACATTTAACGGCAACCATTGCTGATAAATCTGAGATTCAAAATTGGGTGGATGCTTTGGGCCGGAAAGGGGAGGACTTCCCAATGGTGAATTCGCTCAAATCAATGATTGGGCATTGCCTCAGCGCGGCCGGCTCAATTGAGGTTGTTGCTGCGGTTTTACAGATTGTACACCAGTTTGTACATCCCAATATTAACCTGGAAGACCCCAACCCCGAAATTATAGATTTAATAAGTGCAAACAATTTACCCACAATGATGGTAGACAGAGAGATTAACGTTTTGGCAAAAGCTAACTTTGGATTTGGCGACGTTAACACCTGTTTAATAATTTCAAAATATAATAACAATGGATAGAGAGACTATTTTAAGTGAACTAAAAAAAGTACTTGCCCCGTACACAGAAAATAAAGCAATGCTTGACGGGATTACTGAAGACACGGATTTGATAAGGGATTTAAAAATAAATTCAGCTAACCTGGTGGATATTATTATCGATGCGGAATCGCAATACAATATTGAAATAGATTTTGATTCGGCCGAAAAGATGTATAAAGTTGGAAGCTGTATTGATGTGATAGTTGATAAAATGAACCAATCTGCATGATAAGCACAGGCAATGATATTGTAGCATTGAAATCAGTAAATAAATCCAGGACGAACGATTATAAATTTTATTCTAAAATCCTGGCCGCTGCTGAGCAGGCGCTGCATTGTCAACCTGAAATTAGTGATATACCATTCGAAAACTATGTGTGGCTTTTATGGTCGGTTAAAGAAGCTGCTTATAAATATCTGAAAAGGACAGACCCTTCTTTATTATTTTCTCCAACAAAGATCATTGTTACCCATATTAAGATTCCATTAAACCGGTTTGTATTTAAATTTGAGGATGTTAAATTGGAGGGTTCTCCAGGTGATGAAGGCTTTTATAGCGGAAACGTCCAATACGGATCGAAACCTATTTATTTCCGCTCAATTATAACAAGCGAATGGATTTCAACTGTTGTTAATGAGCATAAAAATTTTGGAAATGTTCATTGGGGGATCCGGGCAATTGACAATGCCGGTTATGAGCACCAGTCAAAAGCAGTCCGCGAATTTGTATTAAGCAAACTAAATCCTATTTACAATCACAACTTGCAGATAGCTAAGAGCCCGGTTGGTTACCCCGTAATATTAAAAGATGAGCTGGATATCTGCATCCCGGTTTCAATGGCGCATGACGGTAATTTTGTTGCCTACTCTTTTATTTCCTCCTCAACAAGTAACAACTGATATCGCAAAATTTCCTGCTTGGACACGCCGTTTCAGGACGTTTCCTTAACATAGCTTAAATCATTTATTTGTACTATTTAAATACATATATCTAATAATTGTCCATAAACATCAATAAGTCAGCGGTTTATAAATATTAAAAAAAACGCATATCAAATTTGCCAATTCGGCCCGGTTTTGTACTTTTGACCCCGGAGAGCTGG
>JAQBOU010000238.1 GCA_028287865.1 Mucilaginibacter sp. | reverse complement strand
TGCTTGCCCTTGCGCTTAACAATATAATGGGTAATACGGTCGAGCAGCGGTACTGAGCTTTGCATGGAAGCTTTAAACTTTCCTTCAAAAACATCAATATCAGCAGCAATAGGTTTTTTGATCTCGTTGATGCTCAGCATTTGAAACAATACCCCGTTTTATTTGCAGCGTGTCTTATTGACAACCTGCAGCTATCATTAGTTAAAATTATTTATCTGCATTAATGTGTGTTATAATTTAACACCGTTATCATCCGCGCGGACCTACCATGTCGCTGGTAATTTATACATGCTGTTAAACCTTTGGTGATTTTTTTACTCTATACCATAGCACCATTTATAAAAAGAAAACAATGAGAATCAAAATATTTGGAGGTTTGCTGATCGCTGCATTGGCTGTTACCTCCATTGCGCAAGCTCAAACCCATACTCCGGTTATTAATCAAAGACAACGTAACCAGCACGGCCGTATCAATCAGGGTGTTCGCAGTGGTAAGCTTACCCGTAATGAAACACGTAACCTGCGTACTGACGAAAAGCGGATTCAAAATCAAAAAATGCGGGACAAAGCCAGCGGTCATGTAACCGCTGCCCAGCGCACGCATTTAAGGCACGAAGAAAACAGGACAAGCCGTGCAATTTATCGTGATAAACACAATAACAGGGTAAGACAATAGTTTTTGTATAAGTTAAGTTTTCATGGAAGCGTCGCGGGTTATCGGGGCGCTTTTTTTGTTAGCGGGGAAGCAATATTATTTTACCTTTGCAATCCTGTTTGAAGGGATTGTTGAAAAGTTGTCAGATTTGGGAACTTAAGTGTTAAAACATAATTTAACTTTCAACCTTAAAACATTTCAACAACAAAAAAGGAGAGGTGTCTGAGTGGTCGAAAGAGCACGCCTGGAAAGTGTGTATACTTCAAAAGGGTATCGAGGGTTCGAATCCCTCCCTCTCCGCATAAAGCGAAAAGGTGTCATTTTCTTGAACACTTTTTCGCTTTTTTATTCTTATCTCGGCAGATTCACCGACGCGGTTATATTTCGCTACTACCTTTTATGTATCTTGCTCAACATAATCACCTTATCCGGCAATGAATACCTATAACGAAAACCTGAGGTCTACAATAGTAAGCTCCTTATTGAGCCAGGAAGTGGATCAAAAAAAACTGGGATCGCAAAAGAACGCCACTTTATTTACGCTTTATCATGCCCAGGGTGCTGAGATCATCGCCGCTGAAAAACTGGAAGCGGCCGGTAAACAGGCGGTCTTTCAAGCCACAGTCAGGAAGCAGGCGGTGAACAGCAGCAACATGGCCAATAACCAGCTGGCATCGACTACCCAGGCAAGCCAATACATCCGGCAATCGGTTACCAATGCTGCCGTCTGTGCTGCGAACGTACAGGTCGCTGCGAACGCTGTCCTCCGGCTGGCCGGCGATATCGGTAACATTTTTAGCATATTAATGGCCGCTGATCAGGATTCTGCCTTGTATAAAAGCGCGGAATATATCCGTGATCTGATCAACGACACTGCACACAGTGCCGAAACCGCTTCACACACGGCCATGGAGGCATCCATGTACACTTCGGAGGTGGCCTCAGCGACATTGCTCGACCAGTCGAAAAACACGAACGGGTTAGTAAATAATTTACTCAAGAGCTGCTCAGCAGACTTTGATGCGACATCGCAGGCGGCAGCTGCCGCCTGCCGTGAGCTGGATACAGCAGTCGTCAACAGAGGCTTGGTTGAGGGCAACCTGCAGGATATCGCTGTGGACCTGGATGCCGCGCAATCAGTTTACCGGACGATGAACGAACGGCTCAACCTTGACCTGAACGTCGACAACCCCGGTGAAACCAGCTTTACTGTTCACTTCGCTCCTATCGTCAACGCTTTTGAAGATCGAAATATGCCTTTACCTGTGGTGCAGGACTACTACATCATCGTGGTAAAGAACAGCAAGAAATTTACCTTTTCGATGGCCACTGCGGCGGCTATCCTTGCGGAAGAGGAAAACAAGAAGCGGCATATCCTTAAAATAGACATCCCCATACCGCAAGGCACCTGTTCGCAGATGGTAAAATTCAAGGAACAAGTACTGAAAGACGCAGATGGCGACGAGATCTGCTATGGACAGCCCTATGTGGTTTTTTTATTAGGCACTTATACCCAAGCATACAAAATGGCGCTCAATGACTTTAGTAATTATTTGTCTGCTCCATCCAATACGTTCGTGCTAACTATTCTTTGGCCAAAAGTTCAAATTACTGTAAAATCGGCATTGGTTACTACAAAAAAAGACAAGGAACAAACAGGCTCGATCTACGCGCTGCGGTTTCATATCAAACAAAATCCTTTATGCGATTGTCTGCCGGAATACCGTTGCATTTTATTACCGGCAACAACAGGACTCAGCAAGCCGGGCTTTGTTTTTGATCTGGCTATTGCGCAACAGGTCGCCCCTGGAAATTACACAGTAGCAGCGTATACGGATACAAAGGATATGGATGATCATTATATTGCTTATATCGGGGGCGAAACGACCGATAATTTTGGCAGCCCACTGACTGATCAAGCCGAATATTACGTATTGGTTTTGACAACATCATCACCAACAGTCGAAAATACAGCCGGGTTCACCGATGCACTCTCCGACCTGGGCGTTCATAGTAAATTTCAATACCAAATTAGCGACCGATCATGAGCGAACAACCCTTAACGCCAAAAAACCTGATTATAAAACCCAATAATGGTATTAGCGAACAAAAAAAGGCCGAACTGGATGCCTTAACGCTTCTGATAATAGCGGCCCAGCATAATGTAGAACGGTACCAGGTCATTGTCGATTCGCTTACACAGAAAGCCGCTGATTTCCAGAGCTTTTTAAGCCTTGCCGAAAAGAACCGGTCCCAGACCTATAACAACACCGTTTTAGCCGGTCAATTGGCCGACAGCGTTTCCAATTTGAAAAACATTTCAGAAAAAACACTGTCCGAAATGAATGCCGCCAATAACAGTACCAATAAGCTTTCCCTGTCCATGAAGCAGGTAATCGATAAGCTGATCTATTCAGCCGGACTCATCAATAAGCTGGCGCAGAAAGTGGTCAGGCAAAAGGCGCTGAATCCGCTCATCTCCGATGAATTGGTAAGCATGGTCGGCATCGCAGAAAAGGATGCCAATAATGCCGTAGCCTTAACGCTGGTCGCTCTGCAAGCGGCTTTTGCTGTGCAGGCTTCGAATCAGGAATCCGAAGCAGCTCTGGCGCTTGAAGATCAGCAGGCGAGAAACTTATACGACATGATCGTGGCAAACCCGGAAGAGGCCATTTCCTTGAAAGTAATGCTGGATCAAGCTTATCGGGATGCAGCGTACCATTATCAATTGGAAGAGACCGCTTTTACAGTGACGGAGACACAACTAACGGGCGCGCAAGCCACATTAAATAACGCGCAGCTCAAATTAAGGTCATTGCAATCGGGTTTGGCTGCTGCCAATGCCGCGGCTTTAGCCGGCTAATTGTTCTCTGGAATATTGGAATAAGAAAGCCATTAAACATTACAATTCGCATTAGGACATTAAAGTTTCATACCTTTTTACTTGGCAAACTTATTGTCATTTGAAGATAATACCTGCTGTGGGTTATTCTTATTGTTTCTCTTACAATGTCCAAAATCCCCTTAAGGTGTTCTAACCGGCTCCCTTTATCTCCGCTTAAAAGTTATCACACAGTGTTATTATAGCGTGAAAAATATTCGAGTAGATTTTTATCAAAAACGGTTTTAGATTAATTCCTAAGCCGTTTTTGATTTAGCCTCCTCTCCCCGATAATTTTGGCTCATACATGACACGATTCATTTTACAGTAGCAGACATGGAAATCTAACCATTAAATTGCCGCAGATGGTGGTCGGCATGTTTATAAGCCATTTGTCCGACCTGTTCTTTTGTCATTTTTCCGAAGAAAGAATGGACAAAACCAGGGTTTGAGAAATGAGCATATTCGTTGATTAAGGCAATCCACTTCTTTTTTTCTGATGCAACATCGCCGTTGGTTTCTTTTACTTTAAGTTCACGAAGCGTGGGCGTATTTCGTGCCAAAGGGCTCTCATCCTTTAGTATTTTTTTTAATGCCATTCTCCCAAACAAACGGCCAACGAATGCCCGTTTGTTGTTTTTATTACTTTGTATCCATTCATCCCACAGTGTGCAATGCTTCAGCACCTGGTACACATTCATTTTGCCCCACTCGTTCTTGCTGTTTTCGTTAAGCGCATCGATCCTGCTGATCAATTCATCTCTTGTCGTTTTGTCAAATACTGTTTTCATGTTTGCCATAATGAGTGCTAAAAGATGAATATTTAAGCAAGTTGTGCAATATATTGAATACGTACAACTGTTAACGGAGCTTTAATTATAACAATATTTATTTAGAAATCTTTTAAAGAATCTTCTCCAATATTTAAAGTTCTTCTTAATTTTTCAAGAAGACCATAGGATAGAGAGCAAAGATTACTCATTTATTTTTTCTTGTAAACTTGTCTAATAATACTCAAAATTCCTTCAAGTGTTGTAGTGGCTCCCTTTATCCCCGCTAAAAAAATACAGCCCGTTTTCAATGGGCTGTATTTTTTTGTCGCGACTGCGGCCTATGCAATAATTTTGTGGTGTTTGATTTAAATCCCCATTTCAATCTAATTTTAGAAATTAAAAATACCTGCCAGTTCAAGCCTTTACTCCAATTACCAGGTATAGCAAGTGTTCCACCCGTTCCATCTTATTCTTTGGAACACTTAAGATAGCCTGATAATAACATTCAACCTTAAGCATTTCAAAAAAAGACGAGGTGTCTGAGTAGTCAAAAGAGCACGAATGGTCCAAAAGGAATCCTTTGGGAAGGTGTGTGTGTGTTTACTATAATAAACATTTCACGACAGCCAATTAAGGATAGGGTTACTTTTTCCAGATAACTGTCAGGCCGCCTGATTTCCCGGTGAATGGATCTGTCTTGGGTATTGGCAGGGCGGCTATGTTTTCATCTGTATGTGGTCGCTCTCCGGGCAATCCTCTGTTCACATCCCAGCTGCGGCCATCTTCGTAGGCGCCAACAATACCCAGGTTGTCGCTGCCGAGGTTCTTGTGTCCTACACCGGCAGGAATAACGATGATATCACCAGCCTGCACCTTTACCTTACGGCCCTTTTCACCGCCCAGGTGCAGTAGCGCAGAGCCGCTGTAAACCCCTAAAACCTCGTGTGAGGTACTGTGGTAATGATGAAAGGAATATACGCCGTTGCGCCAGGAGTTTGTCCAGTTATTGGAAGCAAAATGCTGCTCGAGCCAGGTGGCACCGTTATCGTCGCGGGCGGTAAATGCATTGCTATAAAGCAACAGCGGGAACTTACTATTAGGAATAGTTCCGTCATCATGAAAGAGCAACTGTTCCGGTACCATGCGTTGATTGGTATTAAAAGGCTCCTGTGTTCTTATTGCTAATAAGCCGAGCCATGATAAAAATGTTTTACGCTTCATAATTACTTATAACGGGGGTTATTTAATTTTAGCATTTAACATGTGCACAGAACGGCCTAATTTATAAAATAGTCCTTGATCCGATAACGCGTGAAAGGAAATACTGTTTTGGCAAACTTTTCAACTTTAAATGTGTCTTTAATTATAAAAAGATGTAAAATGAAAGCTTTTGACATCCCGGTTGGCCAGAGCCAGCGATTATTAAGATTTGAACCGCAGCAAGCAGTGAATACCTTTAAAATATACGCCGTTGATAAGGCGGAGGACTGGATAGATTATGAACAATCCCGGTCGGTGGATGTGCCGCCGGATGGATTACTAGGCACCATTACCGTGCACAGCGAACATCATTTTGATTTTGAAGGGGTCGGCGCCTTAACAGGTCAGGATCTGTCTGGTATAGCCGCACAAATTGCAAAACATCCGCAATTCAAGAACGAATAAATTCACGTTACCATCCTGAAATTCAGGTTGATCATCTGAAACTGGTTTTAGAATCTCTGACTGGATAAGCTGCATTTTTCCCGAAAGATCAATGCCAGAGTTTATTTATTCTATCCCTCCGTTTAGCCAAATTTCACGGATTGTATCTTCATCTCCTTGTCCATCTGGTACCGCTGTACTTGGTTTATTGGCATAATACCAGTTTTTATGATCTAACGGTGATGTTGTTTGACGGCCGCCCGGCATTTCCAAATGGCCGTTAATATCTGTTTTCTTAACCCAATTATATGCATAAATGAGCCATTGTGTACGATATTGTTTATTTTGATGCGCGAACCAGGTTATCTCATCATAACCCCAAACCCAAAACGGAATGTCCCCGGCTTTTTCTTCTCCCGGGTGTTTACTAACTCCGTAATTATCAAACTCTACTAAGTATGGAAGGTGCTCGCATAACCATCCGCTGGGGGTAATACCACCTTTACTTCTTCCATAAAGTGCATCTGTGTGCCCGACTTTTAACGTTGCTTCTTCTGGTTGGCCGGGCGTTTCCATTATTCTCAACGGAAAAGCATGAAAGTCCATTAATAATTTCCCATTACGTACAAAACCACCACTGGGAACATGCGAATCGCACAATATTATGTGCCTGCGGGCGTGTTTGGCCGCATAGCCCCTTATCAGGGTTAATATCTGATTATAATTATTAAGATTAGGGTCGTTCTTGTTCATGAGCTCAACCTGCCCAAAGTGAATGCCTTCTATACCAATGTTTATATAAGATACAGCGAGGTAATAGAAATAAAGTTTAGTTTCTAACCGGCTTACATCGGGTACTGATCCTTTTCCCCATTGATTTTTAAATTTTCCGTCAGGGTATAACATGTCCGCATATCTGAAATTTCTCTTTTCTACAGGTAACTTTAAAGCCGTAAATGCCCAGTCGGGTATCGCAAGCTGATCAACCTGATTGGTTACTATTTCAAAAATGCAAGCTTGTAAAATTATATCCGGATCGCTTTTATGTACTTTTATTGCAAGCTCTTTTTCCTGCAGCAGGTTTTTCGGAATGTCAGATTCTTCACCCCACTGGCATACACTTCTTCCTATAAATTTAGCACCAATATTTTTTATCATTCGAAGATTATCATCAAAATCACCTTTCCCAACAAGCAGGCTTTGCATGGTAATTGACCGGTCGAGGTAATTTTCTAATACCCTCCGGGAGATAGTCGTGTTGAATTTATAGTCTTTCTTTTTCGAACCGGCAACAATCGTTGGTCTTGTTTTGGGGTGTAAGGAGCTTGCCCCGGCAAATCCGGCAAGGCAAAGACCTGTAAGAGCCAGGATATAAAACTTTGACCGCACTATTGAAAGTGGTCGGAACCCATTTAAGAGTGTCTGTTTCAATGTATTCATTATTGGTAATAAATGGGGTTATAATAGTTATGTGATCAAGTATTCTCTTGTTTTCTCTATGGCTTTCGCGGCAAATAAAAGTGCGTTCGGGATCTCACTCCGAAACGCACGTGTAAATCAATAAATTAAAATATCAACTAAATTGGGCTGTAAGCCAGGTTAGAAAAATTTATAATATCTCTCAAAAGAAGGTTTAATTCTTAATCAATGATTAATAAACCATTAATGACACTGAATAGTGTATCAATATTTAAAAATTAAGGTGATCGGCCGTTAATCGGAACTCATCATTATGAGTATAAATAACCTGCGTCCGATTTAATCAAAATGCTGATGATGGTAATCAATCTAAAAAGAATCTCATTTTTTCTGATTCTCCCTCGGGCAGGGGCTTTTGTGCTTTTCTATCGAACAGATAGTTTCCTATTACCAGGTAATCCATTTCTGTATGCATAAAACCCCGGTAAGCATCCTGCGGTGTACATACAATGGGCTCTCCTCTTAAATTAAAGGATGTATTAATTAACAAACTACAACCTGTCAGTCTTTTAAAACTATTAATTAGCTGCCAAAATTTCGGGTTACCGTCTTTACTAACGGTTTGAACTCTGGCTGAATAATCAACATGAGTAACCGACTGGATCTCTGAACGAATATGATATAAACGATCATACAGGTTAAGCCCGTAATAGTTGTCAGGTTTCTCTCTTCGCAATTCCTCTTTTAATGATTCCACAAAGAGCATATAGGGAGAGTTTAAATTTGTTTTAAAATAGCGGCCCGTATCTTCCAGTAACACACTTGGTGCAAATGGCCTGAATTCTTCCCGTGCCTTTATTTTTATATTGATGATTTTTTGCATTTCAGGATTCCGCGGATCGCCGAGGATGCTTCTGTTACCCAAAGCCCGGGGACCAAACTCCATCCTGCCCTGAAACCAGCCGACTACGTTGCCATCCGCAATTCTTTGGCTTACAACGGCTGTTAACTCATCGAAGCTTTCAAAATGAGCGTAACTTGCTTCATATTTACGGATCATGTTCAGGATCTGCTTATCGTCGTATTGCGGCCCCAGGTACGCTCCGTTCATGGAATCGGAAGAAATAAGTGTTTTTTTCTCTCCTTTACCCCAAATGTGGTAAGCAGCATAAGCAGCGCCTAATGATCCTCCCGCATCTCCGGCCGCAGGCTGGATCCATATATTATCAAATAAACCTGTTTGTGCAATTTTAGTATTAGCTACGCAATTTAAAGCAACCCCACCGGCCATAACAAGATTCTTGCTGCCGGTGATTTTTTGTGCTGTATTGGCCAATGCTATTATTATCCATTCGGTCACCTCCTGAATAGCCAATGCCAGGTTCATGTGTGCCTGGCCGATCTCAGATTCCGGCTGCCGCCTTGGTATACCAAATAAGCTTTCCCACCTTTTATCATTCGTCATTTTTAATTGGGTAGCAAAATCAAAAAAAGGCATATTAAGAATTATGGATCCATCTTCTCTTACATCAACCAGTTCAGCCAGTATCTTTTGTTTAAATTCAGCTGTTTGAGCAGAATCCCGGTCACCATGAGCTGCTAGTCCCATCACCTTATATTCGCCGCTATTTACTTTGAAGCCTAAGTAATAGGTAAATGCAGCATACAAAAGCCCTGCAGAATGTGGAAAGTGCAGCTCTTTTAGCAGGGTTATCTGACTGGCTTTTCCATGGCATATGGTAGTTGTAGCCCATTCGCCTACACCATCAATAGTTAAAATAGCGGCATCATCAAAAGGAGAAGGGTAATAGGCACTGGCAGCATGCGACAAATGGTGTTCGGGGAATAAAATGGGTATTTTGGCATTTCCAAATTGCCTGGTTTTTTCCCGGATCAGCTTTTTTATAAAAAGCTTTTCGTTGATCCATACCGGCATTGCCTTAATAAAACTTAATAACCCTTTTGGGGCAAAAGCATGGTATGTTTCCAGGAGGCGTTCAAATTTAAGCAATGGCTTATCATAAAACGCAACGGCCGATAGCTCATCATAATCTATACCACCTTCTTCCAAAACATATTTTATAGCATTGACAGGGAAACCCGCATCGTGTTTTATCCTTGTAAACCGTTCTTCCTGGGCGGCGGCAATTATTTCGCCATCAACAATAAGGGCGGCAGCGCTATCATGATAAAAAGCTGAAATGCCAAGTATTGCGCTGTTCACCGGTTGTTAAAATAAAGAGTAAATAAAGGGCGCTAAAGCTGGCACACTTGCTAATATGATCAATATAGAAAACAACAATAAAATTATAACAAGCGGTGTTAACCAGAATTTTTTCCGTGTCTTAAAAAAAAGAAATAGCTCTTTAAAAAATTCCATGCGCTTAAGTGCTTAAAACGTGTGTAAAAGATCAGATTCTGTATATAAATGGTCCCTGTCAATCATTACAGATTGCTTGCTTTTTTTGAATTGCTTTAGCCCCATACTATCCTTTCCTAAAAGCCTTCTGATTAAACCTACAGGGGTTACAATCAAAAAAAATATTATTGTTAATATAACTGCCGGGCTCACAACACTTAATAATTCAGACAGTCCAAACCACACAACAGCAAAAGGGTAAAAAATTATAGGTAAAACAATAGTAACAAGTAACAGCACAAATGCGGCGGCAACCAAATGGTCGTTTTTATAACGCAACGCCAAAAATAAAATGACTAAGGTTGCAACCTGGCCAAACTCCATGCATTGCTTTTTTGTGATCTTTGCCAAAAACTTTTTAGTTGTTGTCATTTATTTGGTCTGTTTTTATTTTGTGCAAGAAGTGCCAGCGCAAACGTATTTTCAGGATCGGCCTTTAATACCTTTTGCGCGTATTTTACGGCACCATCTTTATTTCCCATCGCTGACCATGAATTTGCTATTTGCAATAAAACTGGAACATTTGTTGTATCTCTGAGGTATTGCTTTTGCAATTGTATAATTTGCTCCGTGCTGCTTTTAACCGGAGATAGGTTAAAGCCGGAAGAATTATTGCTGATTGCATAATCGATATAAGTAATAGCATCAGCTGGTTTATCCATTTTTAAATAATTCACAAACAAGTAACGCGCCTTGTTAAATGAAGGTGCCAGGTTAAATGATTTTTTAAAATAAAACACCGTGTTTTCATCATCCCTGAGTTCACCGCTTAACATAGCAATGCGTTCATAAAGATCGGGATCCAAAGGATATTCCAGCGATAAATTTTCAAGCACATTTCTTGCCTTTAACAGTTGATGCCCATTTAAATAGAATCCATATAATTCGTTCATTATGTTATCCCAGCTTTCGTTTTTAAAAGCCAGCTGATAAGCAAGCGTTTCTTCTTTGGATTGAATTTTTATAGAATCTCCGGCATGCCGATCATTATATGGCCACTTTTTCTTTAGATTAAGCACCCGGTAAATACCGGCTAATGAATCAACCATATTTTGCGGCATCTTTTGTAACAGCTGCTTAAATGTAATATCGTTTCCGGTAGTTGCGGGAACAACATGGTATTTTTTTATGGCCTCATAAAATACATCCGACATTATTGCATAGCCCTCTAAATTGGGATGAACATGGTCTACCGTTAGTTCATCGCCAATGATATGATGATCGGCAATGTTTTTGAAGACGGCCTTTGTATCCACCAGGTGTGTATCCGGATATTTATGAGATAATGTAATCAATATCTCATTAAACTGTTCAGGCGCCCTAAACCTTAATCCATCAAGATCTTTAGCTTTTGAAAAATATTTTTGGGCCTGTGCAAAATCACCCTGCCCGAAGGCTAATTGCCCGAGGCGATAATTGCAAAGGGCACTGGAGCTATATAGTTTATCGGCGTTTTTGAAATAGGCGGCCGCGGAAACCAAATCCCTGTTTGCATAAGATTTTAATCCGAGATTTAAATTAGTGCTAAATCCCGGCATTTTTAAACTGTCGGGCTTAAAGCTTATAAAAGGCTTTAAATCTTTTTCATTACTTACTAAGTTGCTCACAAAAAGAGGAATATGCCGTTCGCTGAACAATTTCAT
Organism: Mucilaginibacter sp.; assembly: GCA_028287865.1. Taxonomy (GTDB): domain Bacteria; phylum Bacteroidota; class Bacteroidia; order Sphingobacteriales; family Sphingobacteriaceae; genus Mucilaginibacter. The sequence continues at coordinate 31,230 of JAQBOU010000238.1, read as the reverse complement.
TATTTCGTCCATGTTATTATTGAACTGAATAACGCCTTTTTTATAAAGGGCAGATTGGTAAGGGATTTCCTGTTGGGCAACCATTAACTGCATCCGGCCTGTGCCGGGCTTCACGTCTGTTGTTCCGAAACTTTTTCGCAAGCCTTCATAAATATTAATGATCAATTGTGCCAGCCTCAAATCGCGCAGGCCTAGTATGAAATTTATAATGTGAGGATTACTGCCAAGATTTTGAGTCGATGCAGCTCCCATAGCTCCGTAAAACTCATTATGACCTGTATAAATCAATACGGCATCTGGTTCATAATTTACAACCTCTTTAGCAAAACTTAATACGGTATATGAATTTACTGCAGTTAAGGACAGGTTAACTATTTCAAAATTTTTATCGGGATAGGTATGTGTTAAACGGTATTGCAGCCATCTGTGAAAGGAACCATTATGAAAATAAGGGTAACCAATGGTGGTTGATTCTCCAAGTACAAATATTCTTAGTGTATTGTTATCTTTTTTCTTTTTAAATATTTCTCTGTTGCCTCTTGTTGCAGCCTGCTGTTCTGTAAAAAACTTTTTAGATGCATCAGGATTAAATACAAGGTATTCTTTGTTTCCTGTGTATTCAATAAACAGGTTTAAATTATCCCCATAATTGAGCATTCTCAGCCCTAATTCAATTAAAAATATAATAAGCAAAGGGACCAGTATTATACTGATCCCTTTAAATAAAATAATTCTTTTTTTAGATGGCCTTTTTGATAAGGATGTTACTGTTTTTTTTGACATGAATTAATCCTTCATTTGTTCAAATATAGGCACATCCCTTTTAAAATTAATAACTTGGGTTCTGCTTCCATTGAGGATTGAGTGTCATTTCGCTAAACGGAATAGGCGCCAGGTATTTGTCGGAAATATTTACACTTGACGGAATTGGATTTTCTTTAGGATCCCTTGCCGCAATAATAGTCGGAAGCATTTGCAAACGAACAATATCAAACCAGCGCATACCAAATTCGCCCGCAAACTCATAAGCTCTTTCGTACACAACAGAATCGCGAAAGGCCAGTTGAGAAAGTCCGGGAGTTAGCGGCGCTTCGCCGGCCCGCGCCCGTACCATATTGATAGCTGTATAACCTGCTGAGGTTGGTCCGCCGCCTGCCATATCCGAAGCTTCTGCATAATCCAGTAAAACCTGCGGATAACGAATGATATTTGTTGATTTATTAGTGCTGGGCTGAATGGAAAGGATCTGGGTAGCATTTTCGTTTACCCCGTCTCCATTGAGCCCGGCCCGGAATTTTTTGTAATACGGGTGTTGAGCGTGCGTTACCGGCGAATTCCACGGTGTTAGCGCAAAACTTTTATCAGGCTGTATCAGCTTAAGCGTGGTATAAAAGGTTAGATCTGTTCGTGTACATACCGGTGCATTTTTAAAAAAGTTAATTTCCGGATAAACATCGTCCCAACCACTTGACCCATCAAGAGCAACCTCGTCTAAAGGAACATTGGTAGAGCCAAAACTGCGGTTAGGCAGGTTGCCAACAACACTATATTCAAGTTCAAAAATAGATTCAGGTGTATTATTAGTGGTAAATACTTTATCGTAAGGTGTACTTAAATTATACACACCCGCTTGAATAACTGAATTGGCTTCAGTAGCAGCCAGGGCATAATTACTTGGCTGATTAAGTGGCCAGCCAGCCATTGTTAAATATACATCAGCTAAAGCGGCGCTGGCTGAATAGGAAGTTGGCCTGCCCGAAGAAGGGGTATTGCTTAAAAGGCTCTTTGCTGTTTTTAAATCACTTATTATCGAGGCATAAACTGAGGCTACATCGGCTCTTGGCGGCCTTGCATCCAAACTTATAGGCGTTAATACAAGAGGCAATGCACCAAATGTTCTAACCATATAATAATAACATATCCCTCTTACAAAATAACACTGACCGGCTGCCTCATTTTTTAAGGCATCTGTTGAGCTAACTTTAGCATAGTTTGCAATAACGTTATTTGCCTGGTAAACTGCTGCCCATGGGCCCTGCCATTGATTAAGCATACTTTGATTTGCACTATTGCCGGATAATCTGTCAAAATCGCGCTGATCTGCTTTATTTAAACCAGGATCCGTTGTCAGGTCATCAGCACCAAAATAAGAAGTTTCCTTACTGGTAAATCCCCATGAACCGTCCCTGGCAAGTTGTATATACATTGCGTTGACAGAAGCATCCAGGTCACTCTGTGTTTTAAAATAGGTGCCCGGCGTTAAGGTAGCCTTTGGATCCTCAGAAAGTTTAGCACACCCTGAAACCACAATTAAAGCAAATAATGCAAATAGCGGTGAATAATTAATTTTCATCTTTAATATTTTTAATAGTTATCTATATCAATTTATTATAAACCCAGTCTTATACCTACGGTAAAGGTTTTTGGATTTGGAATTACGCCAAACTCCTGACCCTGTGTAATGGCATTGGTTGCATTATTAATTTCAGGGTCATATCCTTTATAAGGTGTAATTGTAAACAGGTTTTGACCACTTACATATACATCAAGGCTCTTAACACTTACCCTTTTTAACATATCTGTTGGCACCCGGTAAGTAAGTGAAAGATTCTTTAATTTAGCATAACTTGAATTGTATACATAACGGCTGCTATTGTTATAATTCACACTTGAGCTGCTCCACGCAGGGTTGTTTGTTTGATGAGAAGGAGTCCATAGATTTTCAGGTACAGCGTCTATAGTTGTAGCATTTTTCTGGTCGCCTAACCCACCCCATGTGTAGGCAAGTGTTTGAGAAAACACCTGGCTGCCCTGTTGCCCCTGAAACATAAAGCTTAAGGTGAAGTTTTTGTATGCGATATCATTAATAAACCCATAAGTAAACTGTGGGTTGGCATTACCCAGCAACTGGTAATCACCAGGGTTATAAGTATGGTCTCCATTTGCATCAAGGTACTTAGCATCGCCTGGTTTCATGCCATATAATGCTGCCTGGGCAGCTTCGCTGGTTTTCCAGGTACCTAAAAATTTATATCCGTAAAATTCACCCAGTGGCTGGCCAACTTTCAGGATGGCGTTAATTGTGTTATTACCACTTTGTACCACCTGATTATCTAATCCGCCAAGGCTGGTAACTTTATTCCGGTTAATTGATAAGGTAATATTGGTGTTCCATTTAAAATTACCTGATACCACCGGCGTGCCTCCAAGAGCAAATTCGACCCCATTATTGGTAAGGCTGCCAATATTACGTTGATAAGTGCCGCCGCCATCATAATAAGTGGCCGGGTAGGAATACAATAAATTATTGACATTGTCTTTGTAGGCATCAGCAGTAAAAGTTAAACGCCCTTTAAGGAAAGCCATATCAATACCTACATCATAGGCTGTTTTAGTTTCCCACTTAAGTGCGGTTGATACACCATTACCTAAAGGGGTAGCTACGCTGGGAGTTCCGGCAGCGCCTGGTGTACCACCATTATAATAGTAAGCCGGCTGAGCGCCCGGAGCCTGGCCCGGAGCGGTGCCTATCTGAGCTATAGTTGAATAGGCCCCTACATTCTGATTGCCCGTTTGGCCATAAGATGCACGGACTTTTAAATCCGAAAATATTTTGGAATCTTTTAAAAAGTCTTCGTTAGATGCATTCCAGCTAACTCCTAAAGAAGGGAATGTGCTGTATTTTTGGATCAGGTGTGAAGATCCATCTGTACGAACACTGGCTGTCACAAAATATTTCTCTTTGTAGTTATACTGAACCCTTGCTAAGTAAGATACCAGGGCATCTGCAGAATAGGTAGAGGATGTTTGCTGCGAACCTCCAAGGCCCAGGTTATAATAGCCAAGTGAATAAGTTGATAAACCTTTGGCGGTGGCTATAAAATCTGTGCTTGTGCCGGATTGTACTTCATATAAGCCGGTAGCCGTTATTGAATGATCGCCAAATTTGTGGTGATAAGTAAGGAAATTACTGCTCAGATAACTGTGGGATTTGTTGGTTTCGTTATTAATATAGCCTGCACCGGAGTCATATTGGCTTGTTCCGGGACCATAAAGCCTTTGCAGGTAATTTTGACCTATAGAGTAAACGTCAGTTGAAGTAAATGTCAGATCATTTATGATATGATAATTAAATGTGGCCGTTCCGTTAAGGTTGGTAGCGGTGCCATCGTCCGCCTGGCTCATAGCTTGCTCAACCGGGTTAAACTGAATTGAGGCATATTTTGAGTGATTTATATAATTTCCTGAAGCATCTTTTACGGGAGACGTAGGATCCCATTCGGTAGCCTGGTTAAACGGATCCCCTAAGCCTCCGCCATAGCTGTTATTATGATTTTCAGGAAGTGAGGCTGACAGAATAATTCTCAGGTCCATCTTATTATTAAGCTTAAAATCGGTGTTCGATTTAAAAGTTGTTCTTTTATAATAAGTATTAAGTATAGTTCCCGGTTGGTCAAGGTAACCCAAAGATACACGATAGGTCACGGCATCTGAACCTCCCGAGATTGCAAGGTCATAATACTGCACCCATGCTTTGCGGAAAAGGGCTTTTTGCCAGTCGGTCCCGCCTCCATTATTTTTATAATTATCAAGTTGTGCCTGCGTAAAAGCCGGGGTTTGGTTGAGGGAAGCAAACTGATTGTTAACTGATCTTGCAAAATCATAAGCACCCATCAGGTTAAGCGTATTTGGCATCTGATCATTTTGAACCCAGGTATTGAAATCGATGTGCACCTTCCCTGAATGGCCCGATTTAGTAGTAATTAATACAACACCATTTGAACCACGGGAGCCGTAAATTGCTGTTGAAGCCGCATCCTTCAAAACTTCAATTGTTTCAACATCATTCGGATCATCGGGAGCGGCACCAATGTTACCATCAGTAACATATAATGGTTCGGTATTACCTGTAATAGAGTTTGCACCCCTTATTTGAACATGCGGGCCCTGGCCTGGCTGACCGTTAGCACTGGTAACTGCCACGCCTGAAATGGTACCCTGCAAAGCCTGGGATAATTGGGTAATTGGCCGCTTAGCAATTTCTTTAGCACTTACGCTGCTGCTTGAACCGGTAGACTCACTTCTTTTTTGTGTGCCATAACCAATAGCAACTACTTCCTGTAAAGCTATCGAGCTTTCCTGTAAAGTAATATTTAATGAGGTTTGCCCGTTTAATGTCACACTCTGTTCAGTATAACCGATGAAACTAAACACCAGCGTAGCATTATCCGGCGCCTGTAACTGGAACTTTCCGTTTACATCTGTCTGAGTGCCACTACCGGTGCCCTTTACTGTTACCGATACGCCGGGAATTGGTTGGCCTTGTGCATCTTTTACCTGTCCGGTAATTGTAACAGGCGGCGGGCTCGTTACAGCACTTTTAGCATATGCCGCATAACTGCTTACAGTTACGGCGAACATAAAGAAGAAAAAGATAAATAAAATTTTTTTCATTTTCATTTAAGTTGGTTAAAAATTGGTTTATAGATCAGGATAATCTGAAGGTAAAATAAGTGCCCATCGATTAAAAAAAGCATAATAAATGATTAATTAAAAAGATTAATACGCCTACATTGTTTTTTTATTGGTTAAAGCACTTAGTTATATCTATAATTTGGTTAACAGAGGCGTTGCCGCATAAAAACAGGGTAATTGCTATGGTATTTATTTATTTTCCGCTGATTAATACTCCTGTCAACTGTTAATCTGCCCAAAGAAATGTTAATAAATGGGGTCGTTCCCGGCACCCAAACAAATAATGGTGGTAAAATACTATCAAGTAATTTCCAGGATTAAAAAAATGATTAAGTGTGGATTAAATACATCGTCCTTTTGCGTTGCCTCATCACCTAATAATTAAAAAAGGCATGATATCTATTTACCATGCCTTTTTACCAGATAAGCTTGTTAGGTTTTTATTGTTTTGACATATCGATCACGTCGGCCTTGCGTGAGGCAGGAGTAACTACTAAATCCATAAGCTTGCCATCCACTATTCTACCCTCAACCGTGGTGTTATAAGGCGCGTTCAGTTTAAACTCAGTATTGCCCCACTCTTTGGGCCAGGCCGGCAGCAGCATAATTTTTTTATCATCTATCTGCATCAGCATTTCCTGCAAGCCATTTTCGCCATTCCCTCCATTGTCTTCATCAGGCGCATAATCATGTCCATTTGCCCAAAAAGCCGGAAATTTAAGAGTAGGTTCCTGACGGGCGAAATTGAAAGTTACATAAGTCCGGGCAACATCTGTCAAACCAAGCATAGCTGCCTGTATAGGGTCCTGCACCCAGCAACCCTTGTCTTTAAATTGGCGGGCATCAAAGGTATTGATCGCTAATTGCAAGCCGGGCTTTCCCAGTCCGTATAGCCTGAATGGGTAAACTGCGTACAATTCCGGATTTTCCAGGTTGTGCCCCTCAACAATTTGCGGACCGGTATACGGCAACAACACCTGTTTGCCATCTTTATCGCCAACCGGCAGATCGGGCAGTTCGCTGTAAAACCTTTTCCAGTTTTCTCTCGATTTTTCGTCGGTTAAATCAGGCGGCAGGGCTATTAACCGGCTCACAACTGCATGTAAACCGGCAATATCAGGCGCCGGGTCGTGTGCTTTCCAGAACATCTCAATGGAGTTGTCGGGATCCAGCAACAATTTCCCCTGTGCATCCCGGCCAAAATGCTGGTCAAAAAATTCCACACCTGCTGATGCTATTGGCAAAAGCATTTTTCTGGCAAATTCTTTGTCGCCGGTATACTGATAGTAATCCAGCATCATCATGCTTAACTCCAGTATCGGGGTAAAATAGTGGCCCGTCCAGTTTTCCTTCACCTCCGGCCCCATATAAGGCAAGCCGCCCCAAAAAGGTGAGGTTTCCTGAAAATAGCCGCCATCGTGATGGTAATACTTCTTTACCTGCTCTATATTACCCGGCAGTATATTCAGGTACATTTTAAACAAAGGCAACATTTCGTCAAAATCACCTGCCGCCAGGCGCGGCCAGTACATCGGACGGGTATTTTGCATCCAGTATTGTCCGCCCCATTCACGGTAGTCTGCATCTATAGCTATTGCCGGATTTTTATTGTTTGCCATATATTGTGGATTGTCCACTACGAAAATGGAGCCGTTAAATTTAATAGGATAAGCTCCTCTGCCAGCGCAAGCAGTAATATAGCGCTGCAAGATATATCCTTGTGTAGTTGTCCTGGCAGCATCGTCACCATTTACAAATATCCAGCTCCGGTGCCAAAATTCATTCCACCATTGCTGATGGGCCACCCGTGTCTGCTCAAGCGGCAAGGCGTCTATCCGGGTAATTTTGCCATTTAGTTCGGCCCGCCATTGGTTGGGGGTCAGGTCCTTTGTTGTTAACGGATAAACCGAGATTAACTGATCATTAACAGCTTTAATTGTATGCAGGGTAGTATCATCTTTGCTTACCAGCCCTTTCCCCTTAATAATTCCGCCAAAAATAATGCCTTGCAAGTGCGGGTCGGCATAATCCGGATTTTGATGGTACCAGGTAATTTTATTGGCTTGTTTCGATAAGATGGTATCACCCCTCCCTACCCGCCAGCTATCCAATGTAACTTTTACAGAAACCGGCTTTACACTTTTTGATTCGACCCTGATAACCGGGTGATTCGCATCCACCCAAACTCTAAACATAACAGCATCGATACCGGTGCCTTCTTTAACCAATATCTCGCTGTTATGCAATTTTAGTACTTGCCGGAAGGTACTTTGACGGGCCAGCGGATTTGGACTTACAGATATCCGCACCTTTCCCATTTTCATTAACACGCCGCCAACTTTTATCCAATTGTTCTTTTCTGTGTCCGGGGCTGCTCCCCAGGCATCGGTCTTCCCTATAAAAAAACAAAGGTCACCGCTGGGTTCAACCCATACATTGAGGCCGATATCGCCATTGCCGGTTGGCATGGATTGCATGGATGTTGGCCCGGGCGTGTCCCAGCTTACCTCACTCGCATTCAAAAAGGGATCGATATTAAACTCCTTCTTTTTTATCTGTGCATTTGCCGTTACCGAGAGCAATACGGCTGCCGATAGAGCAAATACAACATGTAAAAATTTGTTATTCATTTTATACAAATTATAGGATTATGTATTTAGTTAGTAATGCCTTTATTCTTTAGTTATTTTCTGGAATTTGTAAATATTGTCCTGTTCCTTTTAGTATGAAATCTGTTATAGGCTTGGGATTAGGAAAACTGTGTGGGTGGTGCTTAAAACCAGGTTTATGGATTACAGTAATATTGCCATTTAATGCTTTTATTCTTTTTTCAAAAAGCAGGGTGTTATCTTTTGGCGACACTGCTTCATCTTCATCAGCACATAAAATTAAAATAGGATATTTGCCTTTTACAATTTGCTCAATTTTATCAATCGGGCTTCCCTTAAATCTGCGAACCTGCTCATCTGTGGTTATGTTATAATCTTTCTTAAAGGCTTCAAACATATCATCCTTCACAACCGGTGTTTTCATATGACCTTCTGCCCATGACGGGATATTTAAAAGTGGATTATCTACATAAACGCAAGCTACTTTATTGGCGTTAACAGCAGCCCAGTTAAAAACATATACCCCACCCCGGCTCATACCCTCCATTACTGCTTTTTTTCCCAAACCAGCTTTGTTTAAAAGGGTATAGAAGTTATCCCAATATTTAATGGACTCATTATTACCTAATAACTCAGCCACATCACAATATACCAAATGAAAGCCCCGCTGCAATAATGAGATATCGGTTTGAGGCTCATGTCCCCAAAAGCGTGCACGCCAGATCCACGGATGCCCCGGTGCGCTCCATTTAGGTTTTGCAATTTTACAATCGCGACCATCAAATTTAAAATCTGCACACTCGTAGCCATAAAAGGAGCCTGCTTTATATTCGGTTTTGAGATTTGAAAAAATATTAAAAACGGTGTCCTTTTTTTGAATGATATTTTCATAAACGGTTTGCGCCATAATGGTTGCGCCCTCCTTATTTGGGTGGATCTTATCTGCCATTATCGCTTCCTTATCAACAAATGGCGAATGCATATCAATCACTTCAACCTTATCATCAAAGGCAACCTGCTGAATATGCCGGTTAACCTGGTTAACAATAACGGGGTCCCAGATAGCGGTGGTATCTTTTGAGAATGATGGCATGGCCAGTAATAAAACTATCCGTGGATGAGAAGGCAGCTGTATAAAAGACCTGATAAATTCGTGGTAGTCGCTTTCATATTCACTTAAATGGACCCGGTTAATTAATTTACTATCGTTGCCACCCAAATCAATAATTACAATATCGGGATTAGTTGCCAGGGCTGCTTTATATTCGTTGGTAGTCCAATAAGGCGAATCTCCCTTTTTCAACAAGGTAGTTCCGCTTACCCCATAGTTAGTGACAAGGAACTTATTGCCCAGCATTTTTTGAAGTTGAGCGGGATAGGAGTTTTGTTCGCGATTTTCGATAGTAGCTCCATAAGTAATGCTTGCACCAATGCATGCTACTTTTATTTTACCCTGTGCGTTTGCACCAAACTGCAGAACTAACAGGCCGAATATAAAGAGAACTATTTTTATCATCCTGGTTTCAATTATTTATGCCGATATATTAAACCACTACATTTTACTCACTACTTTTAAACTATCATTCAGCCTGATATCATCAGATGCGCTGCCGACCATAATTTTAAACATGCCCGGTTCAACTACCCGCTTCATCTGACGATTCCATAACGATAAATGTTCGGGACCGATTTTAAATTTTATTATCCCGCTTTCACCGGGTTTCAAATTTATCCGGTTAAAGCCCTTTAACGCCAAAATTGGTGTTGTTACGCTTGATACTTCATCGCGCACATATAATTGGGCCACCTCTGTGCCTTCAGCATTGCCACTATTCTTTATCCTTACTGTAACCTCTGCTGTTCCGTTTATGGGAATAATAGCCGGGCTGATATGCAGATCTGAATAATTAAAAGTGGTGTAGCTTAAGCCATGCCCGAAAGCAAATAAGGGTGTGCTTTGCTCATCAACATACCTGTGATAGGAGGTAGGTTTATGGTTATAATAGAAAGGGATCTGTCCAACAGATCGCGGAAAAGTTATTGGCAGTTTACCAGATGGATTTACATTGCCGAGCAACACGTCGGCTATAGCCAAACCGCTCTCTTCGCCACCAAACCATGTTTCCAAAATAGCCGGGATATTTTTAGCTACCCAGTTTATAGTAACGGGCCTTCCGTTTGACAGCACTGCCACAACGGGCTTACCGGTTACATGGATGGCTTTTACCAGGTTTATCTGTTGTTCGCTCAAATCAAGCTCGGCCCTGTCCTTTCCCTCGCCTACAATATTTGTTTCTTCTCCCAGCACTATCACAGCAACATCTGATTTTTCAACAAGCTCAACGGCTCTGTTTTGCAGCCCGGCATTTGTGCGATGATTGGTAGTATCCGGCAAATAACCCGGTTCATATTTAACCGATACATTGCTGCCAGCCCTTTGTTTTATTCCATCCAATATGGAGATTGCTTTATCTTCTGTATTTGAATAACCGCCCAAATAAGTGCTTTCGGCCAATGATCCTATTACAGCTATTGATTTAGCCTTATTTATGGGTAATACAGATTGATCATTTTTAAGCAAACAAATCCCTTCCCGGGCAGCTTTCAGCGCCAGGTTCTGGTGTGCCCGGGTATGAAATACTTCTGAAAGAAGAGCAGCATCAGTATAAGGATGATCAAACAGGCCAAGCAAAAACTTTACACGCAGTATATCGGCAACGGTTTTGTTGAGTTGCTGTACAGACAATGTTTTATTATTTATAGCAGTTGTAACCGCTTTTATAAAATCCTCATGCCCAAAATCATAAAACTGCATATTAAGCCCGGCGTTAAATGTTTGTGCCAAAGCATCACTTGCATTAGCAGCAACCGCATGATTCTGAAAAGACATTTTGATGGCACCCAGGTCCGATAATACAAACCCCTTAAAACCCCATTCCCCGCGTAATACATCAGTAAGCAGCCACTTATTATCAACACATGGAATGCCATCCAATTCGCTGTAGGCGGCCATTATCCCCATTGCATGGCCTTCCTTTACCGCTTTTTCAAAAACGTATAAAAAAGTTGAGCGCGCTTCACGTTCGCCAATATTTACAGGCGCGGTGTTGCTGCCTGCTTCGGGTATGCCATGTACGGCAAAATGTTTGGGTTCGGCAACTACCGCATTATTATCGCTTAGCTTGTGGCCCTGCAAACCCTTTACCATTGCAACGCCGTTAGCGGCATCAAGATAAGGGTCTTCTCCATAAGTCTCCTCCGTACGGCCCCAGCGTGGATCATGGGGCAGGCAAAGTACCGGCCCTAATATCATGTGTACACCATGCGCCCTTGTTTCAGTAGCAATGGCGCGTCCAACCTGCCGTACCAGTGAAGAATCCCAGGCTGTGGATAATTCAAGCGGGATAGGAAACGAAGTGCTGCCCTTTCCGCTATAACCGTGCAAGCCCTCTTCAATAAACAAAACCGGGATGCCCAGCCGTGTTTTTTCCATCGCATACTTTTGAATGTTATTTGCTATATCAGCAGTAACCGGATAAAGGTCATGTATGGAACCTATACCTGTTTTACCAATCATTTTGGCTGTTATTTCTTCATTATATTCAGTAGCCTCATGCCCTTTGAAACCATAAACGTCCTTACCAGAAAACATATCCAGCTGTGCAATCTTTTCCCTTAGGGTCATCCTGCTCAGCAAATCGGCTATGCGTTGTTCAACGGGGAGCTTAGCGTTTTTGTAGGGATAAACCGGCTCTTTTTTACCTTCCTTAAAAGCCCATAAAAACAATAAGATCAATAAAAAAACACCATATTTTGTTAGACGGTTCATTTTGTAAAAATTATTATGGTTGTATATTAAATTTAAGTTTTAAACTGGTTTAACAATTGATGCTTTACGATGATGTTTTAATGTAAAGGCATGTTTTTCATAGATAAATAATTATTCAACACCCCAGCTTTTATTCGGTTTGGGTCCCATTTCCAGTTCTAGCTTACCCCCATCTACTAATTGCCGGTGCGTAAACCATGGTTTATTTAAAACTACGCCGTTAAATTTTGCGCGCTGGATGTATTTATTGATTACGGAACAGTTTTTAGCTATCAGCTTAAATTGTTTGCCATTTGGCAGATCGATGGTCACATTTGAAAATACAGGGCTGCCTATGGTATAAACCGGGATACCGGGCGTCAATGGGTAAAAACCCATTGAAGAAAACACCACAAATGCCGACATTCCGCCGCCATCTTCGTCTCCGGGGATGCCAAAAATGTTGTCTTTATACCAAACATTAAGCAAAAATCTTACCCGCTTTTGGGTTTTCCAGGGAGCGGTGTAATTATACAGGTAAGGGATGTGAAAACTAGGCTCGTTCCCCATTGAATATTCTCCTACAAGACCGGTAGCATCAGGAAATTTGCTCCAAAACTCGTATTTGCTGCGGCCAAGCCCCTCACGAAACAATTGGTCGAGCTTTGCCTCAAAGGCATTTTTGCCGCCCATAAGATCAATAAGCCCTTTTACATCGTGCTGTACCTGCCATAAATAGGTCCATCCGTTATTTTCATCATAATATTCACGCCCGCCTATGCCACCATCAAATTTGGGATCTATATTTATCCAGTTGCCACCGGCATCTTTCGGCATAAACATTTTAACATTGTTATCCCACAGGTTTTTATAGTTTTTTGACCTTGCAGTAAATTTTTCCCCGTCGGCAGTGTGGCCAAGCTCTTGTGCCATTTGGCTTACAGCCCAATCGTCATAACTTGCGCCAAGGGTAACTGCTACAGCCTGCCGTTTTTCAAAAGGATGTACCAATGCCACGGGATCTTTTTCTCCCGGTCTTAAAGCCGGGAAGTAGCCGTTTTTATAATAAAAATCTTCCAGTAATGTCTTAGGGCCATTTCTCCATGGCAGCATTGTTGCCTGGGTAGCGTTTTTAACCATGCCCTGGTAAGCAGATTCAGAATCAAAGCTTTTAATCCCCTTCCGGTAATCATCCAGTATCATAACAGACGAGTGAAACGCATTCATGCATGGATTATCACCAAACAAGACCGGGAATGTAGGCATCCACCCTGACTGCTGATACATGGTTACATAAGAATTTAGCATGTCTGTTTCTAAAGCCGGGTTCAATATGGTCCTCAGGGGGTGCAGGGCAAGGTAGGTATCCCAAATCCAGTCATCCACATAAAAAGGGCTGTTACTGGTATGGATCTTCTTATCATAACCGCTGTAATATTTATTATCTTCTGTAATATCAACCATCCGCTCATTACACCTGTATAAAGCAGTGTAAAATGATCTCCTTTGAGCTTCGGTTCCACCGGTAACCTTTATTTGGCTCATCACTTTTTGCCAGGCTTCCTGAGCATTGTTTTTTACCGATTCAAAAGCCCGGCCCTTTATCTCCTCATTAAACGTTGCCTCAGCCTGCTCAGGGCTGATGTACGATATAGCATACCTGAATTCAACGGTATCCGGTGAGTTTTTAGCAAAGCTGATATAGGCCTGTATCTTTTTACCCTTTGCCGCATTACCCGTAGTAAGTTGTCCGTTAATAACTGTCCCGGTTTTACCTGCAACATTAAAAACACCATACATGTAAACTTTAATATCATCATGATAGGTTTCTATTCCGGTAATTACGTTATCCTTTTCAAATTTCCAGGCAGCCTCGCCATCGTTATAGAGATCAAAAAGTATGTTTTTATTAGCAGCATCAGATGCAAAAGCAAAACGGAAGATCGCTGTTTTCTTACCCGGTGTAAATTCAACTGTTGTGCCATCATCAATCAGGTAGGTTGAATAATACCATGGCCGGGTTACTTCCAGATCATGGTCATAAGTAAGTCTTTGCTTCCATGCCTGCCCTGATAATGGCTTTACGGATGGCTTTATTGAAAACACTTCACCAAGCCGGTGAGATACGATGGTTAACGGGAAGTTTGTAATCTGGTCGTCCATGTAATCTTCCCTTTCCGGGTACATCCTTATCAGTTGGTTGGGTAGTTGGGTAGTTGGCCGGGTAGGCTGCAGTAAAGCACCCACATTGCCAATGCGGGGATCAATATATTTCAAATTCCCGCTACCTGCATTGGTATCAGGGATATCCTGAGCGGCAACGGTGCCTGCGCAATAAAAACTAAGTGTTATAATAAAGAAGAACCGTAAAAAATTATTCATAGCGGGTTTAAATATTAATAATTGGTTATAAGGCCGGGGAAGTTTCATAATGGTATTGGTTTGAGCTGGCTGGAAAGGTTAGGCAGGGGCTCTGTTGTTAATAGTTTAGCTAAATATTGTGACGGTTAAACGCGGACATACACAAGCTCCCGGAAGGAGATGTTCGGGTTCACCCCTTTGCAATGCAGCGTTTATAATATTTAAAAGGATTTGACTGTGCGTGCACTTTATTAGAAAAAGCAAACGGTGCACAAACGACGCTAACAAAAGGTTTTTGTTTATAAAATACATGGCTTCATTGGTTTATTTAAAAGTTTATCGGTTGATAAAGCACTTAAATGTCAGCCACGAATAAAGATTATATGATTAATAAAAGATTAACACATGCTTAATTATCAGCAATTGTTATAATTTAAAAAGAATTTGTGAAAATAATATCATTCTGGACATGAATCTATTGGGGTCAATCTTTTTGCGGGACTTTCTGTTCCAGTATATCATGAAAATCCTTTTTAAAATCTTCACCGTAAATAACTTTATACTCTTTCATAAAGTTTTCAAACGTATGTTTGGCTAATGAATGCTTGCCCAATGATGATAAAGCCCTGCATTTTAAAATAGTTGCTTCTTCATTAACCGGATCGAAGTAAAAAACATATCCGGCTATTTCAATTAAGTGTTCAACGTCATGGAGGGCATCAAGCGAATGTGCATAATGCAGATAAGTATCTATTACTTCGTTTGATATCTCGGATTTAAAACTATCAAGCCACTCATATTCATTGTTCAGCAAAAAACTCCCCCTTTGTGTAATAGCGGAAAGAAAGTTTATTCGTTCTATATCCAGTAAACTTTTATCCCTTACTATACTTAAATATTCAAAGTAGTCAACATGGGTTTGATTAAAATCAATATTTATTTTCCAATAGCCTGTATCCTTAGATAAACTACAACAATCCAGTCTATCGAGCAGGCTTTTTAATTTAGCTATGTTAACAGACCTGTTATTGCGCGCACTTTTTGCATCTTTATCAAACCATAATATTTCATTTAACTTATCTGAACTTAATCCCCGCCCGCGTTTGATGGAATATAAAAGGATAACTAAAAAAAGCTCCTGGATAAGGGGTGTAAAAAACTTGGTAATATCCACCCCCTCAGCATCAAATACCTGCAGATCGCCAAAAAGAAAAATTGAATTTTTAACAGGAGGCCCGCTGCTATAGCCTTTTGCTTTCACTGGTATCTCAGCCGCTTCGGCATCAATTATTGGCTGTGGCGGCGTTAAAGCTGAATTTTTTACTTTGGGACGTTTTGGATAAAACAGTATTGCCGCGGCCAGGGCAATAAGCACAAAACCAATAATATAATACAGGTAATTATTTCTTTGTGCCAATGCCGTTTTAGGCCCGGATCTTAATGGAGGAGAAAGTAAGGTATAAATGTTAACCCTGGTTTGATTGGTCTCAGACCGTAGCAGCGTTACTGCAATAAATTTTTTACTTGCCTCACAGTAGTACAGATCGGCAAATGAATGGGTATCATGAAAATCATATGGTATTGAATTGCCTACTAAAGTATAACCGGGTTTCGTTAATGATCCATGTATAAGCTGGAGTGTTGAATTGTATTTGTTCTGCGGAAAAATAAGGCCGTAATAGGAATTTGAATGGTTATCAATTACCAGTGAATTGGCCATTGCAAAATCTTCATCGCTCTCTTTTAATGTAAACAATTTTTTAAACGTTTTATCCTTTACAGTAAAACGCATCATATCATACATGTTTTTAGGATTGAGTATCTGCTGGCCGCTCGAATTGCCATATCCGCCCATTATGTACACTGTATCACCTTTTTTAGTTGAACCTAATGCAGCAAGATATCTGGGCATAAAGAAATCGCCTTTAGTCACAACATTTTCCCATTTACCCGAATTGAAATGATATTGCTGTACAGTATTTTTATATACTAAATGGCCATAACCGCCAAAAAGGTACAGGGATGAATCATTTATTGATATTGATTTGTTAAGATGCCAAAAATCCGAAACATCCCCCGCTTCAAACTTCTTATCCCAGGTATGCGTAGTTGTATTGTATTTGGCAATGAACTTTTTATTAAGAAAAAGATAAAAATTATAAATGTTATTGTCATATGGATTAAAAACAGACTGATTACCCTGGTTAAGTATTAATTTGCCTGAGTTATAAGGCAGCATACTCCACTGTGAATTGCTGGCTGTATAACGATAGGTTGAATCGCTGCCGACAACATAAACCGTTTCATTTTTAGCATCGAAAGCTGCGCTGGCAACCCCGTTAACCAATATGCTTTGAGCCGGCTGCCAATCGCGGTGCAAGGCTGTTATCCATAATGGATTAGTGACATTGGCATCACTTTGCGAATTTAATTCATGTGCTGACTGGCCAAGCTCTTCATTTAAAGGCCAATTGTATTTTAATAAACCATTTTGACTGATCCTTATGTCCCGCAATTTCATTGGCGGTACATCGGTAGTTTGAAATTGTTTATAATTATTTACTCCAAAAAGTATTTTATAGCATGAATTCTTTTTAAAATAAATGTGATTTTCTATGAAAGTGTTCCTGCCTGAGCTGAAAATAATTCTGTTATGAGCATAGTCAAACTTTATTGATAATTTACTCCATTGGTTAAAAAGTATTTTTGGATCAATATCAAAAACTGTTTTGGTCAGCTTATCACCAACTATTAAATTAAAATGGTTTTTTAACGCCTGCGCATTGTAAACCAGGTCAATATTCCGGTGATCATCCTCAACTATCCTTATTATATAGCCAAAATAGACCGCCCTGTCAGGATAAAAAGACAGGTCGAATGAAATTTCAAAGCCATCATTAAAGCATAATGTTTTTTCCAGGCTAAGGTCAAGTGAGGTTCTTTTATCCTGCACAACTTCATGGCTATGAAAGCCCAGTCCATAGGACTGGCAATAGCTGTCCTGATAAAAGAGGGCAACTAAAAAAACAGAAATTATGGCCTTAAAAAAACAACAAATTAATCTCATTTATTTTTTGGTACTAATTATCTCAGGATAAGAACTCCTAAATCGGTTTATAATCTGAAAAATAGTTAATAGCTGCAAAAGCCGGTAAGTATATGCAATTTTATTTTAACTCAAAATTAAGATGATAATTCACATTTACAACGTGATTAAGTGAATCAATATTCTTCGCAAGAAGAAGAATATCGATTTATCATCTAATTTATCGGCTCTCAATCTATTAACCTTAAAAAACAATCAATTAATACATAATTAATTTTTTTTTAAGTCCGGCCCATTTATTTGCTGTAACAATGACAAGTATGCCGTTAACTCATCTTTATTACATCAGAAACAAGACCATAATTAACAAATATAAACTATAAAGGTATTTTATGCCTATGCTAAAAAAACTACTGCAAAAATCAGCCACAACTTTCACGCTAAATAACACTAACCGATTTACTAATTTATAAAAATGAAAATAATTAATTATTCAGTTTACGCACTTTTAATACTATGCGCTGCCTTTACCAGTAAGGCTCAAACAAAGCACAGCAAAAACACGCTTTATCCTACTTACAAAGGCTTAATTATGGCCGGCTACCAGGGATGGTTCAGTGCCGCCGGCGACGGAAGCAATTCCTCGCATTATGCATATGGGAATGAAGAACGTTCAGGGATAGATTTGTGGCCCGATGTAAGTGAATATGAAAAGACGTACCCTACTCCATTTAAACTGGCTTCCGGGCAAACAGCGCGGTTTTTCAGTTCTGCTGATAAAAGCACTATCGACTTGCATTTTAAGTGGATGCAGCAATATGGAGTAGATGGTGTGTTTATGCAGCGTTTTTTTGGTGTGGCAAAGAGTAAAGACAAAAAAAACAGCAAGTCCTCATTAATATTGAAAAACGCATTAGAAGCTGCTTCCAAATATAAAAGAGCTATTGCGGTTATGTACGATTTGTCGGGACTGGCGGGATCAGATGAAGATTGCTCCGCTATAATAGATGACTGGAAATATCTGGTAGATCAATTAAAAGTTACCAATCAGGAGGGGACACAAACATACCTTCATTTTAACGGCAAACCTGTGGTCGCTATTTGGGGCGCAGGCTTTCCTGACCGGCCCTACAACATCAGGAATATCGGCCTGGAAAGATTGATTGACTTTTTAAAAAACGACCCTGTTTATGGCGGCTGCGCGGTTATGATAGGTGTGCCAAACTCGTGGCGTACTTTAAGCGCTGATTGCAATCCCGACCCTTACCTGCATGAATTGATTAAACAATGTGATATTGTTTTACCCTGGAGTGTACAACGTTATTCGCCGTTGCTGCACAATGATATGAACAGGTACAGGGATGATTTAATTGCAGACATGAAATGGTGTAGGGATAACAACCTAAGTTATGTGCCATGCGTTTATCCGGGATTTAGCTGGCATAACCTGAGCCGTCATGAATTTCCGGATGATATAAAACCGGTAGCATCAATACCCCGTATGGGCGGGCGTTTTTACTGGCAAATGTTATCAACCGCTATGTCAACCGGGGCAAGCATGTTGTATGTGGCTATGTTTGATGAAGTAAATGAAGGCACAGCTATTTTCAAAGTAACTGACCATCCGCCTGTTAGTGCTAACCCAAATACTGCCTTTGCCGATCTTGAAGGTAAGCCATCTGATTATTACTTATGGTTAACCGGTGAAGCAGGTAAAATATTAAAGCACGAAGAACCACTTAACTTTAAATTGCCGGTTAGGAACCCTGAAAAATAATTGATAAAAAATAACGAAACACAAAGACGCCCGGATCTGTTTAGTCCGGGCGTTTTGCGTTAATAACTGCTTTTAAACTGAACTAAAATGCTTTTTCAGTTTTGTTTGCCTGTAGGGATAACCTTTTGAATGGTACCATCAGCATTGTAATAAAGCTTGTCTACACAGATTGATCTTTCCCAATCCTGGTGAGAGAGGGCGCTATTATGGTAAAACGAATACCACTGCCCTTTATATTCAACAATTGAACCGTGGTTAGTATAGCTGTCCGTTGGGTCCATAAATATGCCCTGATAAGTCCAGGGGCCTAGGGGGCTTTTGCTGGTTGCATACCTCATTTGGTTATGTTTGCCTCCTTCATCATGATTATCCGAGTAGGACAGATAATAGATACCGTTTCTTTTATGAACAAAGGTAGCTTCATGAAAATCCTGTAATCCTTCCATTACCTTCATTTCACCATCAATTTCAACCATGTTATCTTTAAGCTTTCCGCCCTTGCAAGTTCCGCCTCCGCCGTAATAAAAATAAGCCTGTCCGTCATCGTCAACAAACACCGCCGGATCGATCATTGATTCAAGGCCTTTTATATAGCCTTGTACCTTAAAGCCGCTTGCCGGGCTCTTGCTGGTTGCGACACCTATTTTCCAGCTGTTGTTCCATTTGGTGTCACTTGGATGGGGGAAATAGAAATAGTAAGTGCCGTTTTTATAAGCACAATCGGGCGCCCACATAAAGCCGCCTTCCGGCCTCCCCCATGAAACTTGGCTGGCACGAAGAATTTCACCATGGTCTTTCCAGTGAACCATGTCATCGGTCGAAAAAACATGATATTGATCCATCAGATCACATCCCCGGGCAGGTGCAATATCATGCGAAGCATATACATAAAGCCTGCCGTCGGCCCATACATGGGCTGATGGGTCTGCTGTGTACATACTGGTGATAAACGGGTTCTTTGCTAAATCCTGCGCCTGACAGCGATTGAATGACAAGGCCGACGCTGCTGACAGCAGAGATGCGATAATTAATTTTCTCATTTTTTTGTTATGCTTATAGGGTTTATAATTTATTGCGCTGTTTTGCAATAGTTGTGTTGGTTATTGTTTAACTACGAATAAAGGGCATAAGTATTAATAAGGGATTAATAATCAATTAATGAAGGCGGGGCTTTCTTTAGATTTATGAAATTCCTTTATTAAATAAACTATTTCGCGCAACGCTGTTAACTTTTAATGGTGCCTTTTCTTCTGTTATTAGATTTTATCTGGAAATGATGCTAATCGCTTCAAATCTTCAAAAAATAGTCCGGATTTGCCTCTGCGACGCACAAAAAGCTTGCTTAAATAGATGATAAATACAGCACAAGCCTGTGCAAGCAGAATGCTTACCATATTTTAGGACTCGGGTTACAAACTTAGTTTAGGTAAGTGATTGGTATTAACATTACATTTGGTAACTATGACTATAGCACTCAAACAAATAAGTACCGGAGAATGGGAGTATTTTGAATTTATCCCCACATCAACTGTCCCTGTACAAGATTTGCATTTAGCTCTATATACATTAAATAATATAATGGTGGTTGGTAAAGACTTTGAACCAGAAGTTTCTACTATTGAATTTAATCAAATCTCCCTCTTGAAAATTCATTATATAATGTACGGCACTATTGATACAGGTGTTTCTAATTATGAGGTTCAACTAGCTTATGTTGCCACATCAAATATGCTTGAACCAGTTTTAGTTCGTTCAAATTTAGTGGAATTTGTAATACAATACTATAGTGATATTAGTGAAGCGCCCAATAGAAAACCATATGATACAGCGAGCATAATTGACTATAAAGGTTATGCAGATACAGTGACTTTAATGGGTAATTCTCCTATAACCTTTAAGGAATTTGTTTTAAAATGTATTACTAATAAATATGAAGATGAATTAGATTATGATTTATACAATCATACTTCCTATTTTAATTTAAAGTCCACCACAAAAAAAGAAGATTTTATTACAGCTAAAGGTATGCAAGTTTATATAGAGGAAATTGTAAAAGACTTCACAAAAAGAAATAATCATTCATCTTAGAGATTTCTTCCTCTACCAAGGTTTAGCCCCGCGTAACTTCGTCTCATTATTTATCAACTTTCAGCTTAAGCAATAGCCTCAAACAAATTTCCCTTCATACCCCTCCACATAATTAATAATAAACTTCGCCACCTGTTCCTGTTCGGTTACGCTCAGTATTTCGCCGTCATATATCCAGTAGCCTTGTTTATCAAATAATATCCGGCCCAGGTAGTCCGGGTTGGCATCAAAGGCGGTGTATATTTCATAGCGCAGCACGGGTGCTCCATCTTCCGGGTCGGGAACAATGCGCACCACTTCGTCGGGGCCGTTTTTGCGTTTTACCCATGCTTTCGCCTCACTCATCAGCTCGATATTTTTCATCATACTAAAACAAAGGTGGAAATTATTTTGTAATAATTTATATAAAATGCTAAAATTTTTAGCATAGCTTTATAGCCCGAAATGACGAGTTTATGTCCGATACCAAAAAAGATCTCATCAGCCAGCTGCAAAAGGATATTTTGTTATGGGAGGGCTTTACCCCGCCTGCGGCGGGTAAGGCCAACGGTTTGGGTCTGGGACCATTGGAGGCCGCATTTCCTAATGGGGTGTTCCCTACCGGTACCATCCACGAGTTAATTTGCCCTACGCCGGAGACAGCGGCGGCCACCGGTGGTTTTACGGCCGGACTGCTGGCAGCGCTGATGCAGCATGGCGGTGCCTGTTTGTGGATCAGCACGTCGCGCAGGCTTTTTCCCCCATCACTGGTGGCTTTTGATGTAGCACCCGATCGTATGATATTTATTGATGTGCAGCGCGAGAAGGATGTGCTTTGGGTCATGGAAGAAGCACTCAAGTGCAAGGGCTTGGCTGCGGTGATCGGCGAGGTGCAGGACATCAGCTTTGCACAGTCGCGCCGTTTACAGCTGGCGGTAGAGAGCAGCAAGGTAACGGGCTTCCTGCTGCGTAATGATCCGCGTAAGCTGGGTACCACCACCTGCGTGGCCCGCTGGCAAATAACGCCGCTGCCAAGCATCTTGGAGGATGAGCTGCCGGGAGTAGGTTTCCCGCGCTGGCAGGTAGACCTGTTGCGGGTACGTAACGGCAACCCCGGCAGCTGGCAACTGGAATGGACAGACGGCGGCTTTACGCCGGTAACTGAAACGGCTAAGGTGGTAACATTACCACAAAGAAAGGCGGGATAAGGATGGAAAAGCGTTTTGTTTCATTATGGTTCCGTCATTTAACGACGGATTGGCTCACGCTCCGGCGACCGGAACTGAAGGCAACGCCTTTTGTTTTTGCTGCGTCTGTGCGTAACCGCATGGTGATCACGGCGGCTAATATTTTAGCCGAGGCCGGGGGCATAACTGCAGGGATGGCAGCAGCGGATGCCAAAGCCATCGTGCCGGACTTGCAGGTGATAGATGAGATTCCCGGCCAGGCGGATAAATTACTCAACGCCCTGGGGGAGTGGTGTATCCGTTATTCGCCCCTAATAGCGGTCGATCTGCCGGGCGGTTTGCTGCTGGATGTTTCGGGCTGCGCGCATTTGTGGGGCGGCGAACGGGGCTATTTAAACGAGATTGTTACCCGCTTAATAAGTAAAGGCTACGATGTACGGGGTGCCATGGCCGATACGGTGGGCACTGCCTGGGCCGTTGCCCGGTTTGGCCGGACTAAACCCATTATTGAGCCGGGCAAACAGGTGAATGCCCTGTTGCCCTTACCGCCTGCAGCGCTCCGTTTGGAAGCGGTTATTTTAGAACGGCTCCAAAAGCTTGGCTTTTATACCATCAAAAGTTTTATAGGTATCGGGCGCACAGCTTTACGCCGCCGTTTTGGGCAGGAGTTGCTGCTGCGGCTTGACCAGGCTTTAGGGAACGAGGAGGAGCCGATCCAGCTTTTACAACCGGTGGAACCTTATACAGAGCGGCTACCTTGCCTGGAACCTATCCGTACGGCAACAGGTATTGAGATAGCGGTAAAAACACTATTAAAAAAACTTTGCCTGCGTTTACAAGGTGAAGGGATGGGGGTCCGTACCGCGATTTTAAAAGGCTACCGGGTGGATGGTCATCTGATACAGGCTGCTATCGGCACCAACCGGGCCACGCACCAGGTAAGTCACTTGTTTAAACTGTTTGAGTTGAAAATACCCACGCTCGAGCCGGCTTTGGGCATTGAGCTGTTTACGCTGGAAGCGCCAAAAGTAGAGGAGGTTGAACCGGAACAGGAAGTATTATGGTCGCCCGAAGGCTGCGGACTGGAAGATCTAAGTTTAGCCGAGCTGCTGGACAGGCTGGCGAATAAGATTGGCGCAGGCAATATTCACCGGTACCTGCCGCAGGAACATTACTGGCCCGAGCGATCTATTAAGCCTGCATTGTCGCTTAAAGAAAAGCCCGCTACAAAGTGGCGAACCGGCCGACCGCGACCTTCCCTGTTATTATCCAGGCCCGAACGAATTGAAGTAACTGCCCTGATACCAGATTATCCGCCAATGCTGTTTATCTATAAGGATAAAGTCCACCACGTGAAAAAAGCAGATGGCCCCGAACGGATTGAGCGCGAATGGTGGCTGGAGCAGGGCGAGCACCGCGATTATTACCAGGTAGAAGATGAAAACGGCCAGCGCTACTGGCTGTTCAGATCAGGGCATTATGGCGGCGATCATTCCAAACAATGGTTTATTCATGGCTTTTTTGCCTGAAAAGCACTTAATCCGTTTAAAAACGCTTCAAGCCGCTTAAATACACTTCCAGTTTGTCTACATTTTGTTTTTGCCCTTCAACCGCCTTGTGAACCTTTACCACCTTTATAAATTGCTCAACAGTTTCAAAAAGCATATGCCAGTTGATCAGCGTTTGTTCACCCTGCGCTTCAAATTCGACGGTGGCAATAAGGCCCGGAGACGACACATGCTGATAAACGATCTTCTTAAATGGAATAACCTCTTTAAATATGCTTTTATTAATATAATCCGTCCCGTCCGGGCCATGCATAACCAAGTGCCATTCTCCGCCCGGTACTACATCCATCATATCAATGGTATTGGTGAACCCATTGGGCCCCCACCAGTTAGCAATGTGTTCGGGTTTGGTCCAAACTTCCCAAACCAATTCTATCGGTGCATTAATTTTTCTCGATAGGAAGATCTCCCGGTCGCTGGTGTTACTTTTTTTGGTTTCCATACTTTTCTTTTTTTAATTTTTCGATATAGGTTTCCATTGCATCCAACTTACTTTCCCAATGCTGCCGGTACTGATCTACCCAAGTGGCAACTTCGCTTAGCTGGTCTAGTTGTGCTTCGCAATACCTGTCCCGGCCCTGCTGTTTAATGGCGACGAGGCCGCAATCGGTCAGAATCTTAACATGCAGCGATATGGCCTGGCGGGTCATATCAAATTTTTCAGCTATGGAGTTCACATTATGGGGCTGGGAGGCAATCATGTTGATGATCGCTCTCCTCGTGGGGTCGGCTATTGCCTGGTATACATCGCGTCTGGCTACCATATTATGCAAGTAAGTGCTTGCAAATATAAGTGCAAGTATTCACTTGCGCAATGCTTAATTAAAAATATTTTTTAATTAAATCGAAAAGCACCTACCTTTGCTAAAAATATTAGTAAAATGAGGGCTGGTATAAGGTATGCGGAGTTGCAGGTAACCAGCAATTTTAGTTTTTTGCGTGGCGGTTCTCACCCGGAGGAGTTGGTGGAACAAGCTGTAAAGCAGGGCTATACTGCCATTGCCATAACCGACCGCAATACGGTAGCGGGTGTGGTGCGTGCCCATCAGGCGGCTAAAGCTATGGGCATCCGCTTTATTCCTGCCTGCCGCCTTGACCTGCTGGACGGCCCGGGCCTGCTTGCGTATCCCACTGATATTACCGCATGGGGGCGCCTGTGTGCTTTGCTCACTAAGGGCAACCTACGCACAGAAAAAGGCAAGTGCGATCTTTATAAACAGGATGTATTTGAACATGCCGGAGGAATTAAATTTATTGTAATACCGCCTGATGTATTAAATACCAGGTTTGATTTTGATGATTTATTTAAGCAGGATGTAAGTGAATACCGCCAGGCGCTGGGCAATGACCTGTACATAGCTGCCAGCCGTACCTACAATGGTGATGATGCCAAGCGACTTCACCGCTTATCCCAATTAAATGTGCCCATGGTGGCTACCAATGATGTGCATTACCATGAGGCCCTGCGCCGCGAACTGCAGGATGTGGTTACCTGCGTACGCGAGAAGTGTGTGATCAGCAATGCTGGTTTTAAGCTGCATGCCAACGCCGAACGGCACCTGAAAACCCCTGATGAAATGGAGCGCTTGTTCCGCCAGTATCCCAATGCTATTTTGCGTACACAGGAGATTGCCGATGCGTGTCAGTTTTCCCTGGATACCTTAAAATACCTCGAACCGGAGTGGGTAAGCCCCGACGGGCGTACGGCAGATGAGCACCTTGCTGAATATACCTGGGCGGGCGCCAAAGAAATGTTTGGTGAAAGCATTACGGAAAAGATTAGTGAGCAAATATTGTTTGAACTGGCTTTTTTTAAACGCCGTAAGCTGGCACCCTATTTTTTGCGGATATATGAATATACCCGAAAGGCGTCAGAATTTGGTATCCTGTACCAGGGGCGCGGCTCCGCAGCCAATTGCACTGTTTGCTTTTGCCTGGGAATAACGCCGGTTAATCCCACCAAGTCCCGTTTGCTGTTTTCCCGCTTTATGTCGGATGCCCGTGATGAATGGCCCGATGTGGATGTTGATTTCGAGCATGAGTGGCGGGAGGAGATCATCCAGTGGATTTACGAAACTTATGGCCGCGAACATGCCGCCATTGTTGCCACCGTAACGCAGGAACGGCACAAGGGCGCCATCCGGGATGTAGGTAAAGCCATGGGCTTATCCGAAGATACGATCAAACGTTTATCAGGCGCTATCCGGGATTTCTCGGAAGAAGGCTTTGACCGCCAGGGTATCATTGAGCAGGGATTAAATCCGGATGACCCGCAACTGCATAAAGTGCTGCAATTAACGGAGCAACTGATGGGCTTTCCAAGACAGCTGGGGCAGCATACCGGCGGGTTTGTGATCACGCAATGCAAGCTTTCGGATATATGTCCTGTCATGAATGCCCGTATGGATGACCGTACGCAACTGGAATGGAACAAGGACGATCTGGAGGCGCTGGGGATTTTGAAGGTAGATGTGCTGGCTTTAGGAATGCTGACCTGCATCCGCAAAGGGTTTGACCTGGCTAAACAACATCACGGCCTCAACCTCACCCTGGCAAACGTTCCGCAGGATGACCCAGCTGTATATGATATGATCTGTCATGCCGATACCCTCGGAGTTTTTCAGATTGAGAGCCGGGCACAAATGTCCATGCTGCCGCGTTTAAGGCCAAAGGTATTTTATGATTTAGTGATTGAAGTGGCTATTGTACGTCCCGGACCTATCCAGGGCGATATGGTGCATCCATATCTTCGGCGCCGTAACGGTGAGGAAGCTGAGGAGTATCCCTCTGAAGAACTGAGAGAAATTTTACATAGAACCAAAGGCGTACCCCTGTTCCAGGAACAGGCAATGGAAATAGCGATTGTTGCGGCAGGCTTTACCCCCGCTGAGGCCGATCAGCTGCGCCGGAGCATGGCTACCTTTAAGGCTAAAGGGCTGGTAAGTCAATTTCAAAAGAAGCTGGTTGATGGTATGACCGCCAAAGGGTATACCGAAGAATTTGCCAAACGCATATTTAAGCAACTGGAAGGATTTGGCAGCTACGGTTTCCCGGAAAGCCATGCAACCAGCTTTGCGCATTTGGTTTATATTTCTTCGTGGCTCAAATGCCATTATCCCGATGTTTTTGCGGCCGCTTTATTAAATAGTCAGCCGATGGGCTTTTACCAACCGGCACAAATTGTGATCGATGCAGAAAAGCATGGCGTTGTTATGCGGCCGGTAGATGTGAACCATTCGCTTTGGGATAATACGCTGGAAGAAAGGGCGGGTAAATATTGTGCGGTACGGTTGGGATTCAGGCAAGTTAAGGGGCTTAATGAAGAAGACATGCGAGTTTTGATCACAGCGCGCGCAACAGGTTATACCAGCATCAGCCAGTTAAGTGATGCCGGGGTACCGCAGGCGGCTATTGAAAAGCTAACCGATGCCGACGCATTCCGCTCCCTGAATCTTGATCGCCGGGAAGCTTTGTGGGAAGTACCGGCACTCAGCGACAAACCTATCGGCCTGTTTACCGGCCAGCCATCAGAAAGCGCTCAGGAAATACAGATCAGTTTACCGTTTATGACGCAGGCCGAGCATGTAGTGCAGGATTATGCTGCTACCGGTTTATCCCTCAAAGCACACCCCGTAAGTTTTGTACGCGAAAAGCTAAAAATGCTGCATGTAACGGCAACCGCCGAATTGGCAAAGCTCAAGGACGGCGACCCGGTAAAGGTAGCTGGCATGATAACTGTGCGCCAGCGCCCCGGCACCGCCAAAGGCATTTTATTCATCACGATAGAAGATGAAACGGGTTTTTCCAACCTTGTTGTATGGGAGAAAATGTTTGAAAAGTATCGGAAAGAAATACTGCAAGCCCGGTTACTGATGGTTGAGGGCAAGCTGCAGATAGAAGGTGAAGTGATCCACGTTATTGTTAAACGCTGTTTCAACCTTACTAAATTATTACGCGGTTTAACTCCCGCTGAAGATGAAAATCTGCCTGTTCTTACTTTATCGCGCAGCGATGAAACAACCCCGCCCGTGCCGGCGCAAAAGGATGTTTTTCATAAAGGAAGGAATTTTAAGTAAAGCCGCATCCCATCCAATAATACCGCACACTAAAAACAGTGTTTCAAAACGTGGCATCATAATTGGCTTCTTATTATCTGTAACAATAATGTTATAGTAATATTTATATGCAATTACACATACCAATGAAAAAAATCATCTATGTTTCGCTAATAGCGATTATCTCCCTTTTTACTTTTTCTTGTAAAAAGACTAATTCACATGTTGTAAAGTATACTATTCAGGGCACTGCAAAATCAAATGTTACCTATACCGATCAGAATGGAAATATTCAATCGGTAAGTAATGCTGATGCAAGCTGGACTACAAGTTTTTCCTCAACCGACAATGGCATGGTGGTTAAGCTTACTGTCATTAGCGTTGACGGCAGTAATGTTGGTGGCAAGATCTTTATTGATGGCAATCAATCTGCACAAAGCAATGGAAACGCAAGCAGTATAGCTATTTCAGCTACGCTGCCGTAGATTCCACTTAATTAATAACAAAAAAGCTGCTTGTGAAGGGCAGCTTTTTTTGTTATTGGCTAGCCAATAACCTTAATTCTTTACAGCACCGGTATTTGTCGCCTTCGGCTTAACCAATGCCGTATCTTTCCTGGCTTTTATTGGCGTTTTTATAGTATCCTTTTTGGTTGAACTATCCTTTCCCGCTTTAATCCCATGCTTTACCAGGGTATCGGCCTTCAGGGTGCTATCTTTTGCTGCATGCGGCAGTTTGCCAGGCAGCGTATTTTTGGCATCTGGACCGGCTTTGGCGCCTGGTGGTTTTTTAAGCGGAGGCTTGCCGTTTTTAGATTTATCAGGCGGTCCTTTTGCTGCAGGTTTCTTTTTATTATAGTAGGATGGGATGATAGACTCCTTTGATACCGGCCTTTCTTTAGGTTTCCAGATAAAGCCTTTTAATATTTTATCATCTTCCTTAAACTTGCTCAGCGGCCCATACTTATTATCCGGCTTGGTATAAAAGGCCAAAAGGGTAGCACTGTTATCTTTAAAATCAACCCGGATACGGCTGCTGAGCGAGCGTTGCATCCCGCTTATGGTTAATTTGCCGCTATCCCGCGAAAAATAAATGCTTTCCGCATTACCTTCTATAAACATGCGGTCCATCTTGTCATCCTTAAAAAAGCCGCGCATTCGCTTACCTGCTACCTGGTTAAAATGCGCGGAATCTGTTTTTTCAATGTTTACAATAAACGCATTGGGAAACATCGTCAGGTTATCCAGCTTCTTATGCTTCATCTGCAGGTAAATAGTATCGCCCGAGAGCTGTGAACCCTGTGTCCACATGATGGGGTTTACATAACACCGGATGGTCGAGTCGCTGGTGCTGTAAAACATAGAATCTGATTTTGATTGCAGATCAGACTTAAACATTTTAAAATGATGGTGTGCAATAATGATCCTTATACGGGCTGTGTCGGCCGGTTCCAGCTTTTTAGCCATTACAATTGAATCGGCAACATGTTTTTTCGTCAGGCTATCTAAAGCCAGCTGTTT
The DNA here is from genome assembly GCA_028287865.1 of Mucilaginibacter sp. Classification (GTDB taxonomy): domain Bacteria; phylum Bacteroidota; class Bacteroidia; order Sphingobacteriales; family Sphingobacteriaceae; genus Mucilaginibacter. The sequence continues at coordinate 1,757 of JAQBOU010000238.1, read as the reverse complement.
TTTACTAAGCGGCTTTTCGGGCTTTTTCTTAACAACCTTTGGTTTAGGCAGACCAAAATAATCCCGGTGATAAAAGCTGGTATCGGGTGGCAGCCGTAAATAAGTAGCCGTTAAAAATTTAGACTCTTTTTCAATAGTTTTTTTACTTTTTGAAGTGGTGTCCCTGATATGTGCAAGCCTTTGCTTTTCCTTATATATTTTAAGATCCTTATAAGTTAATATCTGCGTTTCAATGGTATCTGCAGACATATAAATAGAATCCCGTTTAATTCTGCTCGTATCCTTAGCGGCAGGAGCATGTTCCGCGGATTTGCTCTCTGGCTTTGAAACCACCATTTGTGTTTTCGCCAGGGCAGTTCCCTTTTTTATTATATCGGCTTTCAATCCCGGGTTTTTATTTACCGCAGCTAATTGATTTTTTAGGGAGTCAACATTTAATTGCTTACTATTTTTTATTAAAGCCGTTGTTAAGTCCTTGTTTTTGCTTGCTGTCTGCAATCTCTTTAAAGCCGTGTCCGTGTTCAACCCAGCACTATTTTTTAGGATGGCGTCGGTTAAATCACTTTCGCTTTTTCCAGCCGTTAATTTATTAAGGGCAGAATCCGCTTTTAATACGCTGCCTCTTTGATCTCCTTTAAGGGGTATGCTGTTGGCCGGGACCGTTTTCTTTATCAATTCGGCCATGGTTATGCCGGCCTTATTTTTTGAAGAGGCGTTTTTAACAGCCGGCCTGGCCCGGGCTATAGAATCAGCCCGTGTTGCAGAATCGGTTTTAGCAGTATCCTTTTGTTCGGTGACCATTATTACATAAGGATCCTGTGTTACAACAGTACGTTCTTCTGCTTTAAAATAGGTTGCAAGGTTACCTTTTAAGGTGGTTTTTTGTTCCCTATCCTCAAAAGTAACGTGTTTTACCGCCCGTCCGTAGCCTTTCAGCTTATCGTAAAACAAACTATCTCCTTTTAAGGATTTGGTACCCGATTTATACAGGTTGTTTTTTCCGAATGCTGCCTGTTCAACAACCGTGTTATAGGTGCCATTTTCGGTATAAAGGGTGTCTTTGTCTTCTCCCTTTTTTCCTTTTGTGCTGTAAATATGGGTAGGGCCATAAAAATAGGCTATTTTACTCCCGGTGTTATAGCGCATGGTATCGGTTTTTACCAAAGCATCAGGAGTGGTAAGCGATACATTATACCGGAAATAGGAGTCGCGTGAGAACGCAAAATAATAACCATTTTTGCTTAACAGCGTATTATCCTTATTAACCAGCTTGCCGCCATCTGTGTAAGTGCCTATGCGGGTGGCCGTATTATAAGTAAGGTGATTGGTGGTTAATGTTGCATCTTTATCAACCATCCTCACATTGTCTGTTAACAGGGCAATTTTGGTGTTGCCATTATAATTCAGCTTATCAGAATAAATATTCAGGGTATCGCCCTGGTTTATATCTACGTGGCCAAAAGCGTCAAAGGCATTATCCTGCGGATAAAAGTAAGCACTGTCAGACGTTAGGGTAGAGTAGTCCTGCTTAAAGGTACCGTGATAAACTTTTATTAAGTCCTTCCCGTTGATTTTCATGCCGTTGCTGCCATTTGATTTTACCAGCAAAACGATTGATTTTTTCTGGCTCATAGCAGTGGCCGCTATCAGTAATAAACAAAGGCTTAAAACATATTTCCTCACGCTGGCAAAATTAGTTTTTTGTTGGGGTTTAAAATTAATAATTTTGATGGATGCTGCCGGTTAAACTTTTCACT
>JAQBOU010000236.1 GCA_028287865.1 Mucilaginibacter sp. | reverse complement strand
GAAGAGATTTTCGGAACTTATGAGATAGCCGTAACCGGCGATGATTATAAAAATATGCGCACGGAATTAGAAAAAAATTACATCCCCAACAAAATTATCTTGGGTGGTAAAAAAGGAAGTTTACCTTTGCTGCAGGACAAGTTTAATACTGAAACACAAATATTTATTTGTAAGGATAAAACATGTGGATTGCCTGCCCGTACTATTAATGATGCCTTAAAACAAATTCAGGCCTGAACAGCGGATAATTATGAACTCTGCTGAATTAAATTAAAAACAAAATTACATTTATCATGAAGATTAACCCCCAACACGTAGTGTCATTAACTTACGATCTGTATGTTGACCAGGAAGACGGTTCTGAAGCTTTACAGGAAAGCGCAACCGAAGAACAACCTCTTACATTTTTATACGGAGCAGGACAAATGCTGCCAAAATTTGAAGAGAATTTAAGTGCTCTTTCAACCGGCGATACGTACGATTTTCATCTGTCGGCCGAAGATGCTTATGGTGATTATGACAAAGAAGCCGTAGCTAATTTACCAATGGAAATGTTTAATGGCACAGATGTACCCGAAATCGGCAGCGTTCTTCCGTTACAGGACAACAATGGCAACCGTTTCCAGGGCCAGGTAGTATCACTTGCTGAAGACTCAGTGATTGTGGATCTCAATCACCCAATGGCAGGGCAGCAGCTTCATTTTAAAGGCAGTATTTTAAATGTACGGCCTGCTACCCCCGAAGAATTATCCCACGGCCATGCACACGGTGCTGACGGACAGCATGCCCACTAAATTTTTAAAAATTTTGATCATACTGCTGAAAGGTCCATTCATTTGTAAAAATGAACGGACCTTTCACCTTTCACCTTTCACCTTCTGTCTCAATAAAAATCGAGGCCACCGTTATCGGTAACAACGCACCTGATAAATATCCTCGATAAAACAGGCTTTTCATTAAATGTAGCCGGTACAAATTTTTGGTCGGCTTCATCAAATAAGTGAACATCAAGGTTAAATGTATAATTATAATTATACAAAGCAGATAGGATATGTACTTTATAATCTGCCAGCCTTCCTAAAGGGCTTATTAAAAGCTCAACGTATGCATTGAAAGAGTCTGTATTAATTCCGAAGGTGTCAAATGGAAGTTTAAACAGATTGAGGTACGGGATAAAACCATAATAAGAGCCTCCAATTTTTAGCGGTCTTGTAACTTTATCAGCCTTTTTTATGGTATCGTCAATATGATAGTTTAAATCATCCGCGGTGTATACGGGTGCCTCAAAGGTGATTTCATCAGTATCGTAGTTATAAGTTTCAACCAGGCTGCCATCCTGTTTATAAAAATTCCAGATCCCTGTTTTCTTATTTTTTCGGTAATACCCGGTTGCTACGATGGTTTTGCGTTTAAAAAGTGCGCGGTAAGGCCCTTCTTTTACTTTTTTATCGGTTTTTAAAACAAAAAATCGCTCAATAACTGAATCGGAGAGCCTGTTTTTCTGTTCAACGGTGTCCTGTGCGAAACAACTATCGATATAAAACAATGAAATAATAAACAGGAATATGGTTTTCACACGCTTTTCGGTTTAAGACAATATTAGGGTATGCCAAATCAAATTCAAAATAAAATAACGGATATAGATGGGAAATTAATCAGGAACTAAACTTCAGAAGTTTTATCAAATAGATATTATACTAATGTTAATCAGCCGTGGTTAAAAATTTAAAGCCGGAATAATAATTAAGAATTGCATTCTTAAAATATAGTCAGAAAAATCGTCTTAAAGTTTAATGAACGTTGAAAAATCAGCCTTTGATAAAATTAAATATCGAATAAAAATGAAACTTTTTAGATAATAACAGTCGTATTAATACAAATGCGTAGGTATATAATAATAATATTTTTATTTTTAATATATAAGGTGCCCTTTGCTCAACCGCTTTTTTCCAATCAAAACAGCTTAGTCAACACATCTTTAATAAAATCAAAAGTTGATAGCTTAAATAACAAAGCACATAGTAGTTATCTCACATCGCCGGAGTCGGCCCATAAAATAGCAGTCAATGCTTTAATTCTTGCCGAAAAATCAAATTATTCATTTGGCAAAGGCGTTAGTTTTTATAATATCGGTCTTACTTATTGGTCACAATCCTACTATGCGATTAGCTTATATTACCTGAAATCGGCTTTATTATGCCTGCCTAAAAATAAGCCGCTCAATCTTTCAGATGCTTATAATGCACTTGGCCGGACATATGCTGAGCTTAAAAGTTATAAGCTTGCATTAAAATACCTGGATACTTCATTATATTATGCAGGTAAAGATCCCGGTAGGTTAGCAGAAGTATTAAGCACAAAATCCTACGTTTATGCAGCATTAAGTGATTTTAACAAGGCAATTGCAGCTGCAAATTATTCATTGAAGCTGAACAAAATTATTAAAGCTGAAGGCAACATTGCTGTGCTTTATGGCCGGTTAGGCAGTATCTATCTAAGCAAAAAAAACTATGCTGCCGCGAAAGCCTATAATGACACTGCTTTAAATTTGAGTATAAAAATTAACAACAGGCATTTAAGGGCATATAGCTACCTTGACTTTGCAAATATTTGCAACCAGACCGGCAAATTTGATAATGCAATTAAATATGCACAAAAAGCTATCATCCTTTCAGATAGCATTGGTGTTATGGATGCAATAACCAAATCATATAATATCCTGGTTAATAGCTATGAATTAAAAAACGATTTAAAAGAAGCTTTATATTATCAAAAGCGATATAATTTGATCAGAGATAGCTTAGGTACTATTGCCAGGCTTAAAACAATTAAACTGGTGCAAAATTATTATGACCTTAATTCTAAAATCAACCACGTTCAATTAATGGAAATTAATGACGGTATTAATAAGAGTAAAATTAAATCGCAGCGGATAGTGATTTTTATCCTTATACTTTCCTTGCTGGCAGGAATAGTTATACTTTTGGCTACCTATTATTTCTATAAAGAAAAACAGTTATTAAGTAATAAATTACAACAGCAGCATGCTTCCCTGTTAGAGCAAAAACAACTGATTGAGCTACAGGCAGTTGATTTGAAATTAGTAAACGGTCTTAAAGATAAACTATTGGCGGTGATAGGGCATGATTTACGTACACCCGTAGCCAACCTTAGCAACATTATTGAAATGTTTGAAGATGAGTATCTTACTGCCGGGGACGTGCATGATTTGATGAAAGATATTAATCCTATTATAAAAGGAGCTGAATTAACACTTTCAAACCTGGTTGAATGGGCCGGGAGTCAGATAAAGGGGAGAAGCGTAGAAGTATCCAGTGTGGATATATTTTTGCTGGGGGTGGAAATGGAACAAACATTTTTACACGCATTACAGCTGAAGAAAATTGAATTTATAAACAACGCGTATGCCGGGCACGGTGTGCTCGCCGATGAGAATCACCTTAAAGTGATTTTGCGAAACCTCATTAGCAATGCTATTAAATTTACGGACATAGAAGGAACTATAACAATCAGCACTGTTATTAAAAATATTGAATTGATAATCAGTGTAGCCGACACCGGTAAAGGAATGACCAGGGATGAGGTTGACAAGCTTTTTTGTTTAAATACGCATTTTTCAAATTCGGGTACTCTGGGCGAAAAAGGTACAGGTATTGGTTTAATTTTATGTAACGAACTGGTAGAGCTTAACGGCGGTAAATTAATGGTAAAGTCGGTAGTTGATAGCGGCAGCACATTTTACTTTAACCTGCCTTTAAAAAAACTTACGCATAAAATAGATCGCGACATATCATAATGACCTCACTGAAATAGGTTTATTAAAATTTAAAACGCTGTAAGTCAAACCATTTTTGTTTTTTAGGGTTGATGATTAAAATAAACAAAAAATCATGAAAAAGATATTAGCCGTATTATTGATGGTATGTACAATAAGTATAGCCTCGTTTGCCCAAACAGTTACTAAAAAAGAGGATAAAGTAAAAAGAACCAGTACCATTCCTCAAAAAATCCATAATACATTTAGCAAGCACAAACATTACAGTGGTTATAAAACCAAACATGTAAAGCGGGTTGAAAAGAATAAAATGTAGTTATTATTACTTAACAAAGAGCCTTCCGTTAAACCGGGAGGTTTTTTGTTTCAGGCGGTTCTGCAATAACTTGAAATTAGAATTATATTGTTACAAAAGTGCTATTCCAATTACAAATGTAATTTTTACCTTAGTAAACCAATTTTTACTATTATTAGCATTTAATAATTTAACCTGATGAGCAAGAAAATATCTTCTTTATTTTTCCTTCTGTGTGTTGCATTTTTATTTAATCAAAAGCTATTTGCACAAACCGGAGCTATTGGCCTATTTGATGATCAGCAGGATATTGGTAAGGTTAAGCATACCGGAAGCGGTACTTACGATGCCAAATTACAGGAATACAATTTAATCGGATCAGGTACAAACGTTTGGGCAACGCATGATGAGTTTCATTTTATGTGGAAACGCATGAAAGGAGATTTTATATTGCGTACCAACATTGCCTTTATAGGTAAAGGGGTTGAAGAGCACCGCAAGGTAGGCTGGATGATCCGCTCATCGCTTGATACCAATGCCAAACATATCAGTGCCGTGGTGCATGGTGCCGGGCTAACTTCATTGCAATACCGCAAAACAACCGGGGGGGTAACGGAAGAAAAGAAATTTGAACTTACTTCGGCAGATGTCATTCAGCTGGAAAGAAAAGGCAATACTTATACCATGTCTGTAGCCCGTAAGGGAGACATGTTTGTGAGCCAGGAAGTAAGTGATATTGACTTGGGTGATGATGTATATGTTGGGATTTTTATATGTGCGCATAATCCTGATGTGGTTGAAAAAGCTGTATTTAATAATGTACGTATAGTAGTGCCTGCACCGGCCAGTCTGGTGCCTTACAGGCAATATTTAGGCAGCAGCATTGAGATTCTTGATCTTGCAACGCAAAACAGCCGGATCATTTACCAGTCGCCAAAATCATTACAGGCCCCAAACTGGATGAAAGATGGCAAACGTTTGCTTTATAACAGCGACGGATTGCTGTACACCTTCGATCTGAAAAGTAATACGCCAGCCGTTTTAAATACAGGATCGGCAATACATAATAATAATGACCACGTAATGTCATTCGACGGCAAATTACTGGCAATCAGCAGCAGTGATAAAACCGGTAGTTCCATTGGCTGGGTTTTACCGGTTACCGGCGGCGAACCGCGGCGCCTTACGCCAATAGGCCCGTCTTATATGCATGGCTTTTCTCCGGATGGAAAGTATATTGTTTTTTGCGGATCGCGCAACAATGAGTATGATGTTTACCGGATCCCTGCTACAGGAGGCCCTGAAGTGAGGTTAACAACAGCACCCGGCCTTGATGACGGACCCGAATATTCGCCGGATGGCAAATACATCTACTTTAATTCTGTTCGCAGCGGTTTAATGCAGGTATGGCGTATGAAGGCAGATGGCAGCGAACAAACCCAGTTAACCAGCGATGATTATGATAATTGGTTCCCGCATATTTCTCCTGACGGGAAATGGATAGAATTCATCACTTTCTTAAAAAATGAAGTAAGTCCGGGTGACCATCCCTTTTATAAGCATGTTTATTTAAGAGTAATGCCGGTTGGTGGCGGTCCCGCAAAGGTGATCGCTTATTTGTATGGCGGTCAGGGTACAATTAATACCCCATCATGGGCGCCCGATAGCAAACACCTGGCATTTGTCAGCAATTCGTCTTTATTGTTCCCCTTATTTCCAATAGCAACTAATTAATAAAAGAACATTATGAATAATTCACGCCGTAAATTTATTAAAAACAGCACCTTAGCCGTTGCCGGTGCAGCCTTATTGCCCGATCTTTTATTTGCGAATGAGAAGAAGATAGAAAGGTTAGGATTGCAACTTTATTCGGTACGTGTTGCAATGGCAAAAGATCCTGCCGGTTCACTTAAAAAACTGGCTGATATGGGGTGGGTACATGTAGAACATGCCAATTATATAGACAGGAAATTTTACGGTTACACTGCTAAGGAATTTAAAAAGTTATTGGCCGATATGTCGCTGCAAATGCCAAGCGGACATACGGTGATGACCGCCCAGGACTGGGATACTGCCAAAGGTGACTTTACTGATAAATGGAAATATACTATTGAGGATGCTGCTGAAGCAGGACAAAGATATGTGATAAGCCCATGGCTGGATGAAAAATTGCGTACAGATATGGACGGATTAAAACGCTTTATGGAGCAGTTTAACAAATGTGGCGAATTATGTAAGGCACACGGAATGAAATTTGGCTACCATAACCATAATTTTGAATTCAGCACAATGGTGGGAGATCATAATTTATATGATTTTATCCTTAAAAACACCGATCCAAACTTAGTTGCACAGCAAATGGACATAGGTAATATGCTGGGTGCAGGCGGTGTTGCAATGGATCTGTTAAAAAAATACCCGGGTCGCTTTGAGCTAATGCATGTAAAGGATGAGATAAAGAGCGATAGCGGTCAGGGAATGGACGGCTATGACAGCACTATACTTGGACAAGGAGTGATGCCGGTAAAGGATATATTAAAAGAAGCAAGGAAAATAGGCGGAACTTCTCAATTTATTGTCGAGCAGGAGTCATATCAGGGCAAAGACCCATTTGATTGTGTAAAAATTGATTTACAAATCATGAAAAAGTGGGGATATTAATAGTATTATTTTAACTTACACCCACCAATTATCTTAACCCCTGTAGGATATTCAACGTTTCGACTTGTATTTTTTTGTCATAAATAATAAATGTTAATTGTACATGATTTTTTCTAAAGCAAATTTAACTATATGAACAGGCGGACGGTATTAAAAAATCTGGCTTTGGTGGTAGGTGGCGCTGTGTTGTTACCTTCATGCCTGCATAAGGATGGTACCTCTTATGTACAGCTTAAACATATAAATCTTGATGCTGATCAGCAAAAGTTAATAGCTGACATTGCTGAAACCATCATCCCGAAAACAAATACACCCGGTGCAAAGGATCTTAACCTGCCGGCGTTTGTATTAAAAATGATAGATGACTGCTATACTAAAAAAGATCAGCAGGCATTTTTGGTGGGTTTGGGCACTTTTAACGATATGGTTAAAAAGAAATACAATAGTTCATTCGCTGATTTAAGTGTTAGGGATCGGGAAGAGGTATTAAATTCCATAGATAAAAGTAATAAACCAACCGTTGATCCTAAAAAGAGCATCAAACCTGTCGGGGATGCGCAGAAGAGTCTCGAGGCTCCAAAGAAGAAGCCCGAAATACCTCCCTTGAATCTCTTTTACGGAACAATAAAGCAGCAAACTATATTCGGTTATACCAACTCACAATATTTTATGACTAAACAAATTGTTTATGAACTGGTACCCGGCAGGTATATAGTGCACTTTCCGGTTAAAAATCTTAAGGCGGTATAACATGGCAAATTTAAATATTGACAGCGTTAAAGAACGCACATTTGACGCAATAGTAATAGGGTCGGGGATGAGCGGCGGCTGGGCAGCAAAAGAGCTTACCGGTAAAGGTTATAAAACCCTGATGCTGGAACGTGGCCGTGACGTAAAACATATAAAGGATTATCCTACTACCAATTTGTATCCATGGGAGTTTGAGCACAGAGGCGTTGTGCCGATGGATGTGCAGGAGGCAAACCCCATCATTAACCGTTGTTATGCATTTCGCGAAGATGCTGAGCATTTTTTTGTAAAGGATCACGAACATCCGTATGTACAGGAAAAGCCTTTCGATTGGATCCGTGGTTACCAGGTTGGCGGTAAATCGTTAATGTGGGCAAGACAAACTCAGCGCTGGAGTGATTTTGATTATGAAGGCCCGGCAAGGGATGGTTTTGCTGTTGACTGGCCTATCCGGTATAAAGATATTGACCCTTGGTATAGCTATGTTGAGAAATTTGCCGGTATTTCGGGTAACAGGGATGGGATCCCTGAGTTGCCGGATGGAGAATTTTTGCCTGCGTTTCCTTTAAACGATGTAGAGGATTATTTTAGCAAGCACGTAAAAAGTAATTATAAAAACAGGTATGTGATCAGCGCGCGTTGTGCACATCTTTCAAAACCTAATCAAATACACATTGACCAGGGCCGTACACAGTGCGAAAATCGCATATTATGCCAGCGTGGTTGTCCGTTTGGAGGATATTTTAGTTCAAACGCGTCCACCATACCCTGGGCATTAAAATCGGGTAACTTAACATTGAGGCCATTTTCTGTTGTGCAATCCATTATTTACGATGATAAATTGGGCAAAGCAACCGGCGTGCGCATTGTCGACACTAAAACAAAAGAAACCATTGATTATTTTGCACATATAATTTTTGTAAACGCTGCTGCTTTAAATACTAACCTTTTATTGTTAAACTCTACATCAAGCCGGTTCCCTAACGGTTTTGGTAATGACAGCGGTGTTTTAGGAAAATATGTAGCTTTTCATAATTATTCAGCGCATATTGGCGCTGAGTACGACGGCTTTAAAGATTGGACCACCGATGGCCGGAATCCTGCGGGCGGAGGATATATGCCCCGTTTCAGAAATGTTTATAAACAGGAAACCGACTTCCTTAGAGGTTATGCTTCTGGTTTTAGCGCTTACCGTTTCCGTCAGCATAAGTATGATGGCGTTGGCAGCAGCCTGAAAGAAAATATGGTTAAAGGCGATTTAGGGCCATGGCATGTAGGGTCACACATGATGGGCGAAACCATACCGAAGGAGAGTAATCATGTAAGTCTGGATGCTGTACAAAAAGATGAATGGGGTGTGCCATTATTAAAGATCTCGATTGATTATGATGATAATGATGAGAAGATGAAGAAGGATTATATAGAGCAGCTTACAGAAATGTTTACCTCGGCAGGCTTTACTAATATCAAACCGTCAGTTAATCACCAGGCTCCCGGATTAGATATCCATGAGATGGGGGGTGCACGGATGGGGAGTGATCCTAAAACATCAATTTTAAATAAATGGAACCAGGTGCACGCCTGTAAAAACGTATTTGTGACCGACGGCGCGTGTATGACATCAACATCATGTCAAAACCCATCGCTCACTTACATGGCCTTAACCGCAAGGGCGGTAGACTATGCGCATAGTGAAATGCAGAAAGGGAATATTTAGACCATATTGTATTCAAAATGTTTATATAAATTAACTAAAAATCGTCTTTATAATGCTGTAAACGCATTATTGTGTTAAAAAAACACAATGAAATATTTTTTCGGTAATTATTTGTTCATACATTAGTCGGGGTAACCGATTATAAATTTATTTAACCTTTTTATTAATTAATTATGTCTGCAAACACTTATGACGCCATAGTCATTGGTTCAGGAATTTCGGGTGGATGGGCTGCCAAAGAGCTATCTGAAAAGGGTCTGAAAACTATCATGCTGGAGCGAGGCCGGAACATCGAGCACATTAAAGATTATGTAAACGCTAACAAAGATCCCTGGGAATTTCCGCACAGGGGCGGGCGCACACAAGAAATGATCAAGGATTACCCCGTGCTAAAACGTGATTATCCATTAAATGAAACAAATTTAGACTATTGGGTAAACGATAAAGAGAGCCCGTATGTAGAAGTTAAACGTTTCGACTGGTTTAGAGGTTACCATGTTGGCGGCCGCTCATTAATGTGGGGCAGGCAATCATATCGCTGGGCACCGTCAGATTTTGAGGCTAACTTAAAAGATGGTATCGGTGTTGACTGGCCTGTCCGTTACGATGATCTTGCTCCATGGTATAGCTATGCTGAGAAGTTTGCAGGTATTTCTGGTAACAAAGATGGCCTTTCAGTTCTTCCTGACGGAGATTTTATGCCGCCAATGGAAATGAATTGCGTTGAAAAAGATGTCGCCAAACGTTTTAAGGATCATTATAAGGAAGCCCGTTCGTTTATTATTGGGCGTACTGCCAATATCACCATACCGCATAATAATCGCACCAATTGCCAGTACCGTAATAAATGCTGGTTAGGGTGTCCGTTTGGGGCGTATTTCAGCACACAGTCTGCTACTCTTCCGGCGGCGATGGCAACCGGCAATTTAACGGTACGGCCATGGTCAATAGTAACCAGGATATTATACGATAAGGACACCAAAAAGGCGAAGGGTGTCGAGGTGCTGGATGCCGAGACAAACAAAACTTATGAATTTTATGCTAAAATAGTTTTCGTTAATGCATCAACATTTAATAGCGCATGGATATTAATGAATTCTGCTACTGATATCTGGCCTGGTGGTTTAGGAAGCAGCAGTGGCGAATTAGGTCATAATGTAATGGACCATCACTTAGGAGTAGGCGCATCCGGTACAGTTGAGGGTTTTGAAGACAAGTATTATTTTGGCAGAAGGGCTAACGGAATTTATATACCACGTTACAGGAATTTAAACGGCGAAAAACGTGATTACATTCGTGGTTTTGGTTACCAGGGTGGAGGCGGTCGTGAAGGATGGGGCCGGGACATTGCAGAAATGAACGTTGGTGGAGATTTCAAAGATGCATTAACAGAACCGGGCACCTGGACAATGAATCTCGGCGGTTTTGGCGAAACACTACCATATCATGAAAATAAAATTACCCTTGATAAAACTAAAAAAGATAAATGGGGATTGCCTGTTTTAGCTTTTGATGCGGAAATTAAGGACAATGAAAAGAAAATGCGGATAGATATGGAGAACGATGCAAAAGAAATGCTGGAAGCTGCGGGTGTAAAGAACGTAAAATCACATAGCGGAAATGGTTTCTTAGGCAGGGGAATCCATGAGATGGGTACAGCACGTATGGGCCGCGATCCAAAAACATCAGTATTAAACGGATGGAACCAAGTATGGGATGCCAAAAACGTGTTCGTTACAGACGGCTCAGCAATGGCTTCAACTGCCTGTCAAAACCCATCGCTTACTTACATGGCACTTACTGCCCGCGCTGCGAACTATGCGGTTGAGCAATTAAAAAAGAATAACATCTAACATTTAAACCTAAAAAATGGCTGAAGAAAAAGAGGACGATAAAAAATTAAATCCTTCAAGGCGGGATTTCCTCAAAACCAGTACTGTTGCCGCTGCAAGTTTCATGATCGTTCCGCGATTTGTGTTAGGAGGTAAAGGATATATTGCACCAAGCGATCGTTTAATTATTGCAAGTGTGGGCGTTGGCGGAAAAGGCGCTGATGACATTTCACATTTTGACAAAACAGGTAAAGCTGAACTAGCTTTTTTATGTGATGTTGACGATGTACGTGCAGCAGGCTCAAGAGCAAAATTCCCTAAAGCAAAGTATATTAAAGACTGGCGCGAATTATTTGAAAAAGAGCATAAAAATTTTGAT
>JAQBOU010000185.1 GCA_028287865.1 Mucilaginibacter sp. | reverse complement strand
GGCCTTCGCTGCACGTTTTAAATGGGGTGATAGTGCGTATTTTGAAGCCCTGAATAGTAACGACGCAACTTTGAAAAAAGCGGTGGAAGCGATTAATTAATTTCGGAGTCGAGAATTTTGGCCATGTTGTCATTGCGAGGCACGAAGCAATCGCATGCTATAAGAGCGGCTCTGTATAGTTCGCGATTGCTTCTTCGTTCCTCATCGCAATGACAAGTGATGGAATATTCCACCAAATCCAGCATCCAGCCTACTTCTGCCTGAACCAAACCTGTATAGGCGCACCGTTAAAATCAAAGTTTTCTCTTATTTTATTTTCTATAAAACGGTAGTAAGGCTCCTTAACATATTGCGGTAAATTACAGAAGAAGGCAAACATCGGCGATGTTCCGGCTATCTGGGTGATGTATTTTATTTTAACATATTTACCTTTGATGGATGGCGGCGGATAGTTTTCAATAATAGGGAGCATCACTTCGTTTAATTTGGAGGTTGGTATTTTCCTGATCTTGTTCTGATAAACAGTATTGGCTGTTTCAATCACCTTTAATACCCTTTGTTTCTCAGTAACTGAAGTAAATACGATCGGCACATCACTAAAAGGAGCTATTTTATCCCTTATCTGCTCTTCGAATACTTTAATGGTTTTGTTATTTTTTTCGATCAAATCCCATTTGTTAACTACGATAACTACCCCTTTTTTATTTTTCTCGGCCAGGTGGAAAATGTTAATGTCCTGTGACTCTATTCCCTCAACGGCATCTATCATCAGGATCACTACGTCCGCTTCTTCCAGCGCCTTTATGGTACGCATCACCGAATAAAATTCTATATTCTCCTTTACCTTGGTTTTTTTACGAAGGCCCGCAGTATCTATCAGCATAAAATCGTGCCCGTACTGGTTATAATGAATATGGATAGAATCGCGCGTGGTACCGGCAATAGGCGTAACAATATTCCGCTCTTTACCAATCAGCGAATTAATGATGGAGGATTTACCTACGTTCGGCCTACCAACAATGGCATATTTAGGCAGTTGATTTTCTTCCGTTGGCTCATCATCAAAATGTTTTACCACGTCATCCAATAACTCGCCTGTGCCGGAGCCTGTCATGGATGAGATGTTATAAAGCTCGCCAAGGCCAAGGCTGTAAAACACCATGGAATCGGCCAGTAAGGACGTATTATCCAGCTTGTTTACCACTACAAATACCGGCTTTTTACCCTTACGCAATATGTTGGCAATTTCATCATCAAGGTCAGTGATACCAGTGGTAACATCCACCATAAACAGAATAACGGTGGCCTCTTCAATAGCGATCACCACCTGCTCGCGAATGGCGGCTTCAAACAAGTCATCCGAATTGGCTACATAACCGCCGGTGTCAATAACGGTAAAAGAGTGTCCCACCCATTCAGATACACCATAGTGCCTGTCGCGCGTTACGCCGCTCACATCATCCACAATGGCTTTGCGGCTTTCTGTTAAACGGTTATATAAAGTTGATTTGCCTACGTTGGGCCTGCCCACTATGGCTACTATGTTACTCATGTATGTGTTGTATGTTGCGGGTTGTAAGTTGTATGCAGTCAGCAAACAAAACCCAATGTAAATTTAGCAGTAAATTATAAATGCATGCAATCTTTATGTGTTGTATGTTACGAGTTGGAATTTGTAATAATTTAAAACCTGCGTAATTATAAATGCCTGCAACCTATAACTTACAACCTTTAACTCTCTACTCGTATCCGAATTTTTTCAAGTAATTTTTCTTACTGCGCCAGTCGGGGATCACTTTTACAAACATCTCCAGGAATACCTTTCTCTGGAAAAACTCTTCCATGTCCCTGCGGGCGTAGGTACCTACTATTTTAAGCATTTCGCCGCCTTTACCGATGATGATATTTTTCTGCGAATCGCGCTCTACAATAATTTCCGCACTGATGCGGTGCAGCTTTTCACCCTCCACAAAAGCGGTTATAATTACCTCCGTACTATAAGGAATCTCTTTTTTATATTGTTTAAACACCTGCGCCCGTATCATTTCCGAAGCAAAAAAGCGGTCATTACGATCGGTAAGCGCATCCTTTTCATAATAAGGAGGATGCTCGGGCAGATGATCTATTACAAAGTTCATTACCGCAAGCACATTATAATCTTTTAGTGCAGATATTGCGAAGATCGCTTTCGGATTCAACTTTTCCTGCCAGTATTCAACTTTTGCTTTTACGGTTTCCTCGTCAGACTGATCTACTTTATTAATAAGAACAGCAAGCGGTGCCTGCGAACCTTCCAGCTTTTTTAAAACATCGGCCTCATCATATTCCTCATAAATATCCGTCACCAATAAAATAAGGTCGGCATCCACAATGGAGCCGTCTACCTGGTGCATCATACTTTCGTGCAAAGCGTAATGCGGTTTGATGATCCCCGGCGTATCAGAAAACACGATCTGGTAATCTTCCTCGTTCACAATACCCAAAATACGGTGCCTGGTGGTTTGTGCTTTTGGGGTGATAATAGACATTTTTTCGCCTACAAGTGCGTTCATCAGCGTTGATTTACCTGCGTTGGGTTTACCAATTATACTCACGAAACCTGCCTTATGCGCCATAGAAAAATAATTAAAATAATATTTGGACTGCAAAGAAACGAATTATATCTTTGCAGTCCAATT
>JAQBOU010000173.1 GCA_028287865.1 Mucilaginibacter sp. | reverse complement strand
TACAGACACCGGGTCAGCCGAAGGACAGGTAGCATTATTCACTTACCGCATTGCACATTTAACCGGGCATTTGAAAAAAAACAAACACGATTTTTCAACCCAATTATCACTGCAAAAGTAAGTAGGTAAACGCCGCGCATTGCTGGCTTACCTTTTCAAAAAAGATATTGAAAGGTATCGTGCTATCATCAAAGCTTTACAGCTCAGGGATATCATTAAGTAACGCCTTCGCATTTTTTTTAAAAGCCATCTCAATTAAGGAGATGGCTTTTTTACTTTGGAAACTACTATACACACAATATAAAAAAAACCGGTGCGCTCTAAAAGATGAAAAGCGCATCACAACGAAAAAAAGATGAATGTAATTAAAAAAGTAATCGATTTAGGTGACGGCCGCACCATTGAGATCGAAACAGGCAAACTGGCCAAACAAGCCGATGGCTCGGTAGTAATTAAAATGGGTGATACCATGTTATTGGCTACTGTTGTATCATCATTAGAGGCAAAGGAAGGCGTTGATTTTTTACCGCTTTCTGTTGATTACCAGGAAAAATACGCCGCTGCCGGCCGTATTCCAGGTGGATTTTTACGCCGTGAGGCCCGTTTATCAGACTACGAAGTTTTAATTTCGCGTTTGGTTGACCGTGCATTACGCCCGATGTTTCCTGAAGATTATCATGCTGATACGCAAGTAATGATCTCATTAATCTCTGCCGATAAAGATATCATGCCCGATTGCCTTGCAGGTTTGGCAGCCTCTGCAGCATTAGCCGTTTCTGATATTCCATTTAATGGTCCTATATCTGAAGTTCGTGTTGCTAAAGTTGACGGCGAACTGGTGATCAACCCAACGTTAAGTCAGTTGGAGCGTGCTACCTTAGAGTTTATTGTAGCCGGTTCTCAATATGATGTAAACATGGTTGAAGGCGAATCAAAAGAAATTCAGGAAGAAGAACTGGTTGAAGCAATTAAATTTGCACACACTGCCATTAAAATACAGTGTTTAGCACAAATAGAATTAACTGAAGAAGTTGGCAAAACCGTAAAACGCGTTTACAGCCACGAAAACCATAATGAAGAGTTGAAAAAAGCCATATACGCTGCTACTTATGAGCAGGTTTATGCTATAGCCGCTTCGGCATCTGCTAAAGATGAGCGGTCTGCTAAATTCAAAGAAGTTCGTGATGCCTACATCGAAACTTTAGGTGAGATAGATGATGTTACCAAATTCCTTGCTAAAAAATATTACCATGATGTGGAATATGATGCAATCCGTAACCTGGTGTTGGATGAAGGCAAACGTTTAGATGGCCGTACAACTACCCAGATCCGCCCTATATGGAGCGAGATTGGTTATTTACCATCAGCACACGGTTCAGCTGTATTTACACGTGGTGAAACACAATCATTAACCACAGTAACTTTAGGTGCCAAGGATGATGAGCAAATGATTGATGGCGCGTTCATCAACGGTTATCAAAAATTCCTTTTGCATTATAATTTCCCTGGTTTCTCAACCGGCGAGGTTCGTCCTAACAGGGGAGCAGGCCGTCGTGAGATTGGTCATGGTAACCTGGCAATGCGTTCATTAAAACAAGTATTGCCTTCTGAGGATGAAAATCCATATACCATCCGCGTTGTTTCTGATATTTTAGAATCAAACGGGTCATCATCAATGGCTACAGTATGCGCAGGCACATTGGCGCTGATGGATGCCGGTATTAAAATTAAGTCACCTGTATCAGGTATTGCAATGGGTTTGATCACCAATGAAATGGGAACCAAATATGCTATCCTTTCAGATATTTTGGGCGATGAAGATCATTTAGGCGATATGGACTTTAAAGTTACCGGTACCGAAAACGGTATAGTAGCCTGCCAGATGGATTTAAAGATAAACGGTTTATCATACGAAGTATTAGGTAAAGCATTAGAGCAGGCAAAAGCGGGCCGCCTTCATATCTTAAATGAAATGAAGAAGACCATTGACAAGCCGCGTGAAGATTACAAACCGCATGCTCCGCGAATTATCACTATCAGGATTGATAAAGAATTTATTGGCGCGGTGATTGGACCAGGCGGAAAGATCATCCAGGAAATGCAACGCGAAACAGGTGCAACTATCTCTATTGAAGAAGTAGGTAACCAGGGTGTAGTTCAAATATTTGCCGATAATAAAGAGGCTATTGATAAAGCTGTGACGCGGATAAAAAACATTGCTGCAAGGCCTGAGGTTGGCGAAATTTATGAAGGTAAAGTAAGGTCAATTATGCCTTTCGGTGCATTTGTTGAAATTATGCCGGGCAAAGATGGTTTGCTGCACATTTCAGAAATTGATCATCGCCGTATTGAAACAATGGACGGTATTTTTGAAGTTGGCGACGAAGTACGCGTAAAATTGCTTGATATTGATAAGCAGGGTAAATTAAAGCTTTCAAGAAAAGCCTTATTACCCCGCCCGGAAAGCACAAAAAGTTAATTTAATTATCAGCGGAGAGTTTTCTCCCTGAAATCCATACAAGAAGGCCCTCATTGTGAGGGTCTTCTTGTATAAAATATATTTTTTTGTTTTTTTTGAAAAAAATCAAAACAAAAGTGTGTTTTTTAACTTACTTAAGGTTTATGGTTAACTGGTAATCCCATAAGTCCGATCCCTATTTAAAAAATGGCTTCTACTAATAATGATCCTTTAGATTTTATTAATAATACAGGTGGGATTCAGCCAGGTTCGCAAGCAGATCTGGTCCAGTTATTATTGTATGAGATTATCAGGGTTAAAGAATTAATTAAGTATTACGAATCCATTCCCAATGGAGCCGGCCAGCTTGGCGCCTCCATCCTGAACGAGCTTGTCTCCGAAGCTTATAACTCCCTGGTAAACTACGATACCATTTTAATGCAGAAGTACTATGATCTGCTATTGAATTGTGATTAGTTAGTAAAGTTCGAAAGAAATAGTTTAAACTTTAACCTGCATAGCTCTTTCTGGATGGGTCAACAGGTCATATCACTGTATCAATACCGGACGCTTCTTGTTTCATAAGCGAACAGTCTTCCTTTAGTAGTAATGCATAATGAATTGATAACAAAATAGTTAACAGTTTGGTATGTTATTGATAGTTTAGTGCCGGATGATTAATGGATTGCGATTTATTAAAATACTTATTAATAAATTAGCAAATAATAAGTCGGTATTCACAATTAAATAATTTAAAACCACATGTTATCACTGCAGCATATTTCTAAATACTACCAGGTAAGCGGGAATAAGAATTTTGTACTAAACGATATCAGCCTTGAGATTGATGAAGGCGAGTTTATATCCATCATGGGGCCGTCCGGATCAGGTAAGTCTACCCTTTTAAATGTTATCGGAATGCTTGATGACCCATCCGACGGGTATCACTACTTTGTTGGTAACGCAGTGCATCAGCTTAAAGAGAAACAACGATCAGCTTTATATAAACAATATATCGGTTTCGTTTTTCAGGCTTACCATTTAATTGACGAACTTACTGTTTATGAAAACATTGAAACTCCATTGATCTACCAGGATTTTAAAAGCTCCGAAAGAAAAGCAATGGTGGCCGATATGCTTGATCGTTTCCAGATAGTTGGAAAGAAAGATCTTTTTCCGGCGCAGTTATCCGGCGGCCAGCAGCAGTTAGTGGGCATAGCGCGCGCTTTAATAGCTAAACCGAAATTATTACTTGCAGATGAGCCTACCGGTAATCTAAATTCAAAGCAGGGCGAAGAGATAATGGAGCTCTTCCGCAAATTGAATAAAGAAGATGGAGTTACCATCATCCAGGTAACACATTCCGAGAAAAATGCGGAATACGGCTCAAGGATCATTAATCTTTTGGACGGTAAAGTAGAATCATCAAGAAAGTTCTGACTGAAATAATTATTAAACAAACATGTTTTTTAGAAAAGCACCTTTATTACTTCTATTTTTATTAGTCTCTTTTTTTTCAAAAGCCCAACAACAGCAGGATAGCGTTTTGACGCTGCAGCAATGCATTGATATAGCTATAAGAAATAACCTGGTTGTTAGAAAAAGCGAAACCCAAGTAGAAAGAGACCGTTTAGCATGGCAGCAAGCCCGTGCAAACCTCTTGCCCACTTTAAATGGCAGCGCCTCGCAATCACTAAGCTACGGCAGAAGCTTAAACCCAACTACCAACACAATTGTCGCCCAGCAAAGTAACTCGGGGCAATATTCATTAAGCAGTGGTGTGATTCTTTTTAATGGTTTAAGCTATGTAAACGCCATAAAGCAAAACGCCTTCGCTTACCAGGCTGGTAAAATGGATTTCCAGCAGGTAAAAGATCTTACTACCCTGAATATCATTTCCCTGTATTTGCAAGTATTAAATGCTGAAGATCAGCTTACACAAGCAAATTTACAGTTTGATGCATCAAAGGTAAATTTAGACCGTGAAACTATTTTGAACAATGCCGGCTCGGTAGCTCCTGCAGATTATTATAACATAAAGGGAACACATGCTAATGATGAGCTGGCTGTTTTAACTGCTAAAAACAATATAATTACTGCAAAACTAAATTTACTGGAAGCAATGAGTGTGCCTTTTACAAGGGATATCAAATTGGTACGACTGACAGCTGAGGAGTTACCGGTAAGTTACAATCAATCACCTACACAGATTTATTCCACCGCCTTAAGCAACCTGGCTTTAGTAAAAGCGGCAGATTTCCGTGTCAAAGCAGCTGAAAAAGAAGTTGCGGCTTCAGAGGGTAAATTATACCCAACTTTATCTTTGGGCGGATCAATCGGAACATCCTATTCAAGTACGGTTAATTCAAGTTTTAGTAACCAATTCAGGAGCAATTATACCTATGGGCCCGGGCTAACTTTGACAATTCCAATCCTGAATTATTTTCAAAATAGGAATCAGGTGAAAATTGCAAAACTTGATTTAAGGGATGCTCAAAACACAAATACAGATACGCAAGTTCAGCTTAAACAACAAATTGAACAAGCCCATGCCAATATGGTTAATACATATGACCGATACCAGGTACTTTTACAGCAGAGGGAAGCTTACAAAGCATCTTACGATGCTACTAAAGTTAAATTTGATAATGGAGTAATTACTGCAGACCTGTTTATAATAGCAAAAAACAACCTGGATGCTGCTAATACAAATTTAATTAATGCCCGATATGATTATCTGATACGCACAAAAATACTTGATTACTACCAGGGAAAATTAAATTTTTAATTTTTTATTTCCTTTTGAATTAATGAAAAATAGCTAATTTTATTTCAGATTTTTTAATTCAGATATCCGGTTTCCTTTTACGCAACTTTTTGATGGGAACCGGATATTTCTACTTAATAGGGGTTTTATAAAAAAAATTATCTTTGTTTTAAATCAACCTGTCTTATGAAAAAAATAATACTTACACTAACAATTGTTGCTGCTTCTATAAGTTTTTCCTGTGCCCAGCTTTTGCCTTCATTTCAGTTTGGAGTAAAGGGAGGGGTAAACTTTGCAAGCCTTTCATCATCAGCTTCATCTACTCTTAGCAGCAGTAACCAGGCAGGTTATTTGGCTGGTTTTTGGGCAAGAGTTGGCGCCCTTGGTTTCAATTTTCAACCCGAAATTTATATAACAGGTAAAAACATTAATGTTTCAGACAATGGAGGTGAAACAAAAGCCAAATTTACCAGTATCGATGTTCCTTTATTATTTGGCGGCAAGATTGGCGCATTCGGCCTGGGTGCCCGTTTTTATACGGGCCCATTAGTTTCATTCGCTATCAATAAAAGCCAAAGTTTTAGCGGTGCATTAACTAATGCAAGTACTTTTAATTATCACGATCAAAATTTTGCATGGCAGGTTGGTGCAGGGCTGGATATTAAGAAAGTATCGATAGATTTAAGGTATGAGGCGGGAATAACTAAACAGAGTTATGGTAATTCGCAAACAAGGGTAAGCCTTTTTAACTTAAGTTTAGCCGTGCCTTTATTTAAGTTATAGCATTTTAATATTTCAACCTAAATACAATAGTGAAGTCTGCTTTTATTGGGCAGGCTTTTTTTATTACATATTGTTACTCCTTTGGTTGATTTAGTATTATGTTTTATAGCTGCATTGTCAATTAAATATTATACTTATTGTATAGGTTACACCTATCTTTATAAACCAATTTAAATATTCATTTTTAGTATTATATAAAATGAGCAATTACGCATCTCATCCATCTGTCAGATTGTATAGCCTTTTAATGGTATTACTAACAGTTTTATTTGCACAGACATCATCGGCGCAGACAAACATCGCCGGGGGCAAAGAAAATATCCGGTTAAACCAAATAGGCTTTTATCCAGGAGCAGAAAAAACTGCTATTGTGTTAACAGGCAAAAGCAATACATTTCAAATAGAAACAATTGATAAAAAAATAGTTTTTAAAGGAACGCTCCAGAAGTCGGTTAAGCCGGATTTTGCTGGAAACTTTACTTCAATTGCCGGTTTTACCACTTTTAATAAACCGGGAAAATACATGTTATATGTGCCCGATGCCGGTTATTCGTGGCCGTTTGAAATAAAAAGGTCAGTTCATCGTGAAGTAGCCGCCGGTTCTGTAAAAGCGTATTATTTTATGCGGGCATCAATTCCATTGAAGGAAAAATTTGCCGGCAAATGGCAAAGGGCTGAGGGGCACCCGGATACCAATGTGCTGGTACATCCATCGGCGGCAACTGATAAACGCCCGGTGGGAACTGTCATTTCAAGCCCCCGTGGTTGGTATGACGCTGGCGATTATAATAAATACATTGTTAACAGCGGTATAAGCACCAGCACGCTGCTTTCTCTTTATGAGGACTTCCCGGATTATATGAAAACGGTAAGTTTGAACATCCCCGAAAGCGGCAACCATATACCGGATGTGCTGAATGAAATATTATGGAACCTGCGCTGGATGTTAACCATGCAGGACCTCAATGATGGCGGGGTTTATCATAAGCTCACCAATGCTGCCTTTGATAAGTTTGAAATGCCTGACAAGGCTACTGCACCGCGATATGTTGTGCAGAAAGGTACAGCCGCCACACTTGATTTTGCTGCAGTAATGGCACAGGCAAGCCGTATATTCCGTAAGTTTCCAAAAGAGTTACCGGGGTTGGCCGATTCGTGCTTAAATCAATCTGAAAAAGCTTGGGAATGGGCAAATAAAAACCCGGATATAGCCTACGATCAGAATTCGTTAAACCAGAAATATAGTCCCCAAATAACAACCGGCGCTTATGGCGACCGTAAGTTCAATGATGAGTTTATTTGGGCCGCATCTGAATTATTTGTAACCACCGGGCAGGATAAATTTTTAAATGCAGTTAACCTGCTGCCTGATGAAAATATGCCCATGCCATCATGGGCACAGGTTAGGTTGTTAGGCTATTATTCATTGGTAAAAAGCAGTAATTTGGCCAGCTACCATGCACCAAAGGATTTACCGGAGATTAAAAAACGTTTACTTACGTTTGCTGATAACCTGATTAAAGGAGCGGACGAAACTGCTTACCGCACGGTTATGGATAAGTCGGCCGGTAATTTTCATTGGGGAAGTAACTCTGATGCGGCAAATCAGGGTGTTGCGCTGGTACAGGCCTATAAGCTCTCCGGTGACAGCAAGTACCTGGTCTACGCGCTTGATAACCTGGATTATATTTTAGGACGAAACGGCAGCGGTTATTCTTATGTTACCGGTTACGGAAGTAAAACACCCATGCACCCGCATCACCGCCCTTCGGCATCAGATGGCATTGTTGACCCTGTGCCGGGCTTATTAGTGGGAGGGCCGAATCCGGGTATGCAGGATGGCATCAAAGTACCTTCGACGTTGCCTGACGAAGCCTATATTGATGATGAGCGCGCCTATGCGGCAAATGAAATAGCCATCAACTGGAACGCCCCGTTTGCCTACCTTTCAAATGCGATTGAAGCGCTACAGGATAAGTTAAAACCTTTAAAATAATACCACACCTGATCACGCATGTCATTTCGACAAGGCACGAGGAGAAATCTTATTCAAGAGGCATGGGGTCTATATGTATGTGGTATAAGATTTCTCCTTGGGTCGAAATGACATAGTTTTTTAAGTCTCGTTCTCTGTGTCATTTCGAACGAGGCACGAGGAGAAATCTTATTCAAGAGGCATGGAGTCTATATGTATGTGGTATAAGATTTTTCCTTAGGTCGAAATGACATAGTTTTTTTTAATCTGGTTCTCTTTGTCATTTCGAACGAGGCACGAGGAGAAATCTTATTCAAGAGATATGGGGTCTATA
>JAQBOU010000172.1 GCA_028287865.1 Mucilaginibacter sp. | reverse complement strand
TTTATTTGTAAAGATCCGGGAAGGATTGACGCTTACCTGGTAATGTGTGAAGTGCTTGACTCAACCGGTAAGCCGCACGAGTCAAATGGCCGTGCCATTATTGAAGATGATGACAATGATTTTTGGTTTGGATTTGAACAGGAATACTTTTTATGGGATCCGGAAACAAATAAACCACTTGGTTTCCCTGCAGGCGGATACCCTGGTCCGCAAGGCCCTTACTATTGTTCTGTAGGAGCAAACAATGCTTATGGAAGAGATATTGTTGAAGAACATTTAGATCTTTGTTTAGAAGCTGGCTTAAACGTTGAAGGTATCAATGCTGAGGTTGCTGCCGGACAATGGGAATTCCAGATCTTTGCTAAAGGTGCTAAAGAAGCAGGCGATCAGATTTGGGTTGCCCGTTATTTACTGGAGAGAGTTGGGGAAGCTCATGGTGTTGTAATTAATTGGCATTGCAAACCATTAGGTGCTTTAGACTGGAACGGCTCTGGTATGCATGCAAACTTTTCAAACACTACCTTAAGAACTTGCGGAAGCAAAGAAACATACGATAAAATTTGCGAAGCCTTCCGTCCGGCTATTGCTGAGTGTATCGCTGTATATGGTGCTGATAACCACCTGCGTTTAACAGGTAAGCACGAGACAGCTTCTATTAATGATTACAGCTATGGAGTGTCTGACCGTGGTGCTTCTATCCGTATCCCTTTGTATACTGTACAAAAAGGCTGGAAAGGTTACCTGGAAGATCGTCGTCCAAATTCAGCTGCTGATCCTTATAAAGTTGCTGCTGTTATCATTAAAACCGTAAAATCGGCCAAAGTTTAAATTCCTAACTAAATTAAATATGATTGGCTCCCCTGGTTGAAAGATCAGGGGATTTTTTATTGTAAATTTTTGATAAAATAGTTACCCGAGGTAATAGGGAGCAAGCCATCAACAGGTAAGTTATATAAATATACCCAGCATGGTATTAAATTTTTAGCCGTCTCAATTTTTAGCCGCTCCCTTATAAATAAATTTGGATGGGCCTGATCGGTCCCATAGCCTTCATAATCATCCAATTGTTTTAATACCTCGTTGGGTGTACGTATAACGAAGATCTTTCCATAAACATAGCCGGAACTTTCAGGAAGAAAAATTGCAGCAGGGTATGCTCCGGCGTCATAAAGTGCGCCTTTAAATCTGCCTTTGGCATAAAAGCTGCAGTTTTGATTAAGATAAGCAGCAAATTCGTTTTCCTGATCTAACAGTGTACCATAAACAAACAGATAACTATTGGCTTTAAGCATATATATTAAAATATTGTCCAAACAAAGGTACTGGTTACAGCGTATAGGTGCATAGACGATTTTTTTTAAGCATTACATATATCTTGCTTAACTTGCCATCGAAAATTATTCTCTGCTTTATGAATGAAGATCAAATTATAACCTATCTTAAAGAAAATAACATACAAAAAATAAAATTTGCCTTTGCTGATATTGACGGCGTTTTAAGAGGTAAAGTAATTCATATAAAAAAGTTTATAGATGGGTTGAAGGATGGGTACGGCTTTTGCGATGTCGTTTTCGGGTGGGATAGCAGCGATGCCTGTTACGATAATGTTAAGCTAACGGGCTGGCATACCGGATATCCTGATCAGTTATGCCGTATTGATCTTTCAACTTTCCGCACCATCCCCTGGGATGAAAATATTCCATTTTTTTTAGGTGATTTCAGCAAACCTGATGGTAATGACTTGCCGGCATGCGGCCGCAGCCTGTTAAAGCGGATTGCAAATCAATGTGATGAAATGGGCTATCATGCGGAGTTCTCGCAGGAATTTGAGTGGTTTAATTTTAATGAAACACCCCAAACGTTAAAAGACAAAAGCTTTACAGACCTGCAGAATTTTACTCCCGGTATGTTTGGCTATTCTATTTTACGTACATCGCAGGAAAGTGATTTTTATAATGAGCTGTTTGATCTTTTGCTAAAGTTTAACGTACCGTTGGAGGGTCTGCATACCGAAACCGGCCCCGGGGTATATGAGGCTGCCATATTGCATGACCAGGTTTTAGCAGCTGCTGATAAAGCAGTGTTGTTTAAAACAGCCGTTAAGGAAATTGCTTATAAACACGGCATTATGGCTACTTTTATGGCCAAATGGAATGAAAACCTGCCTGGTTGCAGCGGGCACATCCATCAAAGCCTATGGACGAAAGATCGGGCTCAAAACTTATTCTTCAGCGCTGATGATGAATTTCACATGAGTGATCTGCATAAGCATTACCTGGCCGGACAGTTACATTGCCTGCCGCATATTTTGCCGATGTATGCGCCAACCATAAATAGTTATAAACGTTTGGTTGAAGGTGCCTGGGCGCCAACAACTGTAACCTGGGGAATTGATAACCGCACCACCGCGTTAAGAGTGATACATACATCTGAAAATTACACCCGGCTTGAAACAAGAATTCCCGGATCAGATACCAATCCATACCTGGCTATGGCAGCAGCGCTTGCATCCGGCCTGTATGGTATAAAAAATAAGCTGCCATTAACTATCCCTGCTACTGTAGGCAACGGCTATCATGACAAAAGAAACGGCAGCTTGTCACCAAATTTGTACGAAGCTTCAAACATCATGAAAGACTCAGCTGTTGCAAAAGAGTTATTTGGAGAAGCCTTTGTTGATCATTTTACACAAACCCGTTTATGGGAGTGCAGGCAATTCGCCAAAAGTGTTACCGATTGGGAATTGAAGAGGTATTTTGAAATAATATAGAAACGAAGTAAAATCCGGTTAATCCCGGTTCATACATAATGACTACTAAAAACATAATTGAGCTTGAGCTCCCGGTTCCGGTTCAAACAAAAGGTCCGGTTACACTGGATCATACATTAATAATCAAAAAAGCATGGGAAGGGTATGATGCATCAAAATCTATTAGAGAGATTGAAGACATCAGCGCAATGGTTTCAACAAACCATGTATTCCGCATTACGTTTCATGATGATGATATCATTATTGCCAAGCTCTCTTACTTTGGTAAATTTGAATATTTTAAGGAAGATCACCGTATTATCCATAGTTTATCTAATAACCTGCTGTATCCTTTTGAAAATCTCCTGGCAAAATCCTTATTAAAAAACAACAGGGTTTATATTTACCGGTATAAGCATGGTAAAGCCGACGCATGGGTAGTGTTTTACAATCCAACCCGTATCCTTGAACGTTTACCAAGGCGGCTTGAAGATCATCATATCCGTAAGTTGGGCCAGCAGGTAGGAAAGTTTCACAAGGCATGTTCGAGGGTTAAAAATGTATTGCCAAAATCATCCAAAACTTTGCGAACAGATATTTTTGCGCTACAGCATCAATTAGAGATCAACGAAAAAAGGTTTGGGTCGGCAATGCAGGTCGATTTTTTGAAATACCATTGCGATTTGTTTCTTAAAAACCGCTCAAAATACAATATGAATTCATTTGAGATCATACCGGTATTTATTGACTGGAATATTGGGAATTTTTCTGTTACCCCCGAACTCGAACTTTATTCGCGTTGGGATTACGACTGGTTCAGGATGAGTTACCGGATACTTGATTTTTATTTTTTTAGCCGGGTAGTTTCTGATAGGGGCGACAGAACCGTATTTAGTTATGTGATCAGTACAATGACGGAAGACAGGTTTATCCTGTTTTTAAAAGAGTACCACAAGGTTAATCCTATAACTGCTGATGAGATCCGTTTTTTAAAGGAAGCTTACCGGTTTTTTATTTTAAATTATGTGATAAAAGACGGCAAGTATTTTTTTAATGAACAATATGCCAAAAAGTTACAGGCAGAGGCATTTGAGATCTACCTGCCATCGGTTGACAGGGATTTTGATGCGGAGAAAATTATACAGGCATTGAAGATAAAATAAAAATAAAGCACAAAATAGACTTACTTTAATGCATTGACAGCATAATTGGATATTAAATTTACTACGTTCCTTATTTTATCGTCAAGATCTTTTACTGCTTTTTCCATTAAAATAAAACACTTTTTTCCAGACCTGTAATTGCTTTCTTTTATAACATTCATAAGTCCGAGGATAGAAGCAACGGGCTTGCGATATTCGTGTGATTGGATGTAAGCAATTTCAAACAAAAGTTTATTCTGGGCTTTTATTTGAACCAACTGTTGTTTTTTGTCATTAATATTTGTTGCACTGGTCGCAACATTTATAATATTTCCTTTTTCATCCCTAATCGGCTTAAAAGTAATGTTCCACCATCCGGTATCTTTACCATCTCCCATTAATATTTCCTTATTAATTCTTTTCCCTTCAAAGGCATTTTCGATATGAGTCATAAACTCCTCTTTATAAGAAGGTGTTATAAAACTTGTTATATTTTTGCCCACTTCAATGTTTTTATGATAAAACCTTTTGGTGAAAACGGCCATAGCGTTATTAAAATCCAATACTTTTAAACCTTTGTTTATTAAAGCATGACAAGATGCAGAGCTATTAAAAAAGGCCCGTAACTTACGATCAGCAATTGCAGTTTTTTTCTTCTGCAGCGTTAGTTCAGAATTACGAGCTTTAATTAATGTTAAACCCATTTGCAGCTCAATTATAGATATTACCTGCCTTGAAAGAATTGCAAGCATATCCTTTTGCTTGTTCGAGAATAACCTGGGGATTTTGTCGAGCACACATAAAGATCCAAGGTGATGACCAGAAATAGTGATTAAAGGTGCTCCCGCATAAAACCGGATAGCAAGATGCCCGGTCACTGTGGTGTTGTTTAAAACCCGTTCATCAGTTAAAGTATCAGGGATTATTATAACCCTTTTAGTGTTTATCAAATGTTTGCAAAATGAATTTTCACGACTGCTTTCTGTAATATTAATACCTGCTTTACATTTTATCAACTGCTCATCAGCATCCATAAATGATATTATGCACATTGGCACATCAAATATTTCAATAGCAAGCGCTACCAGGTCATTTAATTCTTTATTGTTATCTAGTTTAAGCTGTTCGTATTGTTGTACTATTTGAAGTCTCTCTTCTTCTAAAAATTTCATGATCAAAGGTTTAGATATATGTATTTAAGAATAGTAGATATATTATATCAATTAATAGTCCAATTTTAAAACACAGCCTGAAGGGCTGCAATGGCGCTTTTTTTGTTTTCTGTTAATTATAGTTGGATAGTAAAATAGTCACATAATTGAAAATCAACGAATTATGTTAGAAACAGGTAAGATGGTATTTGAAAATAAATTATAAAGATCAAAAGCTTATATTCGGCTATTATCTACTATTGTATTGTAAAATGAAACGCATTGAAAATTTTAAATCTATAATCGATAAGTACGAGATCATATTTTTTGATGCGTTTGGCGTGATAAAAACTTACCAGGGGCTAGTGCCGGGCATTGAAAATACCTTTGCCTATCTCGAAGCCCAAAAAAAGGAGTATTATATTGTTACCAACGATGCTTCGCGCAGCCCCGTTCAATTGGCAGAAAGTTATCATAAAAAAGGGCTTACCGCTATTACTCCAGACCGGATCGTATCATCCGGTATGCTTACCAAAGAGTATCTTGATCTGAAGGTTTCGGACGGAATTGTTGCATACCTGGGTACGCCGGAATCTTCGCATTATATCGAAACTTCCGGTTTACATACGTTGCCTGTAAGCGGGATAAACAGCAGTAATATAGATAAGGTTAGCGCCATGATATTTTTGGATGATGAGGGTTTTGACTGGTGCGACGACCTGAATAAAACGGTTAACCTGCTGCGCAAAAAAACAATTCCTGTAATTGTTGCTAATACCGACCATGCTTACCCACTTTCGGTAAGTGATGTTTCCATTGCAATTGGGGGTATTGCAGCTATGATTGAAAACATTGTAGGTAAAAAGTTTATCCGTTTCGGGAAGCCGGATTCCCAAATGTTTATGTTCGCCTATGATCTGATACGCGAATACAGACCTGTTAGTAAAAGGGAAATTGTAATGGTAGGCGATACACTCCAGACAGATATTTTAGGAGGAAACAAATTTGGATTGGATACGGTGCTGGTTTTATCCGGTAATACGCTGCCGGGCGATGCGGAAACAAGTATCACAGCTACAGGCATAATGCCCACCTATATTTGCGAAAATGCTGTGGTGCAACCCGGTGAATTTGGTTTTTAATACTAACATAAACAAGGTAAATTAGCGCAACCAATTAACAATCTGAATCAATGAAATTTATATTAAAAAATTCTTTACTGATAGTTTTACCGGCTTGTATCTTATCTTTGGCAGCTTGTAACCAATCATCCAAAAAAACATCTGCCACCTCAAATATGACAGACACTACAACGCATATAACGTTTCCATCTTCTTCAGGATTTGAAAAAAAACTCGATGGCAAACAAACACATCTCTATACGCTAAAAAATAAAAACGGTTTACAGGCTGCAATTACCAATTATGGTGCACATTTGGTTGGCCTTTGGGTGCCCGATAAAACAGGTAAGCTTACCGATGTTGTGATTGGATTTGATAATATTGATGGTTACAAAAAGGCGGCGTCTGCTTATTATGGCGCAACCATTGGCAGGTATGGTAACCGTATAGCCAAGGGGCATTTTGTGCTCGACGGCCGGCGCTATGATCTTTTTATCAATAATAAACCCAATACACTGCATGGTGGTAAAAAAGGTTTTAATGATGTAGTATGGGATGTTAAACAAATCAATGACCATACAATTGCACTTACCTATTTGTCGAAAGATATGGAAGAAGGTTTCCCCGGCAACCTGGATTGTAAAGTGACGTATGAATTAACTGATGATAACGCCTTGAAAATTAGCTATGAGGCGACTACCGATAAAAAAACGGTGGTGAATTTAACTAATCATGCTTATTTTAATTTAAATGGAATTGGCACTGGTGTAATTTTAAACCATGTTATGCAGCTTAAAGCTGCAAATTATACCCCGGTAGATCCAACCTCCATCCCAACCGGGAAAATAGCCCCTGTTGCGGGCACCCCATTTGATTTTACCAAACCGGCAACAATTGGCAGCAGGATTAATACTGCTGATGAGCAATTAAATAACGGCAAAGGATACGATCATAATTATGTATTGGATAAACATGATGTAAATACGCCAATTTGCACTGTAACCGGTGATAAAAGTGGCATTGAAATGGAAATATTTACAACCGAGCCAGGCGTACAATTTTACAGCGGCAACTTTATGAACGGTGCAAATACCATGCTGGGAGGAAGCAAAGATGAGCACCGCACAGGTTTTGCATTAGAAACCCAGCATTATCCCGATTCGCCGAACAAACCTCAGTTTCCGTCGACAGAACTTAAACCGGGAGAAATTTATAAAACCCAAACTATTTATAAGTTTTTGGTAAAATAGACCAGAGTAAGCCCTTCTATTGAACTTCTTATAAAGAAAAAGTCATTTGAAATCTTCAAATGACTTTTTGGCTTTTTAATCTTTAAAACCAATAATTATCCACCTGCATTCAGGTCTGCCAATGATCCTTTTTCAAAATCTTTTGAAATTGCAAAGGTTCCGGCTGGAGCCTTTTGATCAGATACGCTTGAAATGGTAATAGTAGTTTCCTGTCCCTGCTGAAAAGCGGTGAACTGTACCGGAAAACCGCCTATAGAAGCGTAATAGAAAGGAAAAGCAGTTGGTGGAAGCGTTATATCATTAGTGATCCACACGTCGTAAGTTTTTCCGCTCTTATTATCCTTGGCCACAACTTTCTTGCAATTAAATCCCGATATCTGCTTGGCTTCAGCTGTTTTTGTAAATGTAAAAGTTGGTAATGCGGCCATCGCTTCTTCTAATTCAGCGGGCGTTGCAATTCCTGCTTTCTTTATAGATGCCACAGGTACATCAAGCACAACAGCAAAATAATCATGTTTGGCATTGCTCAGTAATTTAACATTTGCAGGTCCGACAGTTATTACGGCCGCAGTGGAATCCGCTGTGAAATATTCCTTAACATCAGCCGGTTGCCCACGCATTTCGGTAGTGTATGCAACCATACCCTGTGTATAGGTTTTTTGTGCACTGGCACTTAAGGCAGTTGCTGTAAGCGCTATGCCCATGGCAACATTAAAAAATTTAATATTCATATTTTTAGTTTAATTAATACAATTTAGATTTTTAATAGTTCAGATACAAATTATTAAAGAACTTTTTGCTTTTTAGTTAGATATAGAAACGATTGAATTGTTACGTTTTAAGATGCTATAATTTATATTTCCCCCCGTTGCCTGATTTTTAATTTTGCCTATCCGGCTGTCAGAATTGGTTGCATCGATAATAAGCCAGCGAAAATCGAAGTTGCTTTTTAAATTATTCAGTTCTGTACCGGAATTACCTGTGTAGTAAATATAGTCTGTTTTTACCTTTTCGGGCATTATACTATTTGAAATGTTTCCATCGAAAATAAAAACTCTTTTATTCAAAAACTGGATAAGGTTATTTCTTTTTACAAACCATTCGTTTTTAATATCTCCTTCCGGAACGACCAATTTTACATTGGTTACTTTACAGCTATCAAGATAAGGCTGTATGGAATATTGATAAATTTTGTCTGACTGTTTTAAATCCGACCATATTATTGCCTCATTTCCGTGTTTAAATACTATTCCTTTATGTTTTTTAAGGTTTAACCAGGTAATGCTATCGGCACGGGATAATCTGAGGGTTTTATAGCTCAAACTCAAGCATAATAATAAAGTGCATAATAAACTTAATTTAAGAAGCCATAATTTTTTTTCGTATAAAAAATAAAACAGACAAATAATGATGATGTAGAGCAGCAAATACTCCGGCGTGGTAAGCCATATTTTACTGATATCCGCATAAGGTGTGTGTTCAATGGCCGCTAATCCTTTATTCATAATGATTATGGTTTCTTCCAGTACAAAAGCAATGACTTTTGATAACACCGGAATCTGTGGCAGCAATAAATAAAGAATCCCTGAATACATGATCACAGCTGAAGGAATAATAATAAACAGGTTGCTAATTAAAAAATATACAGGGAACTGGTGAAAATAAAAAGCACTCAACGGGAAGGTGATCACCTGGGCAGCTATGGAAACAGAACAGAGCGCCCATAATTTATCGGCGTATTTGTTTTTAAATTTAACCCACTTGTAAACAACCGGCTGTAATACAATAAGCCCGAAAACAGCCAGGTATGATAGTTGAAAGCCTACGTCGGTTATAAATAAGGGATCGTAAACCAGCAGCAGGAAGGCAGAAATGGCCAGTATATTTAATGTATTGATATAACGGTTATAGGTTTTGCCAATAATAACCATGCTGATCATCACGGCCGCCCGGCAAACTGCCGGCGAAAACCCGGATAAAAGGGAATAATACCAAATTATAGCAATGATAATGATCGCCTTAAACACCCTGCCGTGCTTGTATTTATCCAAAAAGCCAAATACCAGGGTGAGTAAAATATAGATGATGGCTACATGTGCACCGGAAACAGAAAGTACATGAATGGTACCAGTTTTGGAATAGGCCTGCAAAATATCGTTATTCAAATTAGCTTTATAGCCCAGGATTAAAGTGGAAGCAACAGCAATGGCATCGGTATCACGCATATTGCGTTTAAATTTTTCAATCAGGCGCTGTCTTAGGCGAAGTGAATACGCAATGACAGAATTTCCTTTGTCAGAAGCCAGTACAACATACTGTTTTGGATATAAAAATGCCTGGTAATAAATGTTTTGATTAACGAGGTATTGCTTATAGTTAAATTCGGCGGGGTTAAAAGGCGGCTCAATAGGATTATATTTTGCCGGGATCAGCAATTCGTCTCCGTAATACAGGTTTTTAGCTGTACTATCTTTTATGCTGATCATCAGGGTGCCGGTTACGGCGGTTTTCTTTTTATTGCTGATGCTTTCTTCTGCATCAGCAGTAAAGCGAAGCAATCCATTTTTTAAATTGGGCTCGTTATTGATCTTCACCACAAAATATTGAGCGGGAGACTTAGAAAAATGATCATTGTTGTTAAGTTCCGTAAATTCAACAACACATATCCAGCCAAATAAAAATAGGATAAAGGTGATGAGCGTACCGCCCAGCCACCTGGTTTTGTAAAGTTTGAAGCGGCTGTAATTTAAATTAAGCGTAATAAAAACAATGCCTGCAGTTATTAATAGAGATAATAACCAAGTGCTATTTAAATTATATAACATACTAAGGCCCAGTGTAATACCGAACACGAAGGGAAGTAATAGTATAACAAAAGGAATTTCGCCTTTGTGATTTGCGATCATAATTATAAGGCAGGTCTTTATTGAAAATAAAGATACGCTTCCAATTGGTAATTACAACTGGTCTCTAACTTCAATAAGGAAGCTTTTCAGGCTTTCGAGCGAGCTGATCACCCGGTGGTTGTCTTTACTGTCGGTCATATTGTTTTTCAAATATTCCTTGGCACCATTTAAGGTGTAACCTTTGTCCCGTATCAGGTGGAAAATGATTTTAAGGTTCTCAATATCTTCCGATGTAAAGTAGCGGTTGCCTTTTTTATTCTTCTTAGGTTGAAGAATCTCAAACTCTTTTTCGTAAAACCTTATCAACGATTGATTTACATCAAACAGGATAGCCACTTCTCCCATGGTGTAATACATCTTATTGATTTCCCGTTCTTTATAAGGCATATACAAATGTAATACTTTAATAAGGATTTGAAAAATTCGATTTGGGAATTATTAAGATTTTAAAATAATCAGGGAAATCCAACGAATCATAATTCACGCAATTTCATACTAATAATTACATTTGCAAACTATGACAGCTACACAAATCCGTCAGGCTTTTCTTGATTTTTTTGCTTCAAAGGGACATGTAATTGTGCCTTCTGCGCCTATTGTGATTAAAAACGATCCCACATTGATGTTTACCAATGCGGGTATGAACCAGTTTAAATCGCTTTTTTTAGGTGAGGAAACGCCGAAATACCCTCGCGTAGCGGATACACAGCGCTGTTTGCGGGTATCGGGCAAGCATAACGACCTGGAAGAGGTGGGTATTGATACGTACCACCACACCATGTTCGAGATGCTCGGCAATTGGAGCTTTGGCGACTATTTTAAAAAGGAAGCTATTGCCTGGAGCTGGGAACTGCTGACCGAAGTTTATAAACTACCCAAAGACCGCTTATATATTACCTATTTTGAGGGAGATACAAAGGAGGGGCTTGAAAAAGATACCGAAACTTACAACCTGTGGAAGGGGTTTGTTGAGGAAGCTAATATTTTGCCCGGTAATAAAAAAGATAATTTTTGGGAGATGGGCGAAACAGGTCCCTGCGGCCCTTGCTCAGAGATACATTATGACAGTCGCCCGGATAGCGAGCGTACAGCTGTGAACGGTGCGACTTTGGTAAATGCCGACCACGACCAGGTTATAGAAATTTGGAACAATGTATTTATGCAGTTTAACCGCCTCAAAGACGGTTCGTTACGACCATTGCCGGCACAGCATGTGGATACCGGGATGGGCTTTGAACGTTTGGTAAGGGTATTACAAGGGAAGACCTCTAATTATGATACCGATGTTTTCCAGCCATTGATTCAGTTTATCGCAGAAAAAAGTGGTATACCATATCAATTGCCTCATCCATATCAATTGCCTCATCCAGATCGTGTAGCCGAAAACGGATCTGGAAATAAAAATTTCTCCACGGGCGAAGCCAAAGTCTCCCCAACCGGGGGAGATTTAGAGGGGGCAAAGACAGACATTGCCATGCGCGTAATGGCTGATCATATCCGTGCCATAAGTTTTGCTATTGCCGATGGGCAGTTACCCTCAAATAACAAAGCAGGATATGTAATTCGCCGGATATTACGCAGGGCTGTAAGATATTCGTATCAATACTTAAATTTCAAAGAGCCATTTTTAAACCAATTAGTGCCCTTATTGGCTGATCAGTTTAAAGGCGTATTTGATGAATTGTATAATCAAAAGGATTTCGTTCAGAAAGTTATATTGGAGGAAGAAATTGCATTTTTGAGAACTCTTCAAAAAGGTATTTCGCAATTTGAACAATATCTTAGTTTTCACTTAGGAGAGTTTTATAATTCTGAAAATGGAAATGTCATTTCTGGTGAATTTGCGTTTTTATTGTCTGACACTTATGGTTTCCCGTTAGATCTTACAGAATTAATGGCCCGTGAACAAAGATGGGTTGTGGATACAAAAGGCTTTAATCAAGCCCTTCAAGCCCAAAAATCCCGTTCCCGTGCTGCCACAACCATTGATACCGGCGATTGGGTTGTTATAAAAGATGATGACACCGTTGAATTTACCGGCTATGACGAAACCGAAACCATCGCTCATGTTATAAAATACCGCAAGGTAAAAGCAAAAGGGCAGGAGCAATATCAAATTGTACTGGATAAAACACCTTTTTATGCCGAAAGCGGCGGACAGGTTGGGGATAAAGGTGAACTGGTTTTCCCTGATGGAGAAGTGATTGAAGTAACGGATACCAAAAAAGAAAACGGGCTGATCATACATTATGTAAATAAACTCCCGGAGGATATTGAGGATGCCTTAACTGCCATTGTTGATCCTGTATTACGTATCAGTACTGAAAATAACCATAGCGCAACGCATTTGCTCCATGCTGCCATGAAACAGGTTTTGGGTGCACACGTAAATCAAAAAGGCTCCCTGGTTAATGCGGACTACCTGCGTTTTGACTTTTCGCACTTCGCCAAGGTTACAGACGATGAATTACAGCAGATAGAAGCCATTGTAAATGAAAAGGTACGTGAAAACATTCCGCTTAAAGAGGAGCGAAGCGTTGCGTACCAGGAGGCTATTACCAGTGGTGTGACGGCTTTATTTGGTGAAAAATATGGCGATTACGTTCGTGTGATAACCTTTGATGATCAATTTAGTAAAGAGCTTTGCGGGGGTACGCATGTTAAAGCTACCGGGCAAATAGGCTTCTTCAAAATAATTGCTGAAAGCGCTGTGGCTGCAGGTGTACGCCGTATCGAGGCGATTACCGGCATTGCAGTGGAAAATTATATCAACGAACAAAGCAAACTGGTTCATCAGCTAAAAGAACTGCTTAAAAATCCGAAGGACATTTCGAAAAGCGTTGAAAGCCTGCTGGAAGAAAATACAAAGCTTAAAAAGGAAATCGAGAAATCGATCCTTGAAAAATCATCCGGTTTAAAAAATGAGCTGGCTCAAAAAGTAGAGATCATAAACGGGATAAACTTTATCGCACAAAAAGTTCAGCTGCCCAATGCTGATGCAATTAAAAACCTGGCTTACCAGCTAAAGGATATAGTTGATAACCTGTTCCTGGTGCTGGCCGCAGATATTGATGGCAAACCATCATTAACTGTTATGATCGCTGAGAACCTGGTAAAAGAAAAAAGCCTGAATGCCGGAACCATCGTACGCGAACTGGCTAAAGAAATAAAAGGCGGCGGTGGCGGTCAGCCATTTTTTGCTACTGCGGGCGGGAGTGATACAGGTGGATTGGGTAAAGCGTTGGAAAAGGCAAAGACGTTTATATAGTAAAAAAATACGGCCCCTTATACAATTGTCATCCCGGGAGCAGCGTGGCAATCGCGGACTTTGCAATAACCGCTTTGCTAAGCCGCCCTATTATAGCATGCGATTGCTTCGTGCCTCGCAATGACAACGTTATAGTGTTCGATTGCTTTTTTGTAACAAATTATTAAAGATGAGTTAGTTATGTATTTGTCATGCGGGCGCAGCGTGGCAACCGAGGACTTTGCAATAACCGTTTTGAGAGCTGCCTTGTAGCACGCGATTGCTTCATAGTTAGCAACAGGCAATCGGCATAATACTGATCTATTTATAAACGTTCAAACTTTATGCCTAAGTAAAATTTATATCACATTAATAAGTAATAACTCTATATTTGACTTGTAATAAAGGTTATTAATCATAACCGGGAACTATTTTATGACAAGTATTACAGCAGGGATAAGTGATAAATATGAATTGGTTGTAGGGTTAGAGGTACACGCGCAATTATCCACTTTAAGCAAATCTTTTTCATCAGACCCTGCAGCTTTTGGTGCCGGGCCCAACCAGCATGTAAGTCCTGTTTCGTTAGGGCATCCTGGTACATTGCCGCGAATCAATAAGCGCATGGTTGAGTACGCAGTAAAAATGGGCCTGGCCTGCAATTGCACCATCAACCTGCATAATACATTTGCCCGCAAAAATTACTTCTATGCCGATCTGCCCAAAGGTTACCAGATCACACAGGATCACATGCCGGTATGCTTAGGTGGTACAGTACCGGTAAGGCTGGCTGATGGCACCGTGAAAACTGTTGCTATTCACCATATTCATATGGAAGACGATGCCGGTAAAAGCATGCACGACCAGCATCATGCCGATTCACTGATAGATTTGAACAGGGCAGGAGTGCCTTTAATTGAAATTGTTACAGAGCCCGATATCCGGAGCAGTGAAGAAGCAGGGCTGTTTTTAACCGAAATACGTAAACTGGTACGTTACCTGGATATTTGTGACGGTAATATGGAAGAAGGTAGTTTACGTTGCGATGCCAATATTTCCGTACGACTTAAAGGTGCTGCTGCTTATGGCAACCGTTGCGAGGTTAAAAACCTTAACTCGATGCGCAATGTGCAGCGGGCTATTGAACATGAGTTTGAAAGGCAGGTTAATATCATTGAAGCCGGCGGCCATATCGATCAAAATACATTGAATTTTAACGCTGATACAGGGGAAACATCTGTTTTACGGTCAAAAGAAATGGCGAATGATTACCGCTATTTCCCTGAACCTGATTTGATGCCATTGGTTTTAAACCAGGAATTTGTTGATAAAATACGCGCCAGCCTGCCAGAATTGCCAAATCAGCTTTTTGAACAATATACAGTTAACCTGGGCCTTTCTGATTACGATGCCGCTGTAATTACAGCGGATCGTGATTTTGCGCTATATTTTCAGGAGCTTATAAAATTGACTGATAATTATAAAGCAGCAGCTAACTGGTTAATGGGATCGGTTAAATCCTATTTAAATGAAACAGGAAAATCGATCGTCGATTTTCAACTTAACCCAACACGCTTGGCAGGGTTGATCGCGCTGGTAGATTCCGGGAAGATCAATAATTCATTAGCGACCCAACAACTATTTCCGGCATTATTAAAAACCAATAAAAGTGCTGAAGAACTGGCCATTGAGCTAAATCTTTTTATCAATGAGAATAAAAGCGATGTTGTAAGGTTTATACAGGATGCAA
Organism: Mucilaginibacter sp.; assembly: GCA_028287865.1. GTDB lineage: Bacteria > Bacteroidota > Bacteroidia > Sphingobacteriales > Sphingobacteriaceae > Mucilaginibacter. The sequence goes on along the minus strand of JAQBOU010000172.1, from coordinate 1,590 downwards.
TTGCTAAATATCCTGAAAAGGTAATAGAATACCAAAAAGGAAAAAAGGGTGTTTTGGGCCTGTTTATGGGCGAGATTATGAAAAGCTCAAAAGGTAAAATTGATCCGCAGAAAACTAATCAGCTGTTAATTAAAGAATTAGAATCAAAGTAAAAAAATTGAGACAGGAGATTTGTAGGTGAGATATGAGAATTAAATGATTAATAATAATCAGGTAGTTCTTACATTTAAACTCAATTATAAAATCTCATCTCTCATAATCTATAAGAAACAATCAATGAAAAAGTATTTAATACCGTTCAGCATTATTTTCTTGTCCCTGTTCATGTTTTCATGTAAGGACAAGAACTCGTTTACAATATCCGGTATAATAAACAACCCGGGAAGCGTAAAAAAGATATACCTTTTCACCACTGACAGTACGCAAATTAAGATTGTTGATTCTACCAATTTAAGTGATCAAAACAAATTTCAATTTAAGTACCAGGCACCTTATGCCAATTTGTTTAAGCTTAGGATAGGGAGTACTATATTTGATTTTATTGCTAAAAACGGTGATAATATTGATTTTTCAACCAGCCTGACCGATAAAACAAGCGCTTATCAGATATCAGGCTCGGATGAATCAGAAAAGATTAAAGAGTTTAATAAGATCAGTAATTTTTATGCCGAAAAAAGCACCGTGATCAGCCAGGAATATGAGAACAAATCACAGGCATTGGGCAAGCAATCTGATTCTTTGATCAGTATTTATAAACCACAATTTGAAAAAATAATGGCATCGTATGGCGCTGATGTTTTAAAATTTGTTGATAAAAATAAAACTTCGCTGGCGGCCTTTTATGCGGCAACCTCACTTGACCCCACCAAATATGAGCAGCAATTGATTGCTTATGCAGACGCCATTAATGGTAAGTTTAAGGACAACCTGGCCGTACAGCGTTTTGTTAACTCCATGAAAGTTATTGAACCTATATCAATAGGGCATAAGGCACCTGAGTTTACCGCTGCCGGTATTGATGGTAAACCAGTAAAATTATCAGATTATAAAGGAAAATATGTTTTGCTTGATTTTTGGGCGTCGTGGTGCGCACCCTGCAGACATGAAAATCCTAATGTTGTAAAACAATATAAAATTTATCATCCGCTGGGACTTAATATATTAGGAATATCCTTAGACCAGGATAAAACAAAATGGCAGGATGCTGTCAACGCCGACGGACTTGCATGGAACCATGCATCAGATCTTAAAAACTTTGAGGGGCCTGTTGAACGGTTATATCACATTGAAGCTATTCCGTCCAATTTCGTCATTGATCCGCAAGGAATTATCGTTGCAAAAAATTTGACCGGTACTGATCTTGAAGAATTTTTAAACAAAACATTTAATAAGTCTCAACAAATCGTTAAAATAAAGTAGTATTTAACAATTTGTTAATATTCAATTAACTATTAGCTTCTTTTGCGTGTATACTTTTATGCAAAAATTCAACTTAAATGAGTAACTCTAACAAACAGAAAATTCTTATTGTTGATGATGAGCCCGATATTTTAGAGCTGATTGAATATAATCTGAAAAAAGAAGGCTACC
>JAQBOU010000155.1 GCA_028287865.1 Mucilaginibacter sp. | reverse complement strand
GCCCCGCAAGTTTATTAACCGGCATATCATTATTATTACCTTTTTCTACCGTTATTGAAGATTTTCCGCTTCCCGAAATGCGTCAATTAATAGAGTATTACTCCATGCATTTGATCTGTCGGCTGGAGCAGGATCTACTATCAAAAAAAAGTCCTCCTATAAAAGCTTACCTGGGTTTTGCGCATGGATACACTGGCGTATTATATTCAATACTTCACGCGAATCATATTGCCGGAATAGAAATTCAAAAATCACTTGAAGCCTGTTTAACCGCCCTTACCTCGCTCTCGCAAAAGAGAAGCAACGGACTGGCGTGGCCCATACATTCAAGCTCCGAAGATTTGCCCTGGACCGGTTGGTGCCACGGCTCTGCCGGATATATTTTACTTTGGCTCCTGGCTTCAACAATTTATAAAAACGATAATTATATTTCAATCGCGAAAGACGCCGGAGAATATCTGTGGTTAACTCACGGCAAATCTGGAAATTCCCTGTGCTGCGGACTTGCCGGAGAAAGCCTTTCCTTATTTGCACTGGGAAAGGCAACACATGATCAGAAATGGCATGATCGGGGGCTGCATCTGGCAAAAAAAGCCGTTAATTCAAAAAACAATTTTGAAATACCACATAGCCTTTTTAAGGGAGAAACGGGAATTAGTTTATTAGCGGCCGAAGCATTACATCCGGGTTCTTCTGTATGGCCCATTTTTCAATCAATTATTTAATTATCCATTTCATTATACGCTATCGCTTCTGCAGTTGTCATTTGTGCATTAAGCGGAGATGAATGCGAATTGGCAAGATCCAAATGTTAGCTTTGCTTAAATAGCCTGAATATGCATAAAAAAATTGGTATCATCGGCGGTCTTAGTCCGGAATCAACGGTTACTTATTACTTGAATATTACCCGGAAATATATTGAGCGCTTTGGTGACTGTTCATACCCGGAAATAGTGATATATAGTGTTAACCTTGAAAATTATCACACATGGCGTCAGGATAATCGGTGGGACCTGATCACTGACGACTTAGTGTTGATAGCAGAAAAATTAAGGGTGGCGGGAGCAGATTTCGGATTGATCGCAACCAATACCATGCATAAGGTTTTTAAAGAAGTTCAATCCAAATGTTCTTTGCCATTACTTCATATTCTGGACCCAACTATAAATGCTATTATAAATGCAGGGGTAAAAAAGGTAGGCTTATTAGGCACGAGATTCACTATGTCGGAAACTTTTTATAGAGATGAATTAGCTGAAAGTCAACTTGAAAGCCTTGTTCCTGATACGGAACAGCAGGAGATCATTCACCGGATCATCGAACAGGAATTAGTACGTGGTATATTAACCAATGAATCACGACAGCAGTATTTAGTTATCATCAATGATCTTATTACAAAGGGTGCAGAAGCGGTTATATTGGGATGCACGGAGATCCCATTATTGATAAGTCAGTCCGATTGCTGCGTCCCGGTATTTGATACAGCAATACTACATTCTGATGCAGCGCTCGGGCTGGCTGTTTCAAAAAGGTAACAGTTACTTTGTATCCTTTCTCAAGAAATCTTTTAGTGTTGTTGCGTCCGATAAGTTGCAGATATCGGATCAATGTAAAAAATCAAGTACTAGCTGCCTTTTTGATATTGTGTGCTTAAATTTGCGAGTAGATATGAAAACCGCTGTCAACATTGATCTGAACTTAATAAAGGAGCACGAAATTAAGGATTCCTTTTCTATTTCCTTTTTAAAAGATTATGTGCCGGTTGGAATTACGAGGTTAAACTACCATAGGGTGCTGCTGGTTACTAACGGAAACGGAGAGGTTATGATAGACAATGAGTCTTATCCCATTTCCGGAAATGAAATATTCTTGCTTTCCAAAGGGCAACTTTTTTCATTCCATACAGATAAATTTGTAAAAGGATACACCTTAAGTTTTGGAGATAGTTTTTGGGAAAGAAGCCCGGCAAGTGCCAGCAATTGTAAAGCGGTGCTCTTCAATAATGTAACTTCACATCAGCATATACCGGTTTCAGAAAAAGAGATCAACAATCTTTTGCCCATTTTTGACATGATGCACCAGGAATATGTTATGGAAGAGTATATAAATAAACCGGATGCAATAGCAGCCTATTTAAAGGTTACGATGATTAAGATCGCTAACCTAAAGGATGCACTTCGGGAGGGCGCCTATGACAAGCAGGAAAATCAATTATATAGAAAATTCATGGAACTTGTTATTAAGCAATTTCCATCTAATCGGTCTGTAGAGACCTATGCAGAAATGCTTGGTTTGACTCCCAGAAGGTTAAGTGATGTATGTAGAAAGTGTGGCGGCCAGGGTGCAAAGGAGATCATAGACGGGCAACTGCTTGCTGAAGCCAAGCGTTTTTTGCAATTCACATCAAAGCCGGTTAAGGAAATTGCCTATAACCTGAATTTCTCCACTCCCGAACAGTTTAGCCATTACTTTAAAAGGATGGCGTCAGTTTCTCCCGATAGTTATCGTTCTATCTTCGTAAATATTGGCATGTAAGTGCCCGTTTCTGACATTCCACAAAAGCTTAGAGCTCAATATCTTTGAATAAAAAAACAAAGATATGTTAATAGATCAATTATCAACGGTGGCCGGTATTAAGATTCCGGACAGCAGCATAGCTAAACAAGCTACCGAGCTTTTGCTCGAACATGGGACGGAATTTCTCTATAATCATTCGTTAAGAGTTTTCCTTTTTTCATCCCTTAACGGCCAGCGCAATAACATAGTGTATGATCCTGAATTGCTTTATATTAGTTCAGTTTTCCATGACCTGGGTTTAACTCAACACTACAGCAGCCCTGATAAAAGATTTGAAGTGGACGGAGCAAATGCCGCTCGGGATTTTCTGAAAAGTCACGGACTCCCAAAAGAATCGCTTCAGCTTGTTTGGGATACCATAGCGTTGCACACAACAATCGGAATTGCTGAGTATAAAGAACCCGAAGTCGCACTGATGTATTCAGGCGTTGGTCTTGATGTAATGGGCGAAGGGTATGAAAACCTTACCGAACAGAATAGAACGGAGATCGTAACGGCGTTTCCAAGAAACGATTTTAAGAAAAAGATAATCCCAACTTTTTTCAGTGGGTTTGAACATAAAACAGAAACCACTTTCGGCAACATTAAAGCGGATGTTTGTGCTTATATGATCCCGAATTTCCATAGAAAAAACTTTTGTGATTGCATTTTACATTCTCCGTGGTCTGAATAATACTTATCCGCTTTAAAATTTTTTCATTATTTAATCATGAAAATTTCAGGGGATTGTTTTAAATAATTTATAACGCCGTTTTTGTGCACAAAAACGGCGTTACTTGTCTAATAGGAACGATAGAAACTGACCTGGCTTCCGATGAACCCGTTTAATTTAATAAATAATCTAACTTACTGAACGATGGTAAAATTCCCGGAGTCATTCTTAGTTTCAGGAACATTTGACTTTTTAACAACTAAACTGCCATGTGCGCCATCGGAAATAAATAAGCCATGCTTATCTTTTGCACCAATTCCATAGTTTGAAATATTTATATTTTGCAGGATGGCGTTAGACAGAATGCCAATTTTCTCCTGATCATTTTTTGCTATCACGCTAATTGCATTAGACAAACTGTTCTGTATATTTAGGTTGCTTATTTTAAGTCCCGTAATACTCCGCTTATCAACGCAGATCTCAACGGCGGCGCGCCAATCCCATTCGTGATCAAAGCCACCGCTGTTTTTAATAACACAGTCTTCAATAACCGTAGTACCGCTAAAGTTATTGTTTATGGTTTTATCCTTGTTTTCTGTGGGGAAAGTGGTGCTTACAAGAATAGCTGAACCCTGGGAAATATCAATGAATGAGCAATTTTTTATTTCATTGCTGTCGCCGCCGTAGATGGCTGATCCATTGGCTAAAAATGGTAGCTGCGCTGTACAATGGGTAACCAGGTTGTGCCCCGGCGAAAATAGTTGTTTGTCAAACGTGGTAGGCCAAATGGCAAAGCAATCATCTCCGGTTCCTCTTGCTGTACAGTTTTCTATAGTCGATCCACTCATGCCGACACAAAAATTTATACCGTCGGCAATGGTATTGCGCATGCGGCAACCCGTAATTTTCAAATTCTTTGAGTTTTCTATCCACATACCCACCTTGGTATGTTCAATCCAAAGGCGCGAAATAGTTGAATTTGCCCCATAAGAGCCAACAATACCATCGTTAGATTCTTTATCACTTCTGTAATTAAGTTTCCCGATGATGGCAAAATCAGAAATATGAATGTTATCACCGTTACCCTTTATCCTTACCCGGTTATTTACATGGCTATAAAGTGCTTCATCGCCGGTAAGCACCGTGTACCACATGCCGGCACCCTGAATTGTAATATTTGCCGGCAGCACAATGTCGCCGGTAATTTTAAAGGTACCGGCCGGGATCCATACCGTTTTTCCTGTCTCGATCGCCCTGGCAATACAATTTCTAAAAGCTTCTGTATAGTCACCGGAGAAATTATTTCCCAAAAAGTTTTTATCGGTAACCCACAATGCACCCGCCGGGGCTGGTAATGGTGGGGCTATCTCTTCTAAGTCAACCAAATCTATTATACAGTACTTAGCCTCATTTTGCAAGCTATCGCATTGTATCCGTATCACATCACCTTTTTTTATTACGATGCCTGTAACCCTTGTTTCATTATAAAAGTTCCGCGGTTCACCGGCGCTTGGATCATTGGTAAACGGGTACTTTCCATAAAGCCAGGAATACCGGGAGGAGATTTTCTGATGTTGCAGCAGATGCCCGTTTTTGTAGATCCCCAGCACAGCGTCCAGCCCATTCCCGTGCTTATTGTCGGGAAGACTGTATCTTATAACCATACTGTTGGCATTAGCCACGGAGGTAAATTCAACAAATTGCTTGTCAGAAGTAAGCTTTACACATTTTTGCCCGGACGATTCTGTTTCAACCTGGAAGGGGTCATACTTCGGGCCCATTACAGTTCCGGTTGTACGCATGTTTTCTGCTTCGTAGGTTATCCATGGAATCACAGCACCGCGTTCACTTTGGGCTGCACCTGTCAAGGTTTTTATAAGTAGAAAAATAAGAACGTATTTATAATTGGCATTCATGTTTTGATAAAATTTGTTTCGGTATAACGGTCGAAGACCTAAATCTATTTATAGAATTTCAAGCCCTTATCTTCTTCGCTGACAGGTTTTATACTGATTGCAGCTCCCCCGCCGTTTGCCAGTTTTATATTTAATTTAGTTTTTGAGTTAACCAGGTATTTCGCAACCTGGTAAGCTTCCGGATTTTCCTTCCAATCAGCATTAGCGGCATCTGCATAAATGATGGCAACATATTTCCCCTCGTCCCCTAAAAAGTTCAAAGGTATAGCTGCATTACGGCTGCTTTCGTTAGTTATGGCACCAATATACCAGTTGGCGGCATTTTTTTCCTTTCGGGCAATGGTTATATATTCACCGGGTTCTGCTTCAATAATTTTAGTATCATCCCAATCTACAGCAACATCTTTAATAAATTGAAAAGCATCCATGTGTTTTTCATAATTATCCGGGATGTCGGCTGCCATCTGCAATGGGCTGTACATAGTAATGTATAAAGCAAGTTGTTTTGCCAGCGTTGTATGCACTTGCCTGCCGGGTACATTTGAATAGCCTTTAATATGAAAAATGCCGGGTGTATAGTCCATAGGGCCGCCCATTAAGCGGGTAAATGGCATAATGGTTTCGTGATTAGGATTATTACCGCTGGTAAATAAATTATATTCGTTGCCCCGGCCGGCTTCGCATGCCATCCAGTTTGGATAAGTACGCTGCAGCCCTGTAGGCCTCACGGGTTCGTGCGCATCAAGCATTACATGGTATTGTGCAGCTTTTTGGGCCACTCGTACATAATGAGCAACCATCCAGGGGCCGTCATGGTGTTCTCCGCGGGGAATGATCTTGCCTACATAACCTGTTTTTACCGATGTGTAACCATATTTGTTCATAAAGCGAAATGCCGTATCCATTTGGCGCTCATAGTTAGTAGCGGAGCCAGAGGTTTCATTATGCATAATCATTTTAACACCTTTTGATGTTGCATATTCCGTTATCTCTTTTACATTAAAATCGGGATAAGGGGTTACAAAATCAAAAACATTTTCCTTCCAGTTGCCAAACCAATCTTCCCAACCTACATTCCAACCTTCAACTAATACGCCGTTTATTCCATTTTTTGCTGCAAAATCAATATACCTTTTAACGTTTGCTGTGTTAGCGCCATGTTTCCCGTTGGGGATAAGCTGGCCATCAACACCCAGGGTGTCAGCCCGGTCGGCGTAGTTCCAGGTGCTTTTTCCGGTTTGCATTTCCAGCCAGATCCCTACAAATTTCATCGGTTTAATCCACGACGTGTTTTCAATTTTTGACGGCTCGTTAAGATTAAGGATCATTTTTGAAGTAAGGATGTCAGCAGCTTTATCACTAACGATAATGGTGCGCCATGGCGTACTGCATGGTGCCTCCATGTATGCTTTATTCCCCACAGCATCGGGCACCAGATTGGCGGTTAACTTAAGCGTTTTGGTGTCTACATGCAATTGCATGGAAGTATAATTTGATAAAGCGGCCTCGTGGATATTGATGTAAAGGCCATCTGCCGTTTTCATCATCAACGGTGTTTGGATCGCGTATTTATCGGGCACTACCCTCACAGCAATATCTGTTGCTGATTTGGCAAGCACAGAGGCATCGACCATACTGATTGGCGAAACGGTGTATTGGTATTCATTACTGTCGTAATCTCCGGGGATCCAAAAAGTTTTATGATCTCCGGTTAAGCTAAACTCGGTGAGCTCATCAGCGACGGTAAAATATTTAAGGCCCGGTTGCTTTGGGAATTCATATCTAAAGCCCACACCATCCTCAAATACTCTGAAAATAATATTCATTAACCTGCTTTTTGCGTCCTTTTGCTTTAAATGAATAACGATCTGGTGGTAATGATTACGAATGTTTTTTACTTCGCCCCACACAGGTTGCCAGGTTTCATCAACCATTGTATTTTCTGACCCTGTGATTTCGAAGTTTTTATCAAATGAGCTGTCATCAGCTAACATGATTCCCAGATACGATTTATTAATCACCGGTTTTTCTGCGAAAAATACATTATAACTTGGGCGTCCATTTGCATCAAGCATAAAATCAAGCCTGATCTTATTCATAACAGCGTGTATTTCCTGGTTATTCTGAGCTTTTACTGATATAAATAATAACAGGCTAATTAAACTGATAACTATCTTTTTCATTATGAATTCGCTATTCGGTTAAACTGAATTGCTTTAAGCATTTCAGGGTAGTTCTTTTTGGTCGAAAGAAAGTGGTATCCGGAAGGATATCCGGTTAAACTTTTACAAATAAAACAAATAATGGCGCAATTAGCCCTCCGTTTGCAATTGTGTACCTTACGTCGCGGTTTTGAAATAAAATTAAAAAAGTGTAAAGCCATCTCACCTGCTTTACACTTATTAATCAACTATATCAATAACCCGGATTCTGCTTGGCTTGGGAATTGGAGTTCATCTCATTCAATGGAATAGGCCATACATAAGATTTACTATCGGTAAAAGTTAACGGACTAGGAATTCCTATGGCTGTTTTATAATATGCCGCTTCCGAATCACCCAATTTCCACCTGCATACATCAAACCACCACGTGCCTTCGTTAAATAATTCGGCCCAGCGTTCGTAGTATAACGGATTGTGACCCAAAACAGGATCGGGGCTAACAGGATTAGCAGCAGGTGTAGCATCAGTTAGTGATTTATAATCGATTGCTGAGGGTGAATTAACAGGCATACTATAAGCCCTGCGTTTAACTTTATTGAGGTATTCGAGTCCGGTAACATTATCACCCGAACCAATACTTGCTTCAGCATATAATAAATAAACATCCGCTAAACGAAGCAGGTAATAATCCCACTTATCTGAAACGACAGTAGTATTCGCAGATTCATTAAAATCAATTGGCGAGTATTTTTTCAGCGACCATGCATATGTTGAAGACATTGGATTCTCTGCAACCAGGGCAAAATGTATGCCATCAAATAGCACTGAATCAACCCTGGGTTGCAGGGCATTTACATATAAACGCGGGTCGGTAGTGTTATTTGTCCTGGCCTGCAATGCTGCCTGGTGATAAACCGGGTCCATTATAAGCTGCTGATTGTAATAAGTGGGCCCTGTAGTTGCATTATATTTAGGATTAGGAACCAACGCGTAGTTATACCCAAGCGTATAACCAAAACGCAAAATATTCTGATCATGGATGTAAAAATTGCCGCCATAACCCAAAAACTGTAGCTGGTTGTTTGTCCCGTTATAAGGAGTTGCCCCATTGTATCCGCCAAAAGTAACAGGAGGCCATAAAAGGCCATCAATAGTTGCCGAGTTTGCAACACCACTATAAATACCATACCCTCCTTGTGGATTGGGATCTATATATAACTCAAGCAATGATTCGCTATTGAATTTATTAGCACCATTAAACGCATTACGATAGGTGGAATACGGCATTAATGATTTACCGCTGTTTGTTATAACATCAATTAAAGTGGTTTTGGCATCAGCCCAGTCCTGGGTATAAACGTAAGCTTTACCTAATAACCCTTTTGCCGACCATTCAGTGGCCCGTGCCAGATCGGTAGAAGGCCAAACTTGCCCTTTAAGTAACGTTGCGGCTTGTTTTTCATCACTGATAATCAATGCCCATACATCTTTTACAGGGCTGCGCGCTACTTGTGTTGCAGCTAAACTTTGAGGCACTTCAGTATATAATGAAACTCCGAGTTTGTCGCCGTTTACACCGCCTGCCTGCATATATGCTTCGCCATAAAAACATTCAAGCTGCATATAATACCATCCTCTAAGGCAATAAGCCTGGCCAATTATCAGGTTAACAGCTGTCTTATCTACAGATGGGTTTGTTTTTAATAATACCCCTGCCGCATAAATAGTAACGTTACAATTTTTCACGCCTGCGTATAAAGCAGTAAATGTTTCCTGTGCACCTCCATCTCCTACGGTAAGATTGTTAGCCGCCATTTCGCTGGTAAATGAAAAAGGGTTTCCGTTAAGCGTATGTGTTGATTGTCCCAACATCCTTGGCAAAAGGTCAAAACCAAACAGGCCAACATCACGCAAATTGGCATAACATGATACCAGGACTGTTTGCAATTGGGTAACAGTTGTCGGGTAAGTACTGCTGCTATATTGATTTGTAGGCCCAACGTTAACTGGGGCCTTTTTACATCCCGCTATTAAAATAAATGCGAGTGCTACTATATATTTTTTCTTTAACATTTTAATAAATTTTGAAGGTTATTACTATAAACTAACATCAAGTCCTGCTGAAAAAATCCGGGCCTGAGGATAATTTGTTACCGCATCAATACCCTGGGTAGTAGGACTAATAGTCCCACCTGTAGTAAATGCACTGCCCAGTTCCGGATCAAGCCCTTTATACTTTGTAATGGTAAATACATTATTTGCCATTATAAAAACCCTCAGGCTTTTTATACTAACCTGTTTCAACGTCTTCCCGGAAAAAGTATATCCTAACTGCAGGTTTTTAAGTTTTAAATAGGCGCCATTTTGAACAAAATAACTGTTTACAGAAGAGTAGTTTTGATTTTGATCTAACGCATTTCCGCCTCCGGCAACAGGGCTAAGCAGCCTGGGTTGCGATGTAAGGCCATTTGTACCTAAGAAGGAATCGTGGAAGACCTGCGATGTAGTGTTACCATCTTGAAAAAGAGATTGTTCATATGCTTGTACTCCATTAAACAGTTGCACACCGGCAACGCCATTAAATAATGCGGCCAAATCAAATCCGGCATAGTTAAGGCGGATATTAAATCCATAAATATATTTAGGATTGGGGTTACCGATTACCTGCCTGTCATTTTGATCAATTTTTCCATCACCATTTACATCCTGGTATTGCAAGTCACCCATATCGGCTTTGTGGCCATTAACAACTTGCTTTTGAGCGGTGGCCTCATCTGTAAATATTCCTAATACCTTATATCCATAGAACGAACCAAATGGCAAGCCTACCTTTGTAATTGTTAATTGTTGGTTAGGCATTTGACTAAAGCTGGTATTACCCATGCTGTAATAATTATAGCCACCATAAACAGCATCAGTAGCGGCGCCGCTTAGTTTGGTTACTTTATTTTGATTAAAGCTTAAATTTCCACTTACGTCAAAACCGAGCTTACCAATTTTATTACGATAACCCGCCATCAATTCAAACCCTTTATTGTCAACATCCCCGATATTTGTAATATATGGTTGAGAAAACCCTGAACTTGCTGATAAGGGTAATTGATAAATTAAATTAGAAGTCTTTTTGTTATACACTTCAGCTGTAAAATACAAACTGCCATGTAACGCTTCCCCATCAAAGCCCAAATCAGTTTCCGTAATTGTTTCCCAATGTAAATTTGGATTAGGTAAGCTTGTTAAAGTATTTGCTATTTGAAAGGGCTGACCAGGAGCGAAACCTTGTGCACCACCGCTCGCCCCGGTAGCTGCCTGGAACTGGCTATAGGTTGAAGTAAATGAATATGGCGAAACGTTGGAGTTACCAAGTTGCCCATAGCTTCCGCGAAATTTAAGACTATTTATACCAGGCAATGTACTTTTAAAGAACGGCTCTTCACTGATTGTCCAACCTACAGATGCCGCCGGAAATATACCTTTTTGTTTATTAGGTCCAAATACATCGTAATTAGCATCCTGCCTTACAGAAGCAGATAAAAAATAACGCTCGTTATAATTGTAATTCATCCTTGCAAATTGCGACTGTATGAGCCCTTGAGGGTCATATGTACCTGTAAGGCCAAGGGTTGAAGCAGATGTTTGAATATATGAATAACCGGGTGAACCTATTGAACTCATTGTTGAATAGATGTTATTTGTTTTATTAACTATCTGCTCGAAGCCCGCTAAGGCATTGATATTATGCTTGCCAAAGCTTTGATTATAGGTCAATACATAATTGGTAAGTAACTGGCTGCTTTGCGCATAGGATTTACTAAGACCATTAGTTGAAGATGCAACAGGTCCAAAACTATAAGAGTTCTGATAAAAATCAGTTGTTTGCAAATAATAGCTGTATCCTAAAGTGGTCCTGAAATCCAGGTGAAAAGGAAGTTTCAAATCAGCATATGCATTTCCCTGAAAATTATTTTTCACATCCTGTGCACCCGCTGAGTTAACGGCCCCTAAAGGATTTGGCCCTCCAAAAGCAATTTTATATCCCGCAGGCTCTGTTCCATAGCTTACCTCCTTATTATAAACAGGGATAATAGGCTGCGTACGGAATGGAGCATTATGCAAATCGGCCTCGGCGCCAACAAGTGGAGAAGTTATCCGTTGGGATACATCAATTTGCTCGCCTATGGTAAGGTATTTACTGAGTTTATAGTCGGTATTAACACGTGCGCCACCGATGTTTGAGTAATTTTTAAGAAAAATACCTGTTTGTTGGTTATAAAATCCCGAAGCCAGGTAAGTTACATTTGGAGCCGCACCTGATATTGACAGGTTATAATTTTGTTCCGTGCCATTCCGGTATAGCAGGTTCACCCAATTGGTATTAGCAAGCGTGTCGAGCTTGGTGGCTCCTGCAAAAAATGTTGGGTTAACAAGGTTCTGCAACTTAATAAAATCATTTGTGTTAAGTAATTGTACCAGTTTCGGCTTGGTAACACCATATCTTGCACTGAAATTAATTGTAGGCGGCGCTCCTATGTTTGCGCCCTTTTTAGTGGTAACCAATATAACACCTCCTGCAGCTGCAGCACCATAAATAGCCGCCGAAGCCGCATCTTTCATCACATCAAGTGATGCGATATCCTGGGGGTTAACATTGTTGAGGTCAGATTGCCTTACTCCATCAACTATATACAATGGGTTGGGCTGATAAAAAGAAGCCACACCTCTTATAATAATTTGCGGAACAGCATCCGGCGCAGCCGAGTTTTCAATAATATTTACCCCGGCAACCCGTCCCTGCAATCCCGAAATGGGGTTTGTAATGGGCTGATCCTTAAATGCCTCGCCTTTAACTGAAGAAATGGAGCCGGTAAGGTCTTTCCTCTTTTGAGTTCCGTACCCCACAACTACTATTTCATTTAAATTGGTTTGGGTTTCAGTTAACACCGCATCAATTACAGCGCGGCCATTAACCGGTATTTCTTGCCTTACAAAGCCTATCATCGAAAAAACAAGCACATCAGTGGTTTTTACACTAATTGAATATCTTCCGTTTATATCAGCATTTGTGCCGGTTGTTGCCCCCTTAATCATAATTGTAACGCCGGGAAGCGCTTGCCCTTTTTCGTCGGTAATTTTACCGGTAACTGCTGTTTTTTGAGCCATTGTCCATGATGACAACAGTAAAAATAAAGAGCAAAAAAATAATTTTAGTAATCGTTTTTTATACATAATGCTTAAAATTTGAATTTATTAATTGGTTTGTTTGTTGTGGGATATCGGTTTACGTGCTATTAAAGTTTTTAGCCCGAAAGTATCCGGACAACTAAATGTCCTTCTCTTCCGGCATTTAGACTGTGCTGCAATTTCATAATCAAAATGCAGCTAAACAGCCATAATGGCGTTTGTGTAAATTTCATGATTCAGAAGATTTAGAATTATATTGGTTTATAATAAATCAATATCAGGGCGCTACAGAATTGGCCTCGAATTGATATATCAAAGAGAAGAGATAAAACAGGTAGCTGCTAATTTCAAAGGCAAAATATAAAGAAGTATAGCCAGCAATATAATATAACTAATTGATTATAAGTTATTTATGACTAAACTATAAAAACTGAAATATAAATGAAGTATAACTTGATTTATTGCCGGGAGGGCATATCAAAGGGCTTTAATGCCCATAATAGCGTTTTCAAATTCATCATTTGAGATGAGTGACTTAGCTTTTATACGGGCTTTGTAATTATAAATGGTGTTAACAGAATACTCAAGGATGTGAGCAATCTTTTCAGTATCACTAATCCCAAGCCTGATAAGGGCAAAAATACGCAGGTCGGTATTTAACAATTGGTTGGGCAGCAGCTTTACATGGCTCTCTTCGTGAAAAAGAGCATTATAACTTTCTACAAAATTCGGGAATATCTTCAGGAAGGCCTTATCAAAATTTATAAATAATTCTTCCCTTTCTTTGGATAGATTAATGTTATTAACCAATATACGGATATCATCAAAACGTTTGGTAGTAAGTTTATTATCAACGGAGCGTTTAAACTTGTCGAGCTTATTGATATATTCAGAAATGAGGTTAAAATAATAGCCGATATATTCTTCCTTTATTTTATTGGCCTCATTTAGCTTGTCAACATTCTCGAGCAGATGATGATTGGTTTCAATTATTATTTTATCGGCAATCCTTAATTTCCTGAGTTGTTTATAAATAATAACTGCAAAAACAACCACTAATAAGGACAGTACCGTAAGCGACAATGCGTAAAAAAACAAAACACGCCGCTGTCCCTCAACCGAGTTTATCCGGTCTCCTGCTATAACCGGTAGAATAGCGTTTACCTGTATTTCTCTCTGCCTGGCACCATAATAAGCTGCATCGTCCAGCGCCTCGTTAATATAAATATAGGCGTTATTAACATCGCCTTTTTTGTGCAGCAGTTGTGCCAGATTCATCATTGCGGCTGCTTCTTTTGTTGAGGATCTTATATCAGCCATGGCAGCCGGAATCAGCAGAGAAATGGCACTATCGGGCTGGTTATTGCGAATATAGATATCGCTCAGCGTTGACGCTGTCACCGCAAACTGGTGGTCGGTTAAATGATATTCCTTTACCAGGGTCTTTAACTCATTTACAGCCCGGAGCACATTTCCGGTTTTTAGATATTTTAACCCCGTGTAATAAATATACTCAAATGAGCTGGGTTTACACAAAGCGGTGGATGAATCAATATATTTTCCGGCCCGGCTGTTGTATATAGGCGTGTAATAATCGTCCTTATCATAATCAGCCAGGTCATAATAAGTGCGGGCGGTTAAAAAATAATATTCTCTACGGGCTTCATTATCAAGCAACTTAACGTTTACATTTTTAAGGGTATCAAAGGCTTCCTTAAACATGCCGGATGAAAGCGAAATAAAACCGAATTTGATGCGGCTGTAGGCAATCTTAGCAGGATCTTTTAGAAGATCGCCGGTTTGCTGCAATTTTTTGGCATAGTAAAATGCTTTCGCATAATTGAAAGATTTATACTCCTCATAAAATTTTAAGTAAATGTTGTATTTAAAATTAAGATCAGGGTTAGGGGCATTGTTTAAATCCTGCTGCAGTTTATCAATCCTCGCCAGCTTTTCAGCATCATAATCCTTTTTTTTCTCTAAAATATTATTGAGTTTAATCAACAGACTATCATAACCCTGTTTTGCAAAGACCGGTTGAAAAAAAAATAAGACCACAAATAAAAGTAATATTCTTCTCATGTAAGGAGCATTGGCAAAGCCCTCATATCCCAATAATTAGGCTTAATTAAACTGTATGAAGGCTTATATTGATTTACTGTTATAAAATTAGAAAAAAATGTCTCTATAGCTATTAATTAATTTATAATTCGATTGAGTAGCCCGGTATATCAGCTTAATATCTTCCTATTAGTTTAATAAGCGTTTGATAAGTGGTGACCGCAATATAAGTTTAAAAAGGTTTAATTGTACCGTTATAGCTTTTATAAGATTGCAACAAACTTATTTATTATTTGAATCACATGGTTATGCAGCATTAAAGTATCTCTTAAAGAGTTGCGTTTTTTGTAACTTAGCAGCTCTTTGAGCTAAGCACTTACTACTATTTATGCCATTAACTCCCAAACAAGCCCCACTCGAAAAAGAAAATTTACATCCCCGCAATGCCCACAGGCAAGGGTATGATTTTGAGCAGCTGATAAAAACCAATCCCGGGCTTCGCCCCTTTGTTAAACTAAATCAATATAATATTGAGTCAATCAATTTTAGCGACGCAGAGGCCGTGAAAATGCTGAACAAAAGTTTGCTAAAGCAGTTTTATGGGGTTAATGACTGGGATATACCGGAGGGATATCTTTGCCCGCCCATACCCGGCCGGGCAGATTACATACATTATGTAGCTGATCTGTTAAGCGAAAACAATAAGGGTAATGTCCCAACCGGGAAAAGCATAAAAGTTTTGGATATCGGGACCGGAGCAAATTGTATCTACCCGGTTATTGGCAGCAGTGTTTACGGCTGGCAGTTTGTTGGTACCGATATTGATCCGATTGCTATCCGTTCGGCAAAAGATATCGTTGCAGCAAATAGTCATTTAAAAAGCAATGTGTTATTGCGGCAGCAAACTAACAAGCATAATATTTTTAAAGGCATTATTATACAGGATGAAGGGTTTGATGCAACCATTTGTAATCCGCCATTCCATGCCTCCCTGCAGGAAGCGCAGTTGGCAACCATCAATAAATGGAACAAGTTAAAAACCGGCGGTCAACCCCAAACGGCATTAAACTTTGGCGGCCAGAAAAAGGAACTGTGGTACCATGGCGGCGAAGCCGCATTTATTAAACTCATTATTGAACAAAGCGCACTGGTGGCCAAGCAATGTTTATGGTTTACCACGCTGGTATCAAAAAAAGACACCCTTCAAGGTGTTTATAAAGCTTTGAAAAAAGTTGCAGCCAATGATGTAAGAACTATCAGTATGTCGCAGGGGCAAAAAGTTAGCCGCATTGTGGCATGGACATTTTTAAATGAAACCGAGCGTACGGAATGGGCCGACACCTGGTGGCATAAGGCGTAAATATTATAAACCCGCCTTCAAATAAGGCCGCTAATTTTTTACTTGAAGGCGCGAAAATTCACAAGTTCCGCTAATCTGAATTTACATGCAGGTGATTTTTACACATTAAGCATTTGCAGGTTTAACCAAAGCTACCTGCCCAACGTGGTAGGCAACATGGTTTGCCCGGTTCAACAATACACTTAACCTGTTCCTTGAAGGATCCTTTTCAAAATCCTCATCGGTCATTGCATTATGCCTTTTAAACCAATCAGCGGCGGAGAACTGATCAAATAAAGTATTCAATTCGTCGTGTACTTATGCCCAATATGCCTTAAGTTCTTCAATCGGTGGTGATTTTGTTGATTGATTATCAGTGTTATGCAAAAATATCACATCTAAATCAGGCATTTTCTGATTTCCTATTCATAAAGTTTCTTTCATAATGTCATGATAA
>JAQBOU010000068.1 GCA_028287865.1 Mucilaginibacter sp. | reverse complement strand
TTTTGCTTCAATAATAAGTTGGTCAAATAACAATTTGCCTATTCCTTTACCGCGCACTGATTCAGTAACAATCAGGTCTTCCAGGTACATTCGGCAGCCTTTCCAGGTAGAATAACGGATGTAATACAAAGCAAAGCCCACTATTAAACCATCAATTTCTGCAACAAACGCTTTCCATACCGGGCTGCTGCCAAAACCGGCATCCTCAAACTCCTGCAAGGTTACCGTAACCTCCTGCGGCGCCTTTTCATAAAGCGCCAGTTCGTTTACCAGTTCAAGCAAACGTAAACAATCTTCTTTTTTTGCTATTCGTAAATTTATGTTCATCAGTTCGTAGTCACTATTAAAGAATTCCGAAATTGAAATTCCGAAATCCGATATCAAAATCAATTATTCTTCCAATGTTTAATAACCCGCTGCCCAAAAATGGTGCTGCCAAGCCTTACCATATTGCTACCCTGCTCTATGGCTAATTTATAATCTGCCGACATCCCCATCGAAAGGGTATTAAAATTATCATCCTTTCTGAAAAAGCTTTGCTTTATGCCGTCGAAAAAGATTTTCAATTCGTAATACTCATCTTTTAGCTGCTTTTCGTTATCGGTATTAGTGGCTATAGCCATCAAACCGCGGATGCGAATATTCTTTAACGCCGCAAACTCATGCGACCGCAATAATTCAATGGCCTCATCAAAACCAAGTCCGAATTTTGTTTCTTCATCTGCAATGTAAATCTGTAAAAGACAATCAATAACACGGTTGCTTTTCAAGGCATGTTTGTTAATCTCCTGTAAAAGTTTCAGGCTGTCAACAGATTGTATCATGCTGATAAAGGGAGCAATATACTTTACCTTATTGCTTTGCAGATGACCTATGAGGTGCCATTGTATATCTTTTGGTAACTGCTCATACTTTTCAACCAGCTCCTGTACCATGTTTTCACCAAATAAACGCTGACCCGCATCATACGCTTCCTGCACTTCTTCTGCAGGTTTGGTTTTTGATACCGCTATTAATGTTACTTTAATAGGTACTGTTTCTTTTTTTAAGCTTTTGATATTATCTGCAATGCTCATTTATCCGTAATTTTGCTTCTTATTAAACCGCTAAATTACAGAATGCATAAATATATCACCCTGTTTTTTTCAGTAACATTTTTTTTAACTGCCTGTAAAGGGAGCAAACCTGAAGGAATTATAGATCATAATCAAATGATCAGTTTGCTTACTGAAGTTCATATTATTGACGGCAGCCTTTACAGCATAAGCCAGTCGCCCGATAGTTTGTATAAATATGGGGTAGGTTCGTATGTGGCATTGTTTAAAAAATATGGCACAGATACTGTTCAATTTAAAAAAAGTATGGCGTATTACGCTACTCAGCCCACAGAACTGCAAGCCATATATGTACAAGTACAGCAAAACCTGAAGCAAAAAACAGACTCCCTGAATAAAGTACAAGCAAACATGAACGAGGCTCAATTTAAGTTAAACCAGGCACAACAAAAAAAGAATAATGCTGTACCCAAAAAATAGTGTTGATAAACTGGGTTTTACGGAAGTAAAGGAACTGATTAAAGCGCATTGCCTGAGCGAAATGGGTCGGCAAATGGTAGACAAAATACAGGTGATGGACAATTTTGACCAGATCCGAAAGTTTTTAAGCCAGGCTAATGAGTTTAAAAATATTTTAGAGAATGATGATACTTTACCTATTCATCATTTTTTTGATGTTAAATCTCTCGCCAATAAAGCGAGGATAGAGGGTGTATTTTTAAGTGAAGAAGAATTTTACCAGGTACACGCATCCCTAACAACCGTATTTGCGGTAATTGCTTATTTTAATGAGCGGGAGGGTCTGTACCCAAACCTGGAAGCTTTATTTGAACACCTGCCTATTGAAAAGGCCATTATTAAAAAGATTGACCTGGTTATTGACCCCAAAGGCAAGATCAGACCAAATGCATCGCGTGAACTATCAGAAATAACCTCGGGGATTGCTAAAGCTGAACAGGAAGCCCGTAAAAAGATCGACCAGATATTTAAAAGCGCCGCCGGCAACGGCTGGACAGCAGATGGTTCATTAACCGTGCGCGACGGGCGCTTATGTATCCCTTTACTTGCCGAAAATAAACGCAAGCTTAAAGGTTTTATTCACGACGAATCATCATCCGGCCAAACGGTTTATATGGAGCCGGAAGAGGTTTTCTCTTTAAATAACAAGATCCGCGACCTGGAATTTGACCGCAGACGTGAAATAGTTAAGATTTTAACTGCTTTAACAGACGAACTGAGGCCCTATGTTCCTCTGCTTCTGTCGTATCATAACTTATTAACTAAGCTGGACTTTGTAAGGGCGAAAGCACTCTTTGCCATTGATATAGAAGCTGAAATGCCGCAGGTAATTAATGAGCCGCGATTGAAACTAACCAATGCGCGGCACCCGCTGTTGCTGCTGAACTTTAAAAAAGAGAAAAAAACAGTAGTACCGCTCAATGTCCAGATCGATGAGCAGGCACGTATCATTGTAGTATCTGGCCCTAATGCGGGCGGTAAATCGGTGTGTATGAAAACCGTTGGCTTATTGCAGATGATGGTACAGGCGGGTTTATTGATCTCTGCCTCGGAGGCAAGTGTGGTAGGGGTTTTTAAACAGTTGTTTGTTGATATTGGTGATGATCAGTCGATTGAAAGTGATTTGAGTACCTACAGCGCCCACCTTTCAAAAATGAAAGCATTTGTGGAGCAGGCCAACGGCAAAACGCTGATACTGATAGATGAATTTGGAACCGGTACCGATCCGCAGTTTGGCGGGCCTATTGCCGAGGCGGTGCTTGAATCTTTAAACCATAAAAAGGTTAGGGGGATGGTTACCACGCACTATTCAAATCTTAAAATATTTGCCAGTCATACCGAGGGTTTGGAGAATGCGTCCATGCTTTTCAATAATACCGAGATGAAACCGCTTTACATGCTGGAGGTAGGCAAACCCGGCAGCTCATATGCCTTTGAGATCGCCCAAAAAATAGGCTTGCCTCAAAACGTGCTGAACCTGGCAAAAAATAAGGTGAGCGCAGGCCAGAAGAAAGTGGATACTTTGCTGGTTGACCTTGAGCGGGAGAAAAAAGAAATTTATGATACAAAACTCAGGCTGGATAAGCAGCAAAGACAGGTTAACGCCCTGCTTGCTGAAAATGAAACACTGAAAAACTACCTGGAAGAAAATAAAAAAGCGTTGATAAAAGACGCTAAAGAACAGGCGAAAAATATCATCCTTAATGCCAATAAGCTGGTGGAGAATACCATATCCGAAATTAAAAGCAGCAATGCTGATAAAGAAAAAACCCGCATTCTGCGCGAAAACCTAAATATCGAACTGCAAAAAAACACGGTGAAACCGGTTGTGCCAAAACCATTACCAAACGAGGAAGAGTTAAAACCCGGCGACTGGGTAAAACTTACCGACAGTGAAACCACCGGGCAGGTAATTGAGCTGATAAAAGATAATGTGGTGATTGCCATTGGCGATCTGCGCACCGTTGCCAAACGAAAACGTGTAATGAAAGTTTCGCGCTCTGCAGTGCCTAAGGAGATCAGGAAAAGCTTTAGCGCGCAAACCAGTGATATGGCAAGTTTTAGTCCGGAGATTGATGTGAGGGGAATGCGTACTGAAGATGCACTGGGCAACATTGAACGTTTATTTGACCGAGCTGTAATGATGGGCTATGGTACTTTAAAGATCATTCATGGCAGGGGCGACGGCATATTGCGCAAAATGATAAGGCAATACCTCAAAAAATACGAGCAGGTTGACCGCATGGAAGATGAGCATGCTGACAGGGGCGGGGATGGGATTACCTATGTGTACTTGAAGTAGAGAAGGTGCTGGAAATTGGTAATTATATTTGACTATTTCAATAAATGATTATTACAAAGAATTTTACAAGTCAACCAAAAGCATAGATATTATGTAAATTCAGCCTTTTTGTGTTCACTAACTCAATGTCAGAAATAAATCAGGTCCCAATTGTCCTGAATCAGTGTGCTAGCTTTATTAAGCTGCTCTCTGGCATTAGCGACCTCATCTAATGTGTAAATGCGCCGGGCAGCCACATCAACCAAGATACAGACTTTTGGGTTGAGCTCTATTTTAATCCCTTCATAAAACCTCTTTAACACCCGAAGTTTTACCGCCGCTTCGTCCGCTGGAAATTTAGTTTTTAAAAATTGAATTTGAGAAAACCGACATGGTCTAAGCCATACTGATCGTATAGCAGCATGTCTGCCATTGCACCGATGCGTACACTATTAAGCATGCTAGCGTTTTTCTTTTGCTCAAGATTACTGTAGTAAGTATAGTTTTCAAGTAGTGGAGTCATTAGCCCTGACATGGCGACGACCCCGTCCAAACCCTCGGCAGAATAAAAGTTATTCTTGTAGAGTGCTTTTCCTTTGGATAGGTATTTGCTGCCTTCCGGGACTCTTTAGCTTTGCGTTTAAATTCGTCAAAATAAAGCTGATAATCGTTATTAAAGTTTCCTTCAAACGCCTCACATATGCATTTTCTGGCCATCGCATGATAACCGGGCACAAATTCCGATGGATACTTGCTGTTTTTAATAATAGTCGGCTTAACTCTTTCGGATGCCACAATTAATCTGCCCATTATCGTTAGGGACAATACATGCCAATTTCTGATGATGCCGTTAAGCCGATTGGAAAAAGAAAAGGTGCAAATGAAGCAGTTTTTGAAAATTTAGCTTATTCATCGATCAGGATTTTTCTGGTGGGGTGGCTTTCAAAAGCTGGTATTAACGCATTTGAAACTGGCAAACAAATCTCCTGTTAAATGCGGTTGTGAACAATGATGAAAAAAGCACCGAAAGTATATTCGGTGAAGAATATGACCATGAACAAAGTGTTTCAAAGCGTATTGCAGAAAGGTTTGCGGCTTTGATGTGATCATGAATGAAAAGTAATGTATCAACGGTTGTGGATACGGCCAGCCTTTTGAAAAGTGTCTGCAGGCCCGATGCAAGTGGTTTCGGGGGGCAATGGGCAAAGAGAATCCTCTTTTATGCTCCCAAAGGAACTATTGTCTCACTGATATGAGCTTATTTTAAACTGGTGTAGTGCTGAACTACTACCGATGCGGTATTGAAGGCAGCAATAGCGCATTTATGGTTTGTTACCATCCATCCATTTGATGACGGCAATGGTCGTATAACCCGGGGCTATTACCGATATACAACTTGCTCGTGCCAATGGAACGTCTCAGCGTTTTTACAGTGTGTCTGCGCAAATATTAAGGGTAAAGGCCACGTACTATGAGATGTTGGAACAAACCCAAAAAGGCGATCTGGATATAACCCGTTGGTTGAGCTAGTTCTTAGATTGCTTATTTAATGCGATGGATCATACGGAAGAGACTTTAGCTGCAGTTTTAAACAGAACTCAATTTTGGGAGAAGAACCGTGAAGTTTCGCTAAATAGTCGTCAACAATATATGGTCAGCAAATTACTTGATGAATTTCATGGAAAGCTAACCAGTACCAAATGGGCTAAGATGACGAAGAGTTCTCCGGACACTGCATTAAGGGATATACAAGATCTTATAGAAAAGGATATATTGGAAAAAGAAACAGGCGGGGACGAAATACAGCTTATAGTTTGATAGCTTAAACGCATTAAACGATAAATAAAAAATTATGAGTTATTAACATTTTTTACTATATTCTATATTTGTTACTCATTTGTAACTCAAACTTCGTAAATAATTGATAATCAGTTATTTGATACTTTATGTATCGGCAAGTAATTGAATATCAATTTTTTACATTGATTTAAAGCTTTTTCGAGCTGAGCTGTGTGGTGGCGGATAGTGAAAATTATCCACCCTATCCACTTTTATCCACCTGTTTTTATAATGTGCTGATATTCAATTAATTGATTCTGAGCCTAATATGAGTGCCTTTTACATTCCGATCATTTTAAGATTGGGCGTGCATCGGTTATGAAACTATAAATTACTTTAAAAGATTTAATTTGCATCTGTAACAAAATTGTTTTAGCAGGATTAAATTTATAATATATTTTTGCCTGCAGAAGTGCATTGCCACTTACCTAAATAAATGAGTGTGAATAAAAAGATACTGTTTTCATTATTGCTGCTGTTTGCCGTTTCGGCAAA
>JAQBOU010000015.1 GCA_028287865.1 Mucilaginibacter sp. | reverse complement strand
TCAAACTCCTGCCATGCACCGCGGTACATCCACAGCCAGCAGTCCTTTACCCAGTCTTCGGTTTCGCTGAGTTTTCTCAATGCGGCCAGGATGATGTTGAAACATACCAGGTGGGTGCCGTTAGGGTCTGCAAAGTCGCCTGCTGCAAATACCTGCTGCGGTTTTACTTTGTTTAACAGCTCCATGGTAAGCCGGATGTCTTCTTCGCCTGCCGTGTTCTTTTTTATTTTGCCGGTTTCATAAAAGGGCAGTGCCATAAAATGGATATGGTCATCATCCAGCCCTGCATACCTGGCCCCCGAGATGGCTTCTGTTTTGCGGATAAATCCTTTTACATCCCTGATCTCTTTGGTATCTACCTGGTTGGGCTGCTTGGTGGGCATAAAGCTGCGCATCTGTTCATAGATGCTTTTTAGTTTGGTATTATCTTCCCCGATGCTGTTGTTAAAGTCGATGGCAAATTCCACGAAGCGCAGCACATCATCATCCCATACCGCCGTATTGCCCGAGGTTTGGTAGGCTACATGCACGTCATGCCCCTGGTCAACGAGCCTGATAAAGGTGCCGCCCATCGAGATCACATCATCATCCGGGTGGGGCGAAAAGATGATGGAGCGTTTTTTTGCAGGCAGCGCCCGTTCGGGCCGCTGGCTGTCATCGGCATCCGGCTTACCGCCCGGCCAGCCGGTGATGGTATGCTGCAGCTGGTTAAAGATGTCGATATTGATGTCATAAACAGGCCCCTGCTCTACTGCCAGCTGGGCCATGCCATGGTTGTTGTAGTCTTCTTCGGTCAGCTTCAGGATGGGTTTGTTTACCGTTTCGGCCAGCCACAATACGGCTTTCTTTTTCAGGTTGTTCTCCCATATACAATCCTTTACCAGCCAGGGGGTATCAAAGCGGGTTAAGGATGAGGCTGCTGCTTCGTCCAGTACAAACTCCACGTGGTCGGATAGCTGCAAATAGGTAGCCGGTACATCGCCGGAGATCTCTCCTTCCACTGCTTTTTTGATGATGGGCGCCTTTTTGCGGCTCCAGGCCATCAGGATGATCTCCCTTGCCTTAAAGATGGTGCCGATGCCCATGGTGATGGCCTTGGTGGGCACATTCTGCTTGCCGCCAAAGTCCCGCGAGGCATCGTTGCGGGTCAGATCATCCAGCGTTACCAGCCGGGTGCCGGAGTTGGGTGCCGAGCCAGGCTCGTTAAAGCCGATGTGGCCTGTACGGCCGATGCCTAATATCTGCAGGTCAAGCCCGCCGAGGGCTGTTATCTTCTTTTCATAATCCAGGCAAAAGGAGGCCACTGCTTCTTTTTCCAGCGTGCCATCCGGGATGTGCACGTTGCTGCGCGCTATATCCACCTGGCCGAACAGGTGCTCGTTCATGAACGTTACATAGCTCTGCGCTGCATCGGGCCGCATCGGGTAATATTCGTCCAGGTTAAAGGTGATCACATTTTTAAAGCTCAGACCTTCTTCCCGGTGCTGCCGCACCAGCTCGGCGTAAACCCCTATAGGGGTTACCCCGGTTGCCAAACCAAGGATGGTCTTTTCCCCTTTGCTGTCCTTGCTGCGGATCAACGCGGCGATCCGCCCTGCTACTGCTATTGATGCTTCCTGCTGATTCTGATACACCGTTACCGGTAGCTTCTCGTAACGCGTCTCTTCTAATAAATTTAATCGGGCCATTAAAAATAAAGTTTATAAGTTATTCAGATTATAAAATAGATACACATAAAAAATCCCCGCCGAAACGAGGATTTTCTTCAAACCAATTTAACTATTAAAATTATCCTTACCGACATAAGGTTAATGTAAAGTTCGTTCAATAATAATTTATGCATTATCTATTACAAACATAATAAATATATATTAACAAATACAATACTTTTTAAAATATTTTAATAAGTTTATTTAAGATTATTTTCAATCCTTATCTAATTAAATATCATGCTTTGTAACAGAATCGTCACTAATAGCTTTTTATAGATTAACTTATTAAATTAGGCTTTTTAAACTGATCGAAAAATATGAAAAAATCACTACTCTTAATTGGGTTGGCGTTATGGTGCACCTTAACCTTTGCCCAATCACTCCCTGATACTGGTTATGTAAGGGACCACTACACAAAAATGGAAAAATATATTACCATGCGAGATGGTAAACGCCTTTTCACTTCCATTTACCTGCCTAAGGACCAGTCAAAAAAATACCCGATTATTATGACCCGCACGCCTTATACAGTTGCCCCTTATGGCGAAAACGCATATAAAAGATCATTAGGCCAGAACCAGTTTCTCGAGAAAGAAGGATTTATTTTTGTTTACCAGGATGTACGCGGTAAATGGATGAGCGAAGGAGAATTTGTGGATGTACGCCCGCATATTGAAAATAAGAAAAGCAATAAGGAGGTGGATGAAAGTTCAGATACTTATGACACCATAGACTGGCTGGTAAAAAACCTACCAAACAACAATGGCAAAGTAGGTATTGAAGGCATATCCTACCCTGGATTTTATTCGACCGCATCGCTTCCAAACGCACATCCGGCATTAAAGGCGGTATCACCGCAGGCCCCGGTTACCGATTGGTTTATCGGAGATGACTTTCATCATAACGGCGCTTTGTTCCAGATGGATGCATTTGCTTTTATAACCAGTTTTGGCGTTCCCCGTCCAAAACCAATTACACCGGCTCAGTTTAAAACTGCCATAAAATTTAAAGGTAAAGACAACTATAAATTTTATCTTGAAATGGGTGCGTTGCCAAATTTTAAGAAACATTATTTCGGTGATTCAGTAAAGTTTTGGGACAATATGATGGCACACCCCACCTATGATTCTTTCTGGAAGGATATGAACATTCGTCCGCATTTAAAAAACATCACCCCGGCAACAATGACTGTCGGCGGTTTTTTTGACGCTGAGGACTGCTTTGGGGCGCTGCATGTATTTGAAGCACTGGAAAAACAAAATCCGGCAAGCCATAAAAATATGCTGGTTATGGGCCCATGGTTCCACGGCGGCTGGGAACGCGGAGACGGCCAGTTTTTTGGCGACCAGAATTTCGGATCAAAAACCAGTTTATTCTTTGAGGAAAATGTGGAACTGCCTTTCTTTAAATATTACCTGAAGGGCGAGGGCGAATTGGACCTGCCAAAAGCCACCATTTTTATCTCGGGAAGCAACGAATGGAAAAAATTCAACCAATGGCCTCCAAAAAATACCATCGAAAAAACCTTGTATTTCCATGCAAACGGCAAGCTTTCGTTTGATGCGCCTAAAACCGTCGAAAATTTTGATGAATATGTAAGCGATCCTAATGCACCGGTTCCATATCAAAACGGGATACAGGAACGCCGCACAAGAGAATATATGCTGGACGATCAGCGCTTTGCAGAACGCAGGCCTGACGTTAAAGTTTATCAAACCGACACTTTAAAAAATGATATTACTTTAACCGGGCCGGTAATTGCCGATTTGTTAACCTCAACCACAGGCACCGATGCAGATTATGTTGTAAAGCTGATAGATGTATTTCCCGAAAACTATCCTAATCCTACACCTAATCCTAAAAACGTAGAAATGGCCGGCTATGAAATGCTGGTAAGGGGCGAAGTTTTCCGTGGAAAATTCCGTAACTCTTTTGAAAAACCAGAACCATTTGTGCCAGGCAAGGTTACCGAGGTTAAATACCATTTGCCGGATGTAGCACATACTTTCAGAAAAGGGCACCGCATAATGATACAGGTACAAAATTCGTGGTTCCCACTGGTTGACCGCAATCCGCAGATGTTTGAAAATATTAACCAGGCAAAAGATTCAGATTTTCAGAAAGCAACGATCAGGATCTATCACGATGCGCAGAATAAATCAAGTGTAAAGGTTACCGTTTTAGAAGACTAAAAGGAACTACATAGAGTTATATACTTTGCACAGATTATTGATCATACAACATAAATGAAATTAAAACAATTATTGACCTTCATACTGTTGCTGGCCGCTTTTGCAACTAAGGCACAATTAGGAATACCAAAAGAAAAATTTACAAGAGCTGATTCATTGCGTGGCTATTTAACGCCATTGCGTACCTGCTATGATATAGATTATTACCACCTGGATGTTAAGTTTGATGTAGATGATAAATCCATCAGCGGCAGCAACCTTTTTAAATTTACTGCTGTACAGGACTTCAACAAACTGCAGTTTGATCTGTTTGCCAATTTGAAGGTAGAGAAGATAGTTTATAAAGGCCATGTGTTACCTTATACAAGGGAATACAATGCGGTGTATGTCACTTTTCCTAAAACCATAAAAAAAGGCAGTAAGGACGAGTTTACAGTTTATTATTCAGGACATCCAACTATTGCTAAACGTGCTCCATGGGATGGCGGAATTGTTTACGCAAAAGATTCAATCGGTAATCCCTGGGTGGCAACTGCATGCCAGGGAGTAGGCGCCAGTATCTGGTGGCCTAATAAAGATCATCAATATGATGAGGTTGACAGTGCCTTAATCAGCATCAGCGTGCCAACCGGCTTGCAGGATGTTTCAAATGGCCGGCTGCGCAAGGTAACCGACCTTAAAAACGGTTACACCCGGTATGATTGGTTCGTGGCAAACCCGATCAACAATTATGACATTGAAGCCAATATTGGTAAATACACCCATTTTGATGACAGTTACGACGGCGAAAAAGGCAAACTAACATTAGATTATTGGGTGCTGAGCTATAACCTTGAAAAAGCAAAAAAACAATTCGGTGAAAATGTGAAGGACATGATCAAAGCATTTGAATATTGGTTTGGGCCCTATCCTTTTTATGAAGATGGTTATAAATTAATAGAAACGCCGCATTTAGGTATGGAGCACCAAAGCGGCACCGCCTATGGCAATCATTTTCAAAATGGCTACCTGGGCCACGACCTTTCAGGAACCGGCTGGGGACTTAAATGGGATTTCATCATTGTACATGAGAGCGGACACGAATGGTTTGGTAATAATATTACCTCAAAAGACCTCGCCGATATGTGGATACATGAAAGCTTTACCAACTATTCGGAATCATTATTTACGGAGCAAAGATATGGCAAACAGGCAGGCCAGGAATACGTACATGGCACGCGCTTTCTTATCCAGAATGACAGGCCTATAGTTGGCATTTACGGAGTTAATAAAGAAGGTTCGGGCGATATGTATTATAAGGGGGGTAACCTGCTGAACATGGTCAGGACGATAATTAACGATGACGAAAAATGGCGCGGTATATTACGTGGTTTAAATAAAACCTTCTATCACCAAACGGTAACTTATGATCAAATAGTAGATTATATAAGTGACAAGGCGGGCAAAAACCTGAACCCTGTATTTGAGCAATATCTTAAACACAAAAACATTCCGGTACTTGAATTTATGTTTATGAAGGGCCAATTGAACTGCCGGTGGAATGCGGATGTAAAAGATTTTAATATGCCCGTTAAAGTAAGGGTAAAAGGCGGCGAATACCAGTTTATCAGCCCTACAACCCACTTTAAACCTATCGAAATTAAAGATGCAACTAAAGATAATATCGAAGTGGATACCTTTAATTATTATATAGGGGTATTGATAGATTAAGTCTCTTTCGGGAACGGATCCATTAAGATAAAACACCCTCTTTTCATTATAAGAAAAGGGGGTGTTTTTGTTAAAGTAACTCCATCAGTACATGTATAATTTATTTTACTTTCACTGTAACCTAACCATTAAAAGGAGCGTCTTATTTCACAAACTGATAACCATGAAATCAATAAGCAAACTTTTATTGGTGGCTGTACTTTTGGCAGGTAGCAGCTACGCCTTTTCAAAACCTCATTCAACTATTAAGGTCAATACTGCCGAAATTGTTGACAGGCACCTTTCGGGTTTTAATGCGGTAAGCGTGGGTGGTTCATTTGATGTATATATTACCCAGGGAAATACTGAGTCGGTAAAGGTTGAGGCCCCGTCGGACGTAATTAACCGGGTCATCACTGAAGTAGATGGCGGCGTTTTAAAAATATATAACAAACATGATAGCTGGAACTGGGGCGAATGGTGGGGACATCACAAAAAGATAGTTGTGTATGTTACAGCAAAGAGTTTAAATAGTATCGGCCTCTCCGGCTCAGGCGATGTGTATTTTAAAGATGGCATTACTGCTAATTCGTTAAAATTAAGGATCAGCGGATCGGGCGACATGAGTGGCAAAGTAAATATAAAAACACTCGAAAGCAGTATTTCGGGTTCAGGAGATATGCGATTATCGGGCAGGGCGGATAACTCAACGGTTAGTGTAGTAGGTTCGGGAGATTTTACTGCACGCAACCTGGTCACAGTAAATTCTATGGTGCGGGTTACAGGCTCGGGCGATGCAACAATCAATGCAAGCGAAAAAGTTGATGCCGCAATACACGGTTCAGGCGATATCCATTATACCGGCGCTGCCAAAAACGTTTCCAGCTCAAAAACCGGCAGCGGCGATATCAGCAGGTTTTAATTTAGAGACCAGAGGTTAGCGTTTGGAGATTAGTTTGAAATACTTTTATAACTAATCTTTAAACCTCGCAATAACCCTTCTTCCCAGATCATAAGTTACCCTGAAGGCTTCCTGGTTACTGGTATAGCCGGGCGTTTTGTGGATACTTAATACAAATTGTCCTTTTAACCCTTTTGCGGCAAATGTATTGAAGATCAAATCCAGGCGGTCATAAAATTTTCTTTCATAAAAGGCATCGCCATAACCAATATAGGAGCCCTGGCCTGCATACAATTCGTTAAATACAGAAAAACGGCCATAGCTGCCAAATGCATCTGCAACAAAGCCTATCGGGGTCTTGAATCCGTTAATTCCACGTTCGCGCTGAAATGACACCAACCCTCCTGCTTCAAATGACAAGGAATCCAGCAAATGTTGTTTATGGGTAAAATCCAGCCCGAGTTTAATTTCCGCACCACCGTTATCGTTTATATGGTCGCCGGGCAATAAAACTTCAGCGCCGGCATCATGCATCAAGAATGCAAAATGTGAGATATAAAATGGCCCGCTTAAACTTGGGCGATATTTACCTTCTTCGCCGAAGATAAACTGCTCGCGCTGCGTTTGTGTTTGCCTGCTTAACCAGTCTATAAAGCCGGTTTGCATAAAATGGTCGGTATGATAACGTGCCAATAATCCTTGTACGTTGGGCCGGTAATACATCAACGTATCATTGAGCAAAGCGCGGGGAAAGTTATCAATCAAACCTGCACGGGGGAATTCACCTGCATCAAAAAGCCAGGTTTTGCTTTCAAATTTATAATAAGCAATAGGGTCAACCTTTATGTAAAATGGGATAGCACCAAACTCATGCATGGCATTAACACCCACAACAAAAT
The DNA here is from genome assembly GCA_028287865.1 of Mucilaginibacter sp. Taxonomy (GTDB): domain Bacteria; phylum Bacteroidota; class Bacteroidia; order Sphingobacteriales; family Sphingobacteriaceae; genus Mucilaginibacter. The sequence continues at coordinate 9,247 of JAQBOU010000015.1, read as the reverse complement.
GATTTAAGCTGTCAATATTGATCCCGAAATCAAGGGCAGTGCGGGTACCCGAATAAGTGCGTGAGCGGGGAATAAAATCTTTGTATTCGCGGTTATCTAAAAAACCAAGGCCGTTAAAGTTAATGTCGACAGTTTGGGCCAGCGCCGCGGCAGTTGTAATTACAGAAATTAGGATTGTGAAGTAAATTTTTTTAATCATATTGAATAGGGGATTTAGTGAACTGTCAATTTAATGATCCTGCTATTTTTACTGCCCGGAAAGGGATCAGTCCGTAAAGAAAACACAACATCAAAATTTCCTTTATTTAACGGCGAAGTTAAGGTAAATACATAATTTGTGCTTGCTCCGGGCCTTAAAAAAATACGGTTAAAGTTATCCGGGGCCTTTTGTGACTTTATTAATACATCGCCTTTAAATATACAGCCCTCCATTACAACCGGGTGCAGGCATCCTGCATTGCTAAAATTAACCGGGTACCCGTAAGGATTGGTAATTGTTAAGTTAAAAACGATTTTCTGTCCGGGCTGTGCGGTTATTTTTTCGGAAGACGTTTCAAACTTTATCTTTTGATAAGTGCGCACATCATCAACCCAGGCACTGTACCAGGTGCCTGCGGCTACCTTTATGGAGTCGGTAGTAAGGCCTTTTATAGGATAATAAGTTAAATAATAGGCTCTTTTATGCTGCAGGCTATCTTCCATTGGCCAGATATCAAATTGTGTGAGCCGGTAATAACGGGTATCATACGAAAAGCATTTTAAGCTATTTGTATAATAGTTATACTTGGAGGGATTTTGAAATCCTTCGGCCATTATCACATAATTATTTCCAGCTTTTTGTTTTACCACATTGGTCCACTCTTTAAAGCCATAATAACTTTTTAAGTGGCCGTACGTCCTGGCAAAGCCAAAACCCATAATAATTATTATTCGTACGGCCACAATTATACTCAGATTAACCAATGCCACCGGCAGCAACCATTTTGGCCGGCCGCCCTGTTGCTTAAAATGAATAAGTGCCAGCATAACCAGCGGGGCAAATAAAATAAACGTCCATTGCGGCTGCACTTCGCCTTTAATGCTGCTGATAAAAAAGAAGATCAGGGTGCCTACACAATTCACCATCAGGCATCTTATAAATGCATCCTTTATCCGCGTGGTAAATGCTTTATAAAACAAAAACCAGCCGATAAGCGGCCCGGCCATCAATAGCTGCCCCGGCAGATATGAAAAAGTGTTGGCAAAGCTGTAAGTATCAGACGAACGCTCGAATAAATGATAGTTAACAGAAGGATAACCATGCTGCGCCTGCCACAAAATATGCGGCAGATACAGTGCCGTTGCCAACACAACAATAAAACAAAACGATCCGCGTGTAACCAGTTTAATATTGGCCAGCAAGGTGAAGCCAATAAGCAAAACAGCATTATATTTACTATACAGCAGGCAGGCAACTATCAACGCCAATAATAGCGCCAGGCTCCATTTATCTTTTTCGATATATTGCTGGTAGATGAAGTAGAATAGCACCGTAAAAAAGAAAAGCGGTGCATCAGGAGTGGTGGTGAAACCGTAAATGTGAAAAATAAAAACACCTGAAATTACCAATACAAATGCGATGGCATCAACGGCGTACTTTTTAAGAATGAGCCACAGCAGGTATATGGATGCAGAACTGGTTAAAACAGTGATCATCCGCAGGCCGAACTCATTGTGCATAATGCTGTCGCCGATGCGGATAAAAAGGGCCACCATGGGCGGATGATCAAAATATCCCCAGTCTAAATATCTGGAATACAACCAGTAATAAGCTTCATCGCCCTGTAACTCTAAGGTATAAGCCTGGATGGCGTTCAATATCGTCCAGAACAACAAAAAATAAAAAATTACTTTATCAGACCGGATTGATTTATTTACAGCGATTTCGGGCATTTATTCAACGATAAATTGATGGCGTAAAGTTAGAATAAAAGATCATTTTGTTGATTGAGTTGAAATTCGTTGATTGAGTTCCTCCTTTTCTACCGACGGATTAAAAATATTTACCAACTTAGCCAGAAATAAACCGCTATGAACACCGTCTTTGAAATCATTAAAAAACCACGTATCCACTTAATTAATCTGATAAAAGATTTGAGCATTGAACAGTTAAACGAAGTACCCGCCGGTTTTAACAACAATCTTATTTGGAATATGGCGCACATCATTGCCGCCCAGCAGGGCGTATGTTATAAGCGGGCCGGCCTGGACATCAGGGTCGATGAAAACTTTTTACAGCGCTACAAACCCGATACAAAGCCCGACGGCTTTATGGACAAAACTGAAATCGAAAAAATAAGCGGATTACTCCTCACTACAATTGATCAGTTAGAAACTGATTATAATAACAACGTGTTTACCAACTATACTCCATGGACTACCAGGTACGGCGTGCAACTAAACAACATTGATAATGCAATTAACTTTTTACCTTTTCACGAAGGGTTGCATTTTGGTTACATTATGGCGCTGAAAAGAGTGGTTGCGAATTCTTAATAAAAGATTAGACAACCTTGGTAAGTTGTCTAATCTTTTTTATCTAACTTAAAAAATAATCTTACCGGTAGCAGTTACCAATGATGCAATTCTTACGGCATCAAAAATACGCTCTTCAGTTGTACCTAGTTTGATCAATGAATCTTCATGAGCGTTCACACACATTTCGCAGCCGTTAACTGCTGAAATGACAAGGCTCATCAATTCAAAAAAATCTTTTCCGGTTACCGGCTTCATCATTAGCTGCATACGGATGCGGGCAGGAATTTGCGTATACTTTTCCTTTTGTGTAAAATGACGGAAGCGGTAAAATACATTATTAGAGGCCAGCAACGATGCGCAGCCTGCCGCCTCTCCGGTTTCTGCAGCCGTAGCACCCTGCTCTTCAGCATAGCGAGTAAAAAAAGTAGTTAAAGGCGTATTGTTATTATTAACGGCGGTTGCCAGTCCTAACAGTGCGCATTCTTTCGCACTTAAGTGGTCAGAAGTAAGCGTGCTTGTAAAGTTAAGCTTGAGGTCCCTTAAGTAACGGGATTCACCTTTTTCAAGCAGGGTAAGGCTATTGGTACGATAAGCCGCATCTATACCCAGGCTCTGCAATATTTCGTTAATGAGTTCGGTAGATTCGTTCATTATTTCAAAAGTTTATGAATAGAAAGTCCCCGCATCGTTACAATACGGGGACTTTTATAATATTAATTTATTAAACAGTTATAGTTTCTTCACCTTTAACCCAGTTACAAGGGCAAAGCTCGTCAGTTTGTAAACCATCAAGCACGCGTAAAACTTCTTTAACGTTACGGCCAACACTCAGGTCATTTACTGATACCCAGCGGATGATACCGGTTGGATCAATAATGAAAGTAGCACGGTAAGCAATTTTTTCAGTGGGCTCCAAAATGCCTAATTCTTCTGCCAATGATTTTGAAGTGTCAGCAAGCATTGGAAACTTAAGATCGCGCAGGTCAGCATGATCTCTTCTCCATGCAGCGTGAACAAATTCAGTATCAGTTGATGCACCGATCAAGCGGGTGTCACGGTCACGAAACTCACCGTAGCTTCTGTTAAACTCCGCAATTTCGGTAGGGCAAACAAAAGTAAAATCTTTTGGCCACCAGAACATTACGGTCCAAACATTCTCGTCATTAACAAGAAATTCTGAGGTGATGGTTTCAAACTCTTTACCTTTTTCGATACTTACTACCGCCGTTTTAGAAAAGCTGGGGAATTTTTGTCCTATAGTTAACATATTTTCAATCTTTTTTATTGTTTATTACAAATATAGCACTTTTAAATCATAGGTTTTATATAAAGAATTGATGGGTTATAGTTAAAATCTATAATTATACAATTTTTTAATCGTTTTTATCAATACGTTAAAAAGTGGTTTTATAGTTGATAAAAAAATGAAGACTTTAAAAAAAGGCGGGAAAGAATTATGAAAAAGGAAAATTGATCAGTTATCAATTTGGGAGAGATCAAAAAAGACTATTTGATACCTAATACCTGGATATCAGCACATCATTGCGAACGCATTAATAAAATGATGATATTTAATTAATTATTAGACGGATAAAATAACAGCTTGTAAATCTGTTATTTTACTAAAGCCTTTGTCCATAGTAAATAATGGCAAATCAAAATATATTGCAGTTGCCGCAATTACCGCGTCGGGAAGTTTTACTTTAAATTTAGATCTCACATTTATAGTGATTTCTTTGATCGCCGCTTCAATGTCAATGATATAACATTCGGATAAGAAATTCCTTAATAGTTCTGAATCTTTAGGGGTAATATTGGGAAAGCTTAAAACTTCAATCTCAGAAATTATTGATACAAATAAATTTCGACCAGTAATTAATGCTTGTACCTCATTAACCCGTTAAATAAATTGATAATTAATGAAGTGTCAACAACAATGCTATCTCCACTCATCTCTTGTTTTTAATTGGTAATCCAATCCATCAATACCAAAATTTATCTTGCCAAAATATTTATCCAGATTTATTGGTTCCTTTTTCTTAGGAAGCTTAGTTAACTCCTCGTCAAGCTTGCTTCTGCTGGTTGATTTATTAACTTCAATTATTTTTGCCATACACAAATATACCTAATATTTGATAACAAAAAACCCGGCATTAACCGGGTTCTAATATTTTAAGCCTCCATTTTGGACGCAAGGAATGGCTTTATACCCCCAACAACAACCGTGCAGGGTCTTCCAATAATTGTTTAACCCTTACCAGGAAACTTACTGATTCGCGGCCATCTACAATGCGGTGATCGTAGGATAACGCCAGGTACATCATTGGGCGGATCACCACTTGTCCGTTTACAGCAACCGGGCGCTCAATAATATTGTGCATTCCCAAAATAGCCGATTGCGGAGAATTCAATATTGGGGTAGACAACATAGAACCGAACACACCGCCATTGGTAATGGTAAATGTACCACCGGTCATTTCTTCAATGGTTAATTTATTTTCGCGGGCCTTAACGGCGAGCGCGACCACTGCCTTTTCTATTTCGGCAAGACTCATGCTTTCCGCATTGCGGATAACCGGGACCACCAGGCCTTTAGGAGCCGAAACGGCAATTGAAATATCAGCGAAATTACTATAAACCACTTCTTCGCCTTCAATACGGGCGCCTACAGCCGGCCAATCTTTTAACGCTTCGCAAACTGCTTTCGTGAAAAATGACATAAAGCCTAAACCTACGCCATGTTTTTCTTTGAACTTATCCTTGTATTTGGAGCGGATCTCCATAATAGGCGACATATCTACTTCATTAAAAGTAGTAAGCATGGCTGTCTCATTTTTAACCGCAACCAATCGCTTGGCCACTGTTTTACGCAATGAGGACATTTTTTCCCGACGGTCTGTCCTTGCTCCACTGTTATCAGCAGAGACAGCCGGCTTAGGATTTGCAATTGCCGGCTTAGGAGCGGTAACCAATGCCTGCTGCGCCTCCTTACTTACCTGTGGATTTTCGGAGATCTTTTCTGCAAGCAAGGCATCCTCCTTAGTTATCCTGCCTGCTACACCTGTACCTGTCACAGACTTCGTATCTACACCTTTTTCAGCCAATATTTTTGCTGCAGCCGGTGACGGAGTGCCCGATGCATAAGAGGTAGTTGCAGTAGTAGTGGCAGGTGCAGGAGTGCTGCTGCTGCTCTGTGCTGCTACCTTAGGTACACCGGCACCGTCAATAGTGCATACTACAGCACCAATAGGCAGTGTATCGCCTTCTTTAGCAATTATTTTTAACACACCTGCTTTTTCGGCAGTAAGCTCAAATGTAGCTTTGTCTGATTCAAGTTCGGCAATAGCTTCATCCATTGCTACTGTATCGCCATCTTTTTTGATCCAGCGGGACAAGGTAACTTCGGTTATAGATTCGCCTACTGTTGGAACCTTAACTTCTAAAGATCCACCGGTTAACGGTGCAGGAGATGAACTCACCGGCGCCGCTTCTGCGGGAGCCGGAGCCGGGGCGTTTGCTACAACTTCAGGCTGCGGTTGTGCGGCCGGCGCACTTTCTTTTGTAACAGTTGCAACTCCGTCTTCTTCAATATTTGCTACCACTGCTCCAATAGGCAGTGTGTCGCCTTCTTTAGCTACGGTTTTTAAAATCCCAGCTTTTTCGGCAGTAAGCTCAAATGTAGCTTTGTCTGATTCTAATTCGGCAATTACTTCATCCATCTTCACCGGATCACCATCTTTTTTGATCCAGCTTGATAAGGTAACTTCAGTAATTGACTCACCAACCGGCGGTACTTTGATCGTTAAACTCATATTTATAGTAGTTGTAGACGTATTAATTTGAAAATGTGCTGATTTGAAAATTAATTGGTTAAGTCTATCTTCAAATTTTCAAATGAATTTTAGTTGTATAATTTAATCGGCTCCAACATTGGCCATTTTTTCTGTTGTTTGCTTCACAGCGGCCTTTACCTGCTTACCTGCAGGTGTCTCAAATGCTTTTGAAACAATATGCAGTTGCTGTGCGGCATGCTGTTTTGCAAATCCGGTAGCAGTACTGCTGCCTTCATGCCTTGAAATAACATCCAGGTTTATTACTTTATCGTTATGGAATTTACGGCAGATATAAGGCCATGCTCCCATGTTTTCGGGTTCTTCCTGTACCCATATAAATTCGGTAGCCTTGTTATATTTTGCCTTAATTTTCAATATCTGTACAAGCGGTGTAGGGTATAATTGTTCAATCCGCACAATTGCTACATCTTTTCGCTTGTCTGCCTGTTGTTTTTCCAGCAGATCATAATATATTTTACCGGTACAAAGCAATACACGTTTTACTTTCTTTACATCTGCATACTCATCGTCTATCAGTTCGTGGAACTTACCATTTGTAAATTCTTCCAGTTTTGATACACATTTAGGACTCCGCAATAAGCTTTTTGGTGTAAATATGATAAGCGGCTTACGGAAGTCACGCAGCATTTGCCGCCTCAGGATATGAAAAAAATTAGCCGGAGTGGTGCAATTAGCTACCTGTATGTTACTATCGGCACAAAGCTCCATAAAACGCTCAACACGCGCTGAAGAATGTTCAGGCCCCTGGCCTTCATATCCGTGTGGCAATAGCATTACCAGGCCATTTCCACGTTGCCATTTGGTTTCGGCGCTGGCTATGTACTGGTCAACAATTATTTGGGCTCCGTTAAAAAAGTCGCCAAATTGGGCTTCCCAGATCGTTAATGCATTTGGATTTGCCATGGCATAACCATATTCAAAACCCAACACACCGTATTCTGATAATAAAGAATTATAAATGCTGAATTTGGCTCCGCCATCTATGGTGTCAAGCGGTGTATATTCATCTTCCGAATCAACAAGGGTTAACACTGCATGGCGATGTGAAAAAGTTCCTCTTTTTACATCTTCGCCGCTTAACCTAACCGGATGACCGTCTTTTAATAAGGAACCGTAGGCTAGTAATTCGCCCATAGCCCAGTCAAAAACCTGGGTTTTTGTTACCATTTTATTGCGCTCTTCAAAAAGTTTTTCAATTTTCTTGAAAAATTCTTTTCCCGGAGGCAACGTGGTTAAGTTTTTACCTATTTCCAGTAATTCCGCTTCAGGAACAGCAGTATCGACCGGTGTAAAAAACTCCCTTGTAGTAGCTATGTGCAAACCCTGCCAGGCACCTTCAAACATCTGGTTTGTTTCGGTCGACCTATCTTCGGCTTTTGATTCGTCTAATTTTTCCTGCAATTGGGCACGGAAACTCTTTTCCATCTCTATCGCAACAGTAGCATCAACGCTGCCTTCTGCCAGTAATTTTTGCTTGTATATTTCGAGCGGGTTTGGATGTGCCTCTATTGCCTTATATAACAAGGGCTGGGTAAACTTTGGTTCATCAGCCTCGTTATGACCATACCTGCGGTAACATAATATGTCAATAAACACATCTTCATGAAACACCTGCCGGTATTCCATTGCAAGGTTAACAACGTAGGCCAGGGCCTCTACATCATCACCGTTAACGTGAAAAACCGGTGATAACACCGTTTTAGCAACATCTGTGCAATAGGTACTTGAACGGGCATCTTTAAAGTTGGTGGTAAAACCAATCTGGTTATTGATTACCACATGAATAGTACCGCCTGTACGGTAACCGTCCAGCTTTTCCATCTGCAAAACCTCGTATACGATCCCCTGACCGGCTACAGATGCATCACCGTGAATTAAAATCGGGGCTATTTTTGAATGATCTCCCTTATATTTAAAGTCGATCTTTGAACGGGTCAGGCCCTCCACAACAGGGTCAACCGCTTCCAGGTGCGAAGGATTTGGGCAAAGGCTCAAATGCACATTTTTGCCGGCAGCAGTCACAACGTCTGTAGAATAGCCAAGGTGATATTTTACATCACCGCCAAATGGGGTATCCTCATCAAAATTCTTTCCTTCAAATTCCGAAAAAACCTGCTTGTAAGGTTTTTCCATAATATTTGTAAGCACATTGAGCCTTCCGCGATGTGCCATACCAATAATAAACTCTTCAATACCAAGCTCGGAACCTTTTTGGATAACCATATCCAAAGCAGGGATCAGGGATTCAGCGCCTTCGAGCGAGAAACGCTTCTGACCCAGGAATTTTGTTCCCAAAAAGTTCTCAAAAACAACCGCTTCGTTCAGCTTGTTAAGCATCAGCTTTTTCTGATCAACCGTAAAAGAAGGCGTATTGCGCTTGCTTTCCATCCGGCTCTCAAACCACTTTATTTTTATAGGGTTGCGAATGTAACGGTATTCGGCACCTATCGACTGGCAATAGGTATCCTCCAGCAGTTGGCGGATATCGCGTAACGTGGCAGGCCCCAGGCCAACCTCAACACCTGCATTAAAAACGGTGTCCATATCGGCATCGCTTAATCCAAATGTTTCCAGTTCTTTACCGGGGAAGTACTTGCGTCTTTCACGTACAGGGTTTGTTTTTGTAAATAAATGGCCGCGTGTGCGGTAGCCATCTATCATATTGAGCACATTGATCTCCTTTAAAAAGTGCTCGGGAGTGTCGGTATTTACTGCAGCAGGTGCCTTCGCATCCTTGCCAAAATCAAAACCTTCAAAAAATTTTTGCCATCCAAAGTCAACAGAGCCGGGGTCTTGTTTGTATGCTTCGTATAGGGAATCAATGTATGCAGCGTTTCCGCTATTTATATAATTTAGACGATCCATGAGAAACCAAT
>JAQBOU010000039.1 GCA_028287865.1 Mucilaginibacter sp. | reverse complement strand
GTTAATCGGCCATCATCCAAAACCTGCAGCAATATGTTAAACACATCCGGATGGGCTTTTTCAATCTCATCCAGTAATACCACGCTATAAGGTTTACGACGAACGGCTTCGGTCAGTTGTCCGCCTTCGTCATAACCTACATAGCCTGGAGGCGCACCGATCAGCCTTGAAACCGAATGACGTTCCTGGTATTCCGACATGTCTATCCGCACCAGCGCGGCTTCATCGTTAAATAAATATTCTGCCAGTGCCTTGGCGAGCTCTGTTTTACCTACCCCCGTGGTTCCTAAAAAGATGAACGAACCGATAGGTTTGCGTTTATCCTGTAACCCGGCACGACTACGGCGTATAGCATCGCTTATTGCTTCAATGGCTTCCTCCTGCCCTGCTACACGTTTATGCAGCTCATCTTCCAGGTGCAGCAGCTTTTCGCGTTCACTTTGGATCATTTTAGAAACCGGGATACCTGTCCACCTTGAAACTACGCCGGCAATATCCTCGGCGGTAACTTCTTCTTTCAGCATGCGGCTATCGCTCTGGTTTTCCAGCAGCGCTGCTTTCAGTTCTTCCACTTCCTTTTGGGCTGCTACAATGGTGCCATACCGTAACTCTGCTACTTTGCCATAATCGCCGGCACGTTCAGCTTGTTCGGCTTCCAGTTTATAGTTTTCTATTTGCTCAACTTTCAGGTTGATACCATCCACGAGATCTTTTTCACCCTGCCATTTGGCGTGCAACGAATCCCTGTCGGCAGATAGATTGGCGATCTCTTCGCTTAGTTCCTGTACCTTTTTAGTGTCTTTTTCACGCTTTATGGCTTCGCGTTCAATCTCCAGCTGCATAATGCGGCGGTTAAGCTCGTCAACGGCTTCAGGAACGGAGTCCATTTCCAAACGCAATTTTGAAGCTGCCTCATCCATCAGGTCGATAGCCTTATCCGGCAAAAACCTATCTGATATGTAACGCTGTGACATTTCAACGGCAGCAATAATCGCCTCGTCTTTTATCCGCACCTTGTGGTGGGTTTCGTAACGTTCCTTTAATCCGCGCAAAATTGAAATTGCGTCGGCAGCATCTGGTTCATCCACCAGCACCATCTGGAAACGGCGTTCCAGGGCTTTATCTTTTTCAACGTATTTCTGATACTCGTTTAAGGTAGTTGCTCCTATCGCCCTCAGCTCGCCGCGGGCAAGGGCGGGCTTTAATATATTAGCAGCATCCATGGCGCCTTCGCCGCCGCCTGCCCCAACAAGGGTGTGGATCTCATCAATAAACAGGATGATCTCACCGTCGGCCTGAGTAACTTCTTTTATCACTGCTTTTAACCGCTCTTCAAATTCACCTTTATATTTGGCGCCTGCTATTAGCGCACCCATATCCAGCGAATAAACTGTTTTGGTTTTCAAACTTTGCGGGATGTCGCCTTTTATAATACGGAAGGCAATCCCTTCGGCAATGGCTGTTTTACCTACGCCCGGTTCACCAACCAGTATCGGGTTGTTTTTGGTACGGCGGGATAAAATCTGTATTACCCGCCTGATCTCTTCATCGCGGCCAATCACCGGGTCAAGCTTGCCCGATTCGGCATACTCATTCAGGTTACGGGCGTATTTATTTAAAGCATTATACGTTGCTTCTGCATTTTGGTCGGTAACTTTATTATCGCCCCTTAAACTGGCTATTGCCTTTTTAAGGTCTTTTTCGTTCACGCCATAATCCTTTAAGGCGGTGCTGGTTTTATCATTTACAGATAAGATCCCCAGCAAAATATGCTCAACCGATACGAATTCATCCTTAAACTCCTTTAAATAACCGGTGGCTTTTTGCAAAGCAGAATTTGAGTTGGATGATAAGTATCCGTTGCTGCCGCTAACCTTCGGAAATGAACTGATCTGCTCATCGAGCGTTTCGTTTAAACGGTTAAGGTTAACGTTTAATTTTTTGAGTAAATAGGTTATAACATTCTCATCAACCAGTAACAAGCCCTTAAGCAGGTGTGCTGTTTCAATGGCCTGCTGCTGATTGCCGGTCGCAATTTCGGAAGCCTTTTGTACTGCTTCCTGTGCTTTTATGGTAAAATTATTAAAATTCATGATGGTTGTTTGATTATCGTCGTCTGAATCAGAATTTACGGAATTAAAGAATTTTCAGAATGAATGAGTAAACAGCGCTGAATTATTCAATAAACTAATAAATCTGATTCAACATCATACTCAAATCACCTGCCATACCATTAAATATGCTAAATTGTCGTTATAAACTAAACTGAAAGGTTATTTTGTCATACATGCTCTACTAAACTACGGACTATCGACTATGGACTATCGACTATGTTCTACCCTCAACCCATATTATTCTTAAAAAAAGCAAGCGTTAAAGCCCAGGCTTCTTTTGCAGCTTTTTCATTATAAGCGGGTCTTTCATCACAGAAGAAAGCGTGGTCGGCGTATGATATTTTGACGTTTATATACTCCTTGCCCGCCGTATCCATGGCTGTGATAACAGTGTCGATCTGATCCTGCCCGATGTGCTTATCCAGTCCACCCCAAAAAAACAAATGCCTGCCGCTTATGTCTTTTGCTTTATCAGCAATGGAAGCTGTGTTGCCGCCATAGTAACTTGCAGCGGCTTTTAACGGCAAGGTAGCATTAGCCAAAAATGAAACCCGCCCACCCATACAGTAACCAACACTGAAGATATTTTCAGGGTTTACCAGTTCATTTTGTCTTAACCAATGCCAGGCGGCCTTCAAGTCGGCCGTTGTACCCTCGTTGGTCATAGCTTGCATGTGGGGCATTACCTCGTTGAAATTGGCATAATTGCCCTCAAAATATGGCGGTGCGGTACGATGAAACAGCTCCGGAACTATCACCACATATCCCTGTGCGGCAAACCTGTCGGCAACATCCCGTATATGGTGGTTTACACCGTAGGCTTCCTGTAATAAAATCAATCCGGGTGCATTGCGGCCGACAGCTTCTTCCGGAACAGTAATATAGGCTTCCATATCGGTGCCGTCAGCTATTTTTAGGTTTACATATTTTTCCATATTAAATTTTAAACATAGCAGCTTAGTATTGGTTTACAATTTTTATAAAGATATTATAGAGTCCCAAAGGAATTAAAGATGTTAATCAAAAGTCACAATCTTGTTAATTATCGATTTCACAAAACTAAATAAAACGGCATTTTATACATTGCAAAAAAATACAAAGAATATGGAGTATGTAAGATTTGGAAATACCGGGATGACCGTTTCAAAGATATGCCTTGGAACGATGACCTACGGAGAACCTGACCAAAGATGGCCATGGGCGTTAAATGAAGAGCAAAGCCGTCCTTTTATAAAAAAGGCACTGGAGCTGGGTATAAATTTTTTTGATACTGCGGATGTGTACACCGGCGGAGCAAGTGAAACGGTAGTTGGAAAGGCCTTAAAGGATTTCGCTAAACGCGATGAGGTGGTTTTAGCTACTAAAGTTTTTAACCCCATGGGCCCGGGCCCGAATGATAAAGGATTATCGCGTAAGCACATTACGAGTGCTATTGATGCCAGTTTAAAACGGTTAGGTACTGATTATGTGGATCTTTACCAGATTCACCGCTGGGATTACAATACGCCCATTGAAGAAACAATGGAGGCATTGCATGATGTGGTAAAAGCCGGCAAGGCACGTTATATTGGTGCATCATCCATGTATAGCTGGCAATTTGCACAGGCTTTATATACTGCTGATCTGCATGGATGGACAAGGTTTGTTTCTATGCAGCCGCATTATAACCTGGTTTACAGGGAAGAAGAAAGGGAAATGATCCCTTTATGTCAGGACCAAAAGATTGCGGTGATTCCATGGTCGCCATTGGCACGCGGGCTGTTGACAGGCAAAAGGTCAAAGGAACGCAACGAAACTGATCGCGCCAAAACTGATGCTTTCGGTGCTAAATTGTATACCATGGATACCGATTTTGATATAGTAAACAGGGTAACCGCCATAGCCGAACAAAAAGGCTTACCGGATGCACAGGTAGCTTTAGCCTGGATGTTAAGTAAACCTTATATTACCGCTCCCATTATAGGCGCAAGCAAGCCCGGACATTTGGAAGATGCCGTTGCAGCGGTTTCAGTTAAGCTGTCTGATGAGGAGATAAAACAGTTGGAGGAGCTTTACCAGCCGCACCCGGTGCTGGGACATGAATAATCCGCTGTAGAGACGTAATACCTTGCGTCTCCTGATTGATTTATAACGTAGAGACCAAGTATTGTGTCTCTACGTTATTTATTTAACCTTAAAACACCGTTACAGGAACAATTATCTCAAAGCGGTTATGCCCTGTTCCGCCAAACACATCACGATCTACCAGGTAACTATACCTGAAACCAAAAGATACCGCTCCTTCATTAAACAATTGCGAATCGAAGTAAACCTCTGCGCCTGCAGACCGGAAGGTGCCTTTAAATTGGCTGCCATTGGTATTAAAATCGGTGGCATGGGTATAATCAAAAAATGCATTACCCCTTATCCTGGCTAAATAATAGGTATTGGTAAATCCTGCATCGGGGTAAGCAATGGGAAAATGGTAATTAATACCGGCCTTGTTCATGTCATACAAGTTTTCGGCGGTATATCCTCTTGAAAAAGGAAAGTCATTTGAAAAATTGATCACACCATTTTTATCCTTTTGCTGATGTGCAAGGTTGATCACCAGGTTATGGTTGATTTCAAATCCGGGAAAATAAAATGAGCCGTTGGCCAGGAACTGTGTTGAACTTAAACCCGAAATAGCGGATTTGTAATTCAACATGATACTTTGACCAAACCGTGGAAATATATTTTGCTTAGCCTGTTGTATGTTATTTGAAAAGTTAATATAATCGTTGCTATAAGTGTATGATCTGTCGGCAAACGTGCTCCTGTATGGCTGTTGAAAATTTACCTGCGTATAGTATAAATCACTCCCCACCTGCAAAAAAGCGGAATTTTTACCACTGCTCAAGTTAAGTGGCAGCTCCAGGCCGCCATGCACATCGGTTTCATTCCAGTAAACATTGCTGCCATTATGATAACCCCGCCTATCGAGCGTATAATCAGCACCGCCCAAAATAAAAGGAAACAAGGCGCCGTACACGGCATCAAAACCAAACTGTTTATAACCTTCATCACGGTTATAGGTGAAGGACAATTGTGTTTGCAGTGTGTTCAGCACGTTTTCACCTTGCAGGCTTAATGTGTAATTAGGATCATTAAAATTGGGTATCAGGCTGTGAAAATTAAATAAGTGGTGCGATTTATGGTATTTGGTGATGAGCAGGGAATCGGTTTTCACCCTGCCTAAAAGGTCTGTTGAGCTATCTCTTTTTAAGGCGCTGATGTTAAAATCCGGAAGCCCGCCGGGAATTCTATCATTACCAACCTTTAGCCATTTCAGCTCTTTTTTATTTGTTTCATTTACCTGGTATCCAAATGCAGTAAAACCTACCCAGGCAAACTTGTTATTACTGATGGCTGGCTGATAATTACCAACCGACCGGTTAATATTATAATTGGATAATTCATAAAGTTCCCTGTTGCTAACCGAGAGCTTAAACAGCCGGTCGTTGATGCCGGACGTGGCCGAAAAATAAACAGTATCATTTTTAACGTGGAGAAACGCAATCGGCTGATAAGAAAAGGGCAATAAATAGCTGTTTTTCCCGGTTCTGATATCGATCACATCCAGCGACATTTCGCCTTTGGGTGTGCGGATAGCGGCAATCAGTTTGTCAGCTCCATAAAATTTCGGATAAGTATAAAACAGCTTTTCTTTATTCGGCACAATGGAAATAAGGCCGCCCGTTGCTGCATTTATTAAATGGATTTCGCACTTACCATCAGTGCCCTCGTTAACCGTTACAATGGTTTTACCATCCGGACTAAAATCAGGCGAAAAATATTTTGTGTTTTGGGTGATCCGGTGCTCTTTACCGGTATTAACATCCAGCAGCATTAATTCACTGTAATCACGGTAGGTCCAGCGCAGATCAGGCCGATACGTTGCATACACTATCTTACCATCGCGGTAAGCAAAATAATTATCCAATGAAACGCTCCTTACGCTGATCTTCTTTTCACGGTTCCCTGTCTTTATTACAAACACCGGGATATGGCTATAAGTGCTTTTCATGTAAATAAGTGTACTGTCATTTATGTAGGCGGGGTATTCCCTGTCGGCGATAAAATGCTGGTGCCTGTTAATTGTTGAATTGCTGATTGATTCGTCAGTCTTAAAAATTGTTTTAAAATGATTAAGTCCGTCATTTTTAAATTCAACAAAATCTTTTCCCGAATACCTTTTAATTGCCTTATCCAATGGAAAAAACACCCCTTTATAGGCTGCTGCTTCTTGCGTAACTTTCTTCCAGAAATCATCCCCATATTTTTCACGTCCGTATGATACCAGCATATAACCCAATGGATACCAGTCCGGCGTGTAATCGATATACGATCCATTCCGCAGTTTCATGTAGCTGTAATCTCTGCTATCCAGCCACAAAGCGCGAAAGCCATTGAAAAAATACGGCAGTCTTCCCCTGCCCTGTTCGCTAACATGTGTTTCATTAAAAACAGCATCGCCCTCAAAAAACCAGTTGGGTATAGCTACATCGTTGCCAAGCGCCTGCCCGCCTTCCCCAAAAAACACTTTCAATACATGTGAAAACCCGACATTAAAATTATTATACTGCTGTACATGCCTGAACTCGTGTATGGCCAGTTGTTCGGGCCATGACAGGCTGCCTATATCAAAGCTGTTTTGCTCCGGCGTCAAAAAAAGCTCACTACGGAAAGGCGCCAAACCTACATAGGCATTGGCGATAGTGGTTTGGTTCTGCAATAAAATACTGATCTGGCGTTGTTTAAAACCGATAGTAGCCTGAATAGACCTGTTCATCTGCTGTGTGATACTGGCAACCCTCAAACCCGCCGAATCAAGCCCAGACGGGAATATAACTTTTGCTGCGGGCGTATTGATCTGCTTCCACTTGATGGAGGGTGGATTACCACCAAATTGCTGGGCACGGGATAAAGCGGCAGTGGCAGTTAACAGTAACAGTGTGAATAGCAGTTGTAAGCAGAATTTCATTGCCGTGAAAGTAAATACAATAAAAAACATTCCGAAATCGAAATTCCGAAATCCGAAATTCCTACAAAAACATTCTCATGACACGCTATCCTGTAAAACTTCCTACATTTGCCGATTGTTACAATAAATCATGGCTAAAGTTTCTATCAACCTGGCAACAGGCTCTATACAGAAAGAAGAATTAATAGTCGGGATTGATCTTGGCACCACCAATTCACTGGTGGCTTTTATCAACCCGGATAAAAACCCGCAGGTAATTAACGATACCGGCAAGGGAGTTTTAGTACCCTCCATAGTTCATTTTGGCTCTACGGGAGAAATCACTGTAGGTAACGAAGCAAAGGAATTCCTGGTAACCGATCCGCAAAACACTGTTTTTTCGGTTAAAAGATTGCTGGGCAGATCGTATAAAGACATTGAAAACTATAAAGACTTTTTCTCCTATAAAGTTATTGACGACGATAGCGAAAGCCTGGTAAAGATAAAAGTTGGTGATAAGTTTTATACCCCCATTGAGCTTTCGGGCTTAATTTTAAAAGAACTTAAAACTCGTGCCGAGCATGCATTAAAAACTCCGGTTAACCGTGCGGTGATCACTGTTCCTGCTTATTTTAACGATTCGCAGCGCCAGGCTACCCGCGATGCAGGCAAACTTGCGGGGCTGGATGTTTTACGCATTGTAAATGAGCCTACCGCAGCAAGCCTTGCTTATGGCATCGGCTTAAATCCGGAAGAAACGAAAACCATTGCAGTTTATGATTTGGGCGGCGGCACGTTTGATGTGTCTATCCTGCAAATTCAAAACGGAATATTTGAAGTTTTAGCAACCAATGGCAATACTTTTTTAGGGGGTGATGATTTTGACAGCGCCATTGTTGACTACTGGATAGAAAAAAACCAGCTCAACAAAGCTGAAGTACTTGCTGATCACAAACTGGCACAGCGGTTACGCCTCAAAGCCGAAGAAGCAAAAAAAGCATTTGCTCATCAAAGCATGGTAAACGAAAAGATTGATGATGTTTGGTACACCATCGACCGTACTACGTTTGAACAATTGATACTGCCAAAGATACAGGAAACCATCACCTGCTGCCAGAACGCCCTGAAAGATGCGAAACTGGATATCAGCCATATTGATGAAATAATAATGGTAGGCGGTTCAACCCGTACAGCGCTGGTAAAAAAAATGGTAGCTGAGTTTTTTGGAAAACCGGTGCATAATGAGGTTAACCCGGATGAAGTTGTGGCCCTTGGTGCTGCTATACAGGCCGATATTCTGGCTGGTAACCGCAAGGATATTTTACTGCTGGATGTTACCCCGCTTTCGCTGGGTATAGAAACAATGGGCGGCTTAATGGATGTGATCATTCCGCGCAACTCCAAAATACCTACAAAGGCCGGGCGGCAATATACCACCTCCATTGACGGACAGGTGAACATGAAAATTGCTGTTTACCAGGGCGAACGCGACCTGATCAAAGAAAACCGTAAACTTGCTGAATTTGAGCTGAAGGGCATACCCTCCATGCCTGCAGGTTTTCCTAAAGTAGATATAAACTTTTTGCTGAACGCTGATGGTATATTAAAGATCCAGGCGGTTGAACTGCGCTCGGGCGTTAAGCAGGAGGTGGAAGTTAAACCTACCTACGGCATAACTGACGACCAGGTGGAGCAAATGCTGATGGACAGTATTACCCATGCAAAAGACGATGTAAGTCAGCGGATGCTGATAGAAGCGCGCACCGAAGGCGAGCAAATGGTTTATACCGTTGAACGCTTTTTGCAAAAGAACAGCGAATTTATTTCAATAGCCGAGATCAGCGAAACTACCGGACACATCCAAAAGCTAAAAGAGGCTTTAACCAGTGGTGATAAAGATTTGATTCATAAAGAAATAGATACTTTAAATGAATTTACCCGTCCCTTTGCCGAGCGCTTAATGGATCAGGCCATTAGCCACGCCATGAAGGGAAAAAGTATTGAGTAGAAGGTTAAAGCTGAAAGGCGAAAGGTAAAAGGCTTAATATTTAATTTTAACAATCTATAAACTTCTTGTTTTGAAAAACATAAAATCTATTTGTCTTTTAATAATTTTCTTCGGTTCGTTTAATTTCCCATCTGCATCCGCAAAAGAAATCAGCTACCGTAAGTTTAAGGATACTACGGTAAAGACTTTAGATACAGCACTGTACGATTCATTGGTGCTAAAACTTGCCAATAAAGACAAAACCGGTAAATGGCCTGTAAAGAAAGCACCGCTGCCTTTGCCCGGGGCAATTTTACCATTTTACCGTGTGGTAGCTTATTATGGCAATATGTACTCAAAAAACATGGGCGTGCTGGGGCAATATCCGCCTAAAGTTATGCTTGCCAAATTAAAAGACCAGGTAAAAGTTTGGGAACAGGCGGATCCTAACACGCCTGTTAAACCAGCACTTCATTACATTTGTGTTACCGCGCAGGCAGATGCAGGCAGCAATGGTTTACATAACCTGCACATGCCATTTAAACAGATTGACAGTGTATTGCATATGGCAGCGTCTATAAATGCATTGGTTTTTTTAGACCTGCAGGTTGGATTCAGCACCGTTGAAAAAGAAATTCCGTTGTTGGAAAAATACCTGAAAATGCCAAATGTTCACCTGGGCATTGACCCGGAATTTTCCATGAAGGAAGGCAGCGTTCCCGGGAAAAGGATAGGCACTTTTGATGCGGAGGATATTAATTACGTTACCGAATACCTTTCATCCTTAGTTAAACAATACAATTTGCCGCCTAAAATTTTTATCGTGCACCGTTTCACCAAAAGAATGGTTACCAACTATCAAAACATTAAGTTACATCCTGAAGTTCAATTTGTAATGGATATGGATGGCTGGGGTGGCCCCGATTTAAAAAAAGGCACCTACAAATATTTTATAGCCGGTGAGCCGGTACAGTTTACAGGCTTTAAATTATTTTATAAAAATGATATAAAAAATGAGCCTCACCGTATGCTTTCCCCTCAGGAAGTGTTACAGCTTAAGCCTGCTCCTGTCTATATACAATATCAGTAAGTGGGCAAACACATTGAAATTTTTAAGTGTGTTTTTCTTTTCTGATGTGCCATTAGGTCAATGTTATTAGGTTATTGGTCCCCAATAATTTCGCCCCCTCTAAATCTCCCCTCCAAAGGAGTCCTACGGACCAGAAGGGGAGACTTTAACTTCGCTCTTTTTTAAAAGCCTTCCGGTCCGTAGGACTCCTTTGGAGGGAAGGTTGGGTGGGGCTAAAATGCAGTTGGGAAGAAATTCGAACTCTGTTTCCATTAACTTTAACTTAATGACATTGGTCATTAGGTACATTCCGTGGGTAGAATGTTTGTTCAAGATTCATCAAGCGTTCCTATAGGAACGCCTTGTGCTTCTTTTGGACGTTTCTACCCACCGAAAGTTCCTATGGAACTAAGAACATTACAATTTAGGGTTGGGTAAAATAGCACGGTCTTGTATTTATTTAATGCGTTTGTCCTAACGCTTGGCAGGGAAATCGCTTTTAAAGATTTATCGCTGGTTTTGCCTGAAGCCCATTTTAATTGTAATTTTTCCGCCCCATAAATGGGACGGCAATGAATTTACATATTTGATTGCTTA
Source organism: Mucilaginibacter sp. (assembly GCA_028287865.1). GTDB lineage: Bacteria > Bacteroidota > Bacteroidia > Sphingobacteriales > Sphingobacteriaceae > Mucilaginibacter. The sequence goes on along the minus strand of JAQBOU010000039.1, from coordinate 1,642 downwards.
CATTCATTGCCGTTTGGCTTCAGCCAACGGTCAAAATCGAAGCGACTAAACGGCTTTAGCCTAATTTATACACTTAGTATCTTAAACGCGATTTCCCTGTAACGCTTGGTTAAATTCTGTTTGAATAGCATTTAATTTTTATATTTATCGAACTGAACATCCTTATCATGAATCGAATATTTAGGCCCTTAACAACCGTTCTGACGGGTATTATGCTGATTTTCTTATCTGTTAATTGCTTGGCACAATACCCGGGCATGGGGGCGTTTCGTGCACAACAGAGCGCGCAATTCGCTAATCAGCAAATGAATATGATGATGCAAATGATGAATATGCGCGGCGTTACAGGCACTATCATACAATATGATTTTGAAGTAATATTACTTGACAGTACAAAAAAAGAGGTAACCTCAGCAATGTATACCGACTCTGCCGCTAAAAGACATTTTATAGTGGTTATCGATAAAAAGTATAAAAAATCCGACACCAACAGGTATAAAAGGATCTATCCTTCACAAACTTTATATATTCAACGTAATATTGCACTAAAAACCGGCCAGTACCTGATCCATAAAAATGTGCAGGCGCCTGCTCCAATTTATTACAGGGGTGCACCTACAGATAGCTGCTGGATGTTTAAGGTAATATCAGGATCAATAAATGCCTATTCATATTCAAGTGAAGAAGATGATATATCTTTCAATCCATCATCAATAGTGGGTATACAATTAAATAATGGGTCTATTTTAAAGTTAAATCAAGAAAATCTTAAACTAATGGTGGGCAATGATATGAATGTTCTGGAAAGCATTGAAAGAAAAAACTACTATAAAGCCATAAAAAGATATAATAGGGATATTGAAAAGGCGGCACATAAAGAGTAAAGCGGAAAGCTGCTTTTCGCTTTACTCTTTTGAGGGAAAGTGACAGGAAAAAAGCAAGACGAGACAGTAAAAAGAAAAAGCCCGGACTATTGATCCGGGCTTTTATATGATTAGCTTTTGCTGAGTTATTCAGCAGCTGTTTCTTCAGTATCTGTTGCTTTCTTTTTAGGAGCAACTGGTTTTTTTGCTTTTGGAGCTTCTTCAGCTACAGGAGCTTCTTCAACCGGTGCTGCTGCAACGGGAGCTTTAGCTTCTACTACTTTTTTTTCAGCTTTTACAACTGGTTTTGGTGCAGCAACTTCAACAACAGGTTCAACTTCAAACGGAAGTACTGAAACGTATGAACGGTTATCTGCTTTCTTTTTGAAGGTTACAATACCTTCGGCTAATGCGAATAAGGTATGATCCCTGCCGATACCTACATTTAGGCCCGGATTGTGTTTGGTACCACGCTGACGAACGATGATGTTACCTGCAATTGCCGGCTGACCGCCGAAAATTTTGATACCTAAACGTTTACTATGTGACTCGCGGCCGTTTCTGGAACTACCGGCCCCTTTTTTGTGTGCCATTTTTTAATATCTTTTGTGATCCGCCTTTAGCCGGACCGGTTAAACTTTAAACTTATAATGTAATACCAGTGATCTCGATCTTGGTAAATTGCTGACGGTGACCGTTTTTCTTTTTGTAACCTTTTCTTCTTTTCTTTTTGAAGATAATTACTTTATCACCTTTTAAATGAGACACTATCTTAGCAG
>JAQBOU010000013.1 GCA_028287865.1 Mucilaginibacter sp. | reverse complement strand
GGGTAGCATCGGGGTTAATGATCCGTTTGTAGATATCTACCACGCTGGTGGATGCCAGTGAGTTTAAGGCACTCGCTGTTGATCCCATAGAAGCGAGGAAGATAATAGCAACCAATAAACCGATCAGCCCCCGCGGTAAATAATGGGTAACAAAATTCAGGAACACATAATTGGTATCGTCCCCATTGGCTTTATTATTGTTTTTTTTCATAATGCCAATAGCTTCCTGCCGGATAGCCGCGGACTGTTTATCGGCAATTTTTAAAGCGGTTTGCGCACTGCTGATCTGTGCTTCGTTCTTGCTGTCAAAAGCTTTGATCACGTCATTCGCCTTATTTTTCCGCTGCTCAAACAAAGCAGTGTATTGGTTTTCGAGCTTATTATACCGGGCTGCATAATTACTTTGCTTAACCTGTTTTACTTCGTACTGGTTAAAAAACATCGGCGGCCTGTTAAACTGGTAAAAGGCAAAAACCAATATACCTATCAACAGTATCAGGAATTGCATGGGTACTTTAAGCAAGCCATTCATGATCAGCCCCATCCGGCTTTGGCCTACCGAGCTTCCGGTTAAATATCTTCCTACCTGGCTCTGATCGGTGCCAAAATAAGATAATTGCAAAAAGAAGCCACCGATAACGCCGCTCCAAATGTTGTAGCGGTTATTGGGATCGAACTTCCAATCAATAACATTCATCTTCCCTAATTTGCCTGCCAGTTTGATAGCATGGCTAAAGCCCACGCCATGCGGAAGTAAGCTTACCACCATTACGCCTGCAAAAAACATCCCCAAAAAAATAATGCTCATTTGCAGCAGCTGTGTATAGGAAACTGCTTTTGTGCCGCCATAAACGGTATAAAATATTACCAGTCCGCCAATAAAAAGCGTGGTATAAACAGTGTTGATATTAAGGATGGTAGATAATATGATAGCGGGCGCATAGATGGTGATCCCTGTTGACAGACCACGCTGCAGCAGGAATAAAAACGAAGTAAGCGCCCGCGTTTTAAGATCGAAGCGCTGCTCCAAAAATTCATAAGCAGTATATACTTTCAGGCGATGGAATATGGGGACAAAGGTAACGCAAAGCACAATCATGGCCAGCGGAAGGCCAAGGTAAAACTGTACAAAGCGCATCCCGTCTGAATAGGCCTGCCCTGGTGCCGATAAGAAAGTGATAGCGCTGGCTTGCGTGGCCATTACAGAAAGGCCCACATGGTACCAGCGTAAGGAGCGGCCACCCATTAAAAACTGATCGATGTTTTTATTACTGCCGCTTTTCCAAACACCATATATTATGATGGTGAGCAGCGTAACGCCAAGAACGATCCAGTCGGTTAAGCTCATTCAAAAGTTATGGTAATGAGCCAGAAAAGAAAAATTAAAAAAACCAGCCAGCCAATAACAATGCCGTAAAACTGGTTCCAGCTGCGAATAAATGAAGGCAGATCAGGATCAGGCCTCTCCACGGCCTTTAACCAGTATGGTTACAAAGAAGCCGGCGAACATTAAACCAAAAAGGCCTAAAATCGGGATCCAGATAAATCCGTGATCAATTACTACCCCAACAAAAAGGCCGGCGATTAAACCAACCAGATAATATATATAATCGTAGCTTTTTTGTTCTTCTTCGTGATGATGTTTCATAATGTTATAAAATATGGATGCAAAGTTAAAATTATAATGTATTGACGCCTAATTCAAAGGCGGATTTTTAGGCTTGCTTAACAAATTTATAAATAAACGATAAGCTCCCGGCACTCCTGCAGGCAGCTGCCTGAAAAACGCCAGCGATGTATAAATAAACCTGCCTTCTCCATAATTTCCAACAATCAATGCGCCGTTATTGGGCGCTTCACCAGCATCATTCATTTGCAGTACAGATTTATAGTTAGGATCGATGTCATTTACAAAGTACAGGCCTCGCTCCTGTACCCATCCGTTGAAATCTTCCTCTGTTATTTTATTCGGATAATTAAGTACCGGGCTTTGTTTGTCAAGGATCGTGATCTTTGCATCTTCATCGGTAACCCGCTGGTTTACCACATGGAACGGATAAGGACCTAACTCTTTGGTGACCAATCCATTGTTATTATTATATTGTACTAACAAATTGCCTCCGTTTTTAACATATTCCAGCAGCTTGGGCTGCTCAACAGCCAGCCGTTCATTTACATTATAAGCACGTACGCCGGTTATAATTGCATCATATCCCGAAAGGTCGCCATTCAAGATCTCATTTTCGGTAAGCTGATGCACCTCATAACCCACCTGTTTCAGGGCATCGGGAACCAAATCACCGGCGCCTGCAATGTAACCGATCTTTTTCCCGGCTATTTTTAAATTAAGGTCGATCAGCTTTGCCTCAGCTGGCGGAAACAAGGTAACGTTTGGAATATGTTCATACCTTATTCGCTGTATCCCCATTGAATAATCCTTTCCATTTACGTTGACAACAACCTCCATAGTGGCCGTTTTTGGCTCATTACCGGTAGGGTGCACGGCAAACGTCGCAGTCCATTCAGCGCCTTTATTTTTATCCGTAAAGTCAATTTTCTCTGGGGTGGCTTTCCAGCCAGCCATTGGCTTCACGCTGATGCTACCGCTGGCTTTGGTGAAGCTTTTTAGCTTGATCTCAACATTTTGTGATTGCTGCGAATTAAAGAGGTAATCTTTAGCTGTAATGTTGGCGGTTACCGGCGGCGTAATTTCCACCGGCTGGTAAATTTCACCTTTGGCCGGATCTACGTATTTATACATCAGCTTCCTGTCAATAGCAACGGGATGTCCCTCTATCAGAAACTTAAATTCTACAGTTGGTGCACCGGGGTTTTCAGGGTTTCCGGCATCGCCCTCATTATTAATTGTATAAGTGCCAACAGCATGCGGCGATTCTAACCAATAAGGCTGTGATATGCCGCCGGCCACACAGTTATTGTTAAATGTTTGCAGCTCATTTGCAGAGAGGGTTTTATCACTGCCTGTGCCCGATAATGCGTAATGCGCTATTGGCTCTAAATAGTCGGAAGTATAGCCTGTGTTATCCCGATGTTGTATTACAGTTAATCCACCCAGGGAGATGTTCAAACCATAACGGCTTAATACTTGTGAATGTATATTCATTTGATCGTCCAGCGCATAGGTTGGCTCGGTTGTATAAGCCTCAAACCATAAGCCCGCACAGGCCGTAACCAGGTTATCCAGCTCTTTTATCTTTTGCTTACACCAATATTCGTCAGGCACCTTTTCTATTTTATCCAATAATTTTACTAACGCGGTTACCGATTTGTCCGGATGGTCCATATCGAAATCCTTGCGAATGGTGGTTACCTCAGCGCCAATTACTCCACCCCCCTTAACTCTCGACCATGACGTGTTTACCCCATCCATTAAATCAGTTTTAGGGGCATCACCCAAAATAGTCTTAAAGTATTCGTACGATTCACCTCGTTGCCTTGCCGATCCAAACCCCTGTGTTTTATGATTTGAGCGGCTTTCGGCCGCCAGTTCACCGTACCCTTTTCCAAGCAGCGGGTTATACACACCCACATTAATTTTAAATTGATCAGGACTTATGGTGTTAGTACTGCCAAAATTAAAGGTGTTCCAAAGCAGGCGTTTTGCTTGCCAGGTTTGTACATATTTCAACTGTTCGGGGAAACGCGATGGATCGGCAGCGGCGGTAAATGCTTCCTGCGCCAATATGGCCGACGAGGTGTGATGCCCATGTCCGCCCTCTCCTGTTGTAGGAAACCGGCATATAATTACATCCGGCCTAAATTTACGGATCACCCAAACTACGTCACTTAAAACTTTTCCCCTATCCCATATTTTTAGCGTTTCGCCTGGCCCTTTTGAAAAGCCAAAGTCATTGGCGCGGGTAAAAAATTGTTCCGCGCCATCCACCCGGCGTGCTGCCAAAAGTTCTTGCGTACGTATTAATCCCAACAATTCGCCTTGCTCATTTCCTATTAAATTTTGCCCTCCATCTCCACGGGTTAACGATAAATATCCGGTCCGGTAGTGTTTTTCCTGCGCCAGGTAGGCTAACAAACGCGTGTTTTCGTCATCGGGATGCGCCGCTACGTAAAGTACGCTTCCTAATACATCCAGCTTTTTAAAGTTTTGCTCAATGGTTGCCAAATCAGATGGGGGGGCTGTTTGTGCAACTGCAAATGATGCGACAAATGAAAAGAAAGCAATAAGTTTAATACGGTTCATAAAAACAAATATATTGAAAGATAGACCGCATATTTATCTGTATCAAAAATTTAACAATTTTGAAAACCAAATGCGCCTGGGAACTGTTTATTTAATCAATTGATTAATTTTTTTCTTTTGATAATCAGTGTGTTAAAAGAAAATTGTAAAAAATATTTTATATCAATCAATCGTTTGATTAATTTTGTGCAGGAAAAGAAATGGATAAAGAAAAAATAGATAAGAAAGAGCATATCCTTGATGTTGCCGAAAAGGTTTTTTCGGACAATGGATTTGACGGTGCCTCCACCCGGTTAATATCAGGGGAAGCAGGAGTGAACATGGCTATGCTTAATTATTATTTTGGGTCGAAAGAAGGATTGTTCCTGGCAATTTTTGAAAGAAAGATATCATCTTTTCAAACCTTGCTTCAAAACATAGGGAATGACGAAAGTATGACCTCATGGGACAAGCTGGCCTTATGTATAGATAAATATGTTGACCGCATAATTGTTAATAATTGTTTCCAAAAATTAATTAACCGGGAGGTATCTATGACCAAACGCACAGAGCTATCAGATAAGATTACCGAAATATTGATGGTAAATGTATTGGAGATCAAGAAAATACTGGATGAAGGCATAAAAAACGGTAGTTTCTTTAAGGATATAGATATACAAATGGTTATTGCCACCATTTTCGGGACAAAAAATTATGTAATTAACACACCGAACATATCTTCACAGATGTTAGGACACGATGTTCGCGACGAAAAATTTCTGGAAGAAAAGCTCAAACCCCGGATAAAAACATATATGAAAAGACTTTTAAAAGCTTACTTAATGAACGACAATGACAACAAAAAATAAAAACACCAACCTCTATCTTTTTAAAAGCATTATAAAAACCGCTAAGCGTTTTATAATCCCGGTGGCAATACTAACGCTGCTATTTGGACAAGCCGCAAAGGCCCAGGACAGGGCAATTACTTTAGATGAGGCTATAAAGCTCGGCATTCAAAACAGTAAAGTTTTAAAACTTTCACAAGCACGAATTGATCAGGCTATTTCGCAATATAACCAGGCCAAAGATAATGCATTGCCAAGTGGTAAAGTAAGTTTTGGATATGATCGTGCGGAGATACCTGCTAACAAGCTGAATTTAGGGCCAACAACATTTGCACTGCCAAAAAATGACAATGCTTACCTGGGTATCCTGTCGGCCGATGAGGTTATTTTTGGAGGCAATAAACTAAAATATGCCCGGCAATCTACTGAGCTTTTAAGCCAGGTTTCCCGTTTGGATGCTGCGAATGATAAAGATCAGATAACCTATGATATAATTAATTCTTACTATAATTTATATAAGGTATTACAAAGTAAAAAAGTAGTTGAGCAAAACCTCTCAACCATCGACCAGCAAATAAAACAATCCCAACGTTTTTTTGAACAGGGGCTTGTTACTAAAAATGATGTGTTACGCTTTCAGTTGCAAAGGGCAAATATTCAATTGAATGGCATTGATCTTGAAACCAACCGTAAAATTATTAATTATAACCTCGACGTTTTATTGGGATTGCCGGAAACTACCCAATTAACAATTGCAGAGATCAACAACAATCAAGCCCCGCTTGCCCCGCTTGCAAACTATATTGATACTGCGATGGCAAACCGGATAGAAGTAAAACAACTTGATTTAAGAACACAGGTGGCCGATAATAACATTAAA
>JAQBOU010000136.1 GCA_028287865.1 Mucilaginibacter sp. | reverse complement strand
TTTATAACGCCCTTTTCTACAAATTCTTCTAAGGTTGAAGCATGAATGCTCCAACTGGTATTCAGATCATTCCTGTCAAGAATCAGTTCGCCCAGGCTTAATTCATGCTGATGCGCAATAAATATCGGGAAGTTCGAAATTCCTTCGGATATAATCTCAATGGCCACCTCGCGGATAGACTCATTAAAAAACTTCAGATCCGGCTCTAAACTCACCAGCGGACTTTCCTTTTTCGGAGCTTCGTTATTTCTCTCTTCGTTTAACAGTTCTTCCGGTTCCATAATTGTCTGTATCACAGATTTATTTAATTATAATGATTTCATTGATGCCTTGTATTCCAATTCTTCCTGCCATGGACTATTGACCATTGACTATGGACTCAACTCTCAATACCAGTAACACCACATTTTCCACATGCTGTGTATGCGGAAACATATCAACGGGTTGTATTTTTACAGTATCGTATTTTTCTTTTAATACCAGCAAATCCCGGGCCTGCGTGGCGGCATTGCAGCTTACATATACAATTTTTTGCGCTTCAATTTCCATTAGCCGGTTTACTACATCCTGGTGCATACCAGCACGCGGCGGATCGGTAATGATCACATCCGGTTTGCCATGTTTGGCAATAAAATCGGGCGCCAACACATCTTTCATATCACCGGCATAAAATTTTGTATTGCTGATGTTATTAATGGCCGAGTTAACCTTAGCATCCTCAATAGCCGATGGTACGTATTCGATGCCCACTACCTCGCGTACATAGCCTGCAATAAAATTGGCGATCGTCCCTGCACCAGTGTATAGGTCATAAACCAGTTCGTCGCCCTTAAATTCTGCAAAATCGCGGGCTATTTTATAGAGATGCAGCGCCTGTATGGAATTGGTTTGATAAAATGATTTGGCCCCAATGCGAAAGCGGATGCCCAGCATTTCCTCATGAATATACTCCGAACCTTTATAAACCAGTACTTCCTGGTCGAAAATGGTATCGTTCTTTTTTTGGTTGATGATATAAAGCAGGGAAGTTATTTCAGGAAAATTTTGACCGATAAAATCCATTAGCTTATCAACTTCATCTTCTGTCGCGTAAGCAAAAACAACGATCACCATAACTTCGCCGGTTGACGAGGTGCGAACTATCAGGTTACGTAATGCCCCACTGTGCCCCTTTATATCATAAAAACTATAGCCATGCTGAATTACAAACTCCCTGAGACTGTTTCTTAACCTGTTGGATGGTTCGGCCTGCAGCCAGCAATGGTTAACATCCAATATCTTATCAAACCGGCCAGGAATATGAAAGCCCAGGGCGTTCATGTTTAATACGGTATCCTCCTTGTTTTCGCCATCGTAGAGCCAGCGTTTGTTTGAGAAAGTGTACTCCAGTTTATTACGGTAATATTTGTCGGCAGGGGAGGGTACTATTGGATCCATGCCGGTAACATCAATCTTAGCGATGCGGGTTAAGGCATCGGCCACAGATTTTTGCTTGAATTTTAGCTGCGCGGCATAGGTCATGTGTTGCCATTTACAACCGCCGCAGGTACCGAAATGTTCGCAAAAAGGTGCCGTACGGTATTCGGATGCCTGTTTCAGCTCAACTATTTTGCCTTCGCCAAAGTTTTTTTTGCTGCGGTAAACCTGCACATCTGCAATATCACCGGGGACGGCCTTGTCTACAAAAAGCACAAAATCGTCGGCTTTGCCAACGCCTTTGCCTTCTTCGGCGATGTCAATAATGGATACGTTTTCAAAAAACTTATTTTTAGCGGCTTTATTCATCAGCCTGCAAAGTTAATCGTATTTATTTAATGTGGAATATCGACGGATAATGCAAAGCAATTTTACTCACCTTTTAAAAGGCGACCCACAATGTAACAACAGATCAGCAATTAAATAAACAGGTTTACCATCAATTCCCAAAAGTCACCTTCCTCAATCTCAATCTCTGTAAATTCAAAATGCTCATCTATCATGTCTGAAAACTCAAGTAGTTCGCGGCTCATAGATAAAATGCTTTAATATCGCAATATAAGCATATTATATACTAAAAACCAAATTGGTATTATGAAATATTTGATGGATAATAAAAAGTACTTTGTATTTCAAAGTTATTAGGTAAAAAAATTTAGTTTGTTTTTTGTGGTGATTGCGACTTATAAGTTACCAATAGCCAGGCGTTTGTTGCCAGCAGTGCGATCAATACCACTGCTGATATTTTCTCCGGCACAGTGCCTTGAAACCCTTCGTCCATTGCATTGAACGAAATCCATAAAATAAAAAGGACATTGCCGCAAATGGCAGCATACCTCAGCAAGCAGATTAATTGGTTGCGCATACGTTTGTGATTTATTGAATAATTATTTTGTTTTTTGCTGTTTAATTAATTGTTCCAAAGCATCCAGGTGCTGTTTAAAAGCCTTTTTTCCTTTTTCGGTTGATTCATAGGTGGTGTTCGGCTTACGTCCTAAAAAAGCTTTATGAACCGCAATATATTCCTCTTTTTCCAGCGCTTTTAAATGCGAAGCCAGGTTGCCATCGGTAGTATCCAGTAATTCTTTCAGGGAATTAAAGTCATACCGGTCATTCACCATCAGCATACTCATGATCTGTAACCTTAAACGGTTCTCAAACGCCTTATCAAGTTTTTCGAAGGGAACTTTCACCTATCGTATTTTAAGTACATTAAACTGCCATAAATAATGTGCAGCACACCAAAACCAATCGCCCAAAATAATAATCCATAGCCCGGCAGGCAAGCGGTAATCAGGCCTAAAATTATTTCACACAAGCCTAAATACTTAACCAGGGTAAATGTGAAATTGCTTGCACTCACCAACGAAACGCCATAAAAAATAAGCGAAACCGGCGCCACTATGCCGTAATATCCGCGACTGATGAAAATCAAAATTAATATGCCGCCCGTAACCAGCGGCGTAGCCAGGTGAAACAGGATGAGCCTGCTGGCATTGCTCCAAATTGGCTGACCTTTGCGTTTCGCTTTGCGCATGGTTAAAAAAATGCCACAGCCCAGCGATGCGATCAGCACCAATACGGCAATAAACAATAACTTGATTGTAATGTCGCTAAATCCACCGTAGGAGCTTCCGTAAAAATTACCTTTTTCAGGAATATCATCATCGGTGATATTGTAAGGATTGAAAATCCTCGCGCTGGAATCATAAACAAAATAATAAGCCGCCGCCGCACCTGAAAGCGCAAATACACCCGCTAATATTCCTGACAGCCCGCTAAGGGATATAAATTTTGAGGAGCGTTCCATCAGGTTGCGGATGGAGGAGAGCTCGTCCTGAATTTCGTTTTCTTTCATTTAAAAGAACTTTGTATTGCAAAGTAAGTTATCTTAATTGAAAATCCAAATTAAAAGAACAGTTATTTCGTCTTTGACGAAATTTAACAATACTTAACAATATCAGTCAAATCGTTTGGTAAATATGTTTCATCTTTGATATATAGAGAGATTGATATATAATAAACTATTATTAATCAATAAATTATGAAAAGTTGCTTGTTCTTACTAGTGCTTGTGATACAATGTTCACGTACTTTTTGTCAAAGTGTTTTGAATGGAGGAGTTATTGATACAGATGATAATAAGCCCCTCAAATATGTTACAATCGGAATAACCAGTAAGCCCAATGGAACTGTTTCGGATAACGAAGGGAAATTTAAACTCATATTGAATAATACAGTTAATGACCGTGATACGATAATGTTTTCCAGCATTGGTTATCAAAGCGTAGTTTTTTTGGTTGGAGAACTTAAGAATAAATTAAAAGGCGGACTTCTTCTCATCCCATTGAAAAAATCAGTTAATCAACTGAAGCAAGTTTTAATAACAGCAAAAAAGGCTAATGTTGAAATTTTAGGTTATGAAAAAAATTCAACATTATTTGGGGTGAGTTTTAATTCAAATCAATTAGGCGGGCAAGCAGGAATTATTATACCTATCAGGCATCCAGGCACAAACATAGAGAGCATAAGTTTTTTAATCATAAAAAACTCTTTCAAGCATTTAACGCTTAGGGTTAATGTCTATGATTTAATTGGAGATAAACCTGGCAATAATATTTTAAGTGATAACATAATTATTCAAATTGAAGATAAGCAAACAGGGAAGATGACATTTGATCTTTCTAAATATAATGTTTACCTAAACAGAAATTGTTTAATAACATTAGAATGGATTGAGGCACAACCTGCAACTGGCGGCAATTGCGCAGTTGCGGCTATGGTTTTTGGCCATACTTATGTAAGGCAAGCGAGCCAGTATCCCTGGATTAAAAAAGGGACCGGATTAGGACTGAGTGTTAAAGCTGTTTATTGAATTGCAAGTAAATCCAAATTAAATCCGAAATCGAACATCCGAATTCCGAAATTAAAACATCAAATGGTAATCGCCGCTTTCACCAGGTAAGGCAGGATCTCTTTTTGAAACGACACAAAGTTTTTACGCACGTCCGAGTCGCTTACCGAGGTAAATGCAAAGCTGAATACGATGCTTTTGCTGCATTTGATTAAGAAGCGTAGTCGTTGCAGGTAATTTTCCTGTTTGCGCAGATCGCTTAATTGGGAAAAAGCACTTACCAGCATTTCTTCCAGCTCATTGGAAAGATTTTTCAAAAAATCCTGTGAGTTGGTTGATTCGCGGATAAAATCCCAGCCGATAAACTCATTGCAAACCGTATAACTGAGTCGGCAGGTTTTCATGATAAGGACATTTAAATGTGCTTCCTCGTCCATTTCGGGAGTATGGCTGTGGATCAGGTCATCAACGCTCGCCTTTATATAGTCCATCAGCAGGGAGTGTAAAACATCCTCTTTACTGTTGAAATACTTGTAAATCGTGGCTTTAGCGATTTTGGCCTTCTTTGCAATTTCGTTAACGCTGGTTTTATGATAACCGAATTTACGGAACAGGTCCTGTGCGGCTCTTTTAATACTATCTTTTATTTTATCGGCTTCCATGTATCAATTCGATACAAATATCTCAAAATTACTCACATTTATACTATACGATCTGAGTGATGTTGTTGCGGGCGCTTTTACAGGGGTTCCGTCTATTAATGAGAATTTAGCCCCGCTGCATGGATCGGTAACCGTAAACCCACCCGCATCAAGGGTTACTGCGCAACGGTTTTGTGGCATATAGCTGCTGCAACGGTCGTAAGCTGCGTAACTGCCGTCCGCTTCGCGGTAAAGAATTAAGCCGGCTACACCATAGCCACTAATTAAAACTGAGCCACCATAGGTATTTAGCGCGCTTAAACGCGGGTCGGTTAAGGCCGCCTGGAAATTGACGGCTACACTGGGAATAACATCGCCGCTTTTGCCGCATGAAAGGCCGGTTACACCTATAATAATCAATAGTACTAATTTCTTCATATGATCTCTGCCTGGAATTGCTTCAAAAAACGAACGTCGTTTTCAGAGAATAAACGCAGATCACGTATAACATATTTTAAGTTGGCAATTCTTTCTATACCCATCCCAAATGCGAAGCCGGTAAATTTGGTATTATCAATGCCGCAATTTTCGAGCACGTTAGGGTCAACCATGCCGCAGCCTAAAATTTCAACCCACCCGGTATACTTGCACATGTTGCAACCAGCCCCTTTGCAAATGGTACAGGAAATATCCATTTCGGCAGATGGCTCGGTGAACGGAAAATAGGAGGGCCTGAAACGTACTTTGGTGTCTTCGCCGTAAAGTTCCTGTACAAAATGGTAAAGGGTTTGTTTAAGGTCAGAGAAGGATACGTTTTCATCAATATACAAGCCTTCTACCTGGTGAAAAAAGCAGTGCGCACGCGCTGATATAGCTTCGTTACGGTAAACCCTGCCCGGCATAATAGCCCTGAACGGCGGTTTGCCGTTTTCCATCATCCGCACCTGTACCGACGATGTGTGGGTACGCAAGGCGATATCGTCCCTGCCGTTATTTTTTTTAATAAAGAAGGTGTCCTGCATATCCCGCGCAGGGTGTTCTTCGGGGAAATTCAACGCTGAGAAATTATGCCAGTCGTCTTCAATCTCAGGCCCCTCGGCAACTACGAAACCTAATCTTTTAAAAATATCAATGATCTCTGTACGGATCAACGACAGCGGGTGACGTGAGCCAACGGTAAAACCATCACCGGGTAAGGTTAGGTCGAGTTGTGAGTTGTGAGTTGTAAGTTGGGAGTTGAAGGTTTCTTTTAACTCATTATATTTTGCTTCGGCCAGTTGCTTAAATTGATTGAGCACTTTTCCGAAGGTGCGCTTTTCTTCCGGGCCTACATTTTTTAAACTGCTCAAACAGGTCTTTTATAATTCCTTTAGTGCCTAAAAATTTAATACGGAAGGTTTCCAGTTCATCGGCATTGGCAGGTGAAAAAGCGTTGATCTCGGCGGTATATTGATCTAGTTGAGCTTGCATTATAGTGTTCTTAAAAATTGTTCGGCTGTTAAAACCGGTATAGTGGATTTTTTATAATGTTTCAGATTGCGCGTTATGATTTTTTCGCAATTAAATTCTATAGCTGTAAAATATTGAAGTGCATCTTCAAAATCATTAAATTCACTTTCAAGAGCCAATTTCACAACGCTTTCGTCAATGGGTAAAACTTTACAAATATCAATTAAAATATTTAATGATTGTTTGGCGATTTGTTTGTCTTTGTCCCTGGCTATAAAGTAGTATAGGTTATTAATAATTACAGAAGACGTAAATAAATCTATCTTTTTTCTTTCTGAAAGAAGTAATAATCTTTGAGTATATGAATAGTGAGGCTGTCTTACTAAGAATAAATCAAGTAAAATATCGCTATCAACAAATAGTTTAGAGGCCATGTTTGCTTGCTAAATGTTCTCTATAAGCCTCTCTGTAATCAACATCATCAGGATACTTACCTTTTAAAATTCCTGTTAAAGCAAGAATTTTTGGTGATATTTCGTCATCCTTAAATTTTTCAAGCAAAGGATCTGTCTTGATTTCCTTTTTCGAAATGTCATCTAACAGGTTTTGAACTACTTTTGATAAACTTGTATGATTGCGCCGGGCATATTCCTTAGCCCTTTCAATTGTATCCGACTTGACGCTTAAAGTTAGTTTTGAAGTTGCCATAACACTTTTCTTTATACGTACAAATATAAAAAATCTATACGTATTATTTAAGCACTCCCAGTTCTTTTCCAACCTTTGTAAATGCAGTAATAGCCTTATCCAGGTGTTCCATCTCATGTGCCGCTGAGATCTGTACCCTTATCCTCGCTTTGCCTTGCGGAACTACCGGATAGTAGAACCCGATCACATAAATGCCTTCATCCAGCATTTTTGCGGCAAACTCCTGCGCAAGTTTGGCATCATACAACATCACCGGAACAATAGGATGAACGCCCGGCTTAATGTCAAAGCCGGCAGCGGTCATTTTCTCGCGAAAATATTGGGTGTTTTTTTCCAGCTTATCGCGGAGGTTGGTGGTTTCGCTCAGCATATTCAATACAGCGATAGACGCCCCGGTAATGGAAGGGGCAAGCGTATTGGAGAATAAATACGGGCGCGAACGCTGGCGCAGCATATCGATTATCTCTTTACGGCCCGAAGTAAATCCGCCCGATGCACCTCCAAGTGCTTTGCCGAGGGTACCTGTGATAATATCTATCTTACCCATTACATTATGATGCTCGTGCGTGCCCCGGCCGGTTTTGCCCATAAAACCCGAGCAATGGCTCTCGTCAATCATTACCAATGCATTGT